>NZ_JBRIQO010000020.1:0-211789 GCF_052983175.1 Streptosporangium sp. G12 | reverse complement strand
GTGATGTGGCCTGCCGTCGGCTCCAGCTGGCCGCCGGCCAGCTTCAGCAGCGTGGTCTTGCCGGCTCCGTTGGGGCCCACCAGCCCGACGACGTGGCCGGCCGGGATGTCGATGGTGCACTCGCGCAGCGCCCAGCGCCTGCCGTACCGCCTGCCCAGTGCCTGGGCCTCTAAGACAGCGGTCACGCTATGTCCTCCTGAGCGGTGGTCCGAAAGGTGGTCATGAAGAGGGCCTCGATGCTCTCGTCGTCGAGGCCGGCCCGGCGGGCCTTGGCCAGCCAGCGCTGCAGCTCCAGCCGCAGCGGGCCGTGCGCGGCCAGCGAGGTGTCGGTGAGGGTCGCCGTCACGAACGTCCCCACCCCTGGCCTGGCGGCGACCAGGCCCTCGTGCTCGAGTTCCCGGTAGGCCTTGAGGACGGTGTTGGGGTTGATCGCCAGCTGCGCCACGGCCTCCTTGACGGTCGGCAGCTGGTCGCCCTCGCGCAGCAGGCCGAGTCGCAGCGCGTGCCGTACCTGCTGGACCAGCTGCATGTACGGCGAGACGCCGGACTTCGCATCCAGATGGAACTCGATCACCAGTTCCTCCATTTATCTACTGTCCTAGGACTTTAGATTACTACATGTATGGAACTTGTTAAGAAAACGCTCGGCGGGGAGCTCGCCGCGCTCCCACAGCGCCGGCGCGTGACGCGGGCGAGCCCGGTGCGGGGATGACAGCACCGGGCTCGTGGCGGGGGATGACCCCATCGGGGTTCGTGCGGGCTCGTGGCGGGGACGACCCCACCGGGTTCGGGCGGGCCGCGACGGATCGGCCGCGCGGGGGCCCGCGATGGCGGACCGGCCGCGCCGGCCCGCGACGGAGGACCGTCAGTCCCGCGGGTTCCAGCCGTCGGTGTCCACGTCGAGGTCGAGTGCGCCGGCGACGTCGCCCCACCCGACGAACTTGAAGTTCGTGTTCTCCCTGGCCTCGCCGTCCTCGTCGACCGCCCCCGGGGTGTTCTCACCGTCGTGTGCCACGAGCAGGCCCTTGTCGAACCGGCCCAGCGGGACGCTGACCACCATCGAGCCGTCGCTGTGCTCGACGCCGTCCAGGCCGTGGCCCGCGCCGATCCGGAACTGTCCGACGTAGTCGTTGCCCTTCCGGTCGTAGACGGTGAAGGTGTTGTCACCCTGGCCGGAGGCGAGCAGGTAACCGTCGCCGCCGTCACCGTGGTAGATCGTCAGCCCCTCGGCGTCGGCCGACAGGTGCCTGCCGCCGTAACCGGGGTCGGCGCCCGGCGCGCACTCCTCGGTCTCGGGGTCGTAGACGCCCGGCCTGCCGTACTCGCGGACCTTGTCGACCAGCTTCGGGGTGCCGGTGAGGTCGGCCCGCATCCGCCAGATGCCCACGTCCTCCTGGGCGGCGTAGAGCACGTCCCGCTCCCCGTCGACGACCATGCCCTCGACCTGGGGCAGCTCGCCGGGCTCCAGGCACGGTGTCCAGGTCGTACGGTTCGGCAGCCGGAACGAGCCGGGCAGGTCCAGGGTGCGGACGAGCCGGTAGCCGACCTTCCCGTGCGCGGTGGCGGTCAGCCTCAGCAGCGCGACGCGCGTCCTGTGCCGCTGGCTGACCAGGACGTAGGTGCCGGTCCCGTCCTGCCAGGTGGCCAGGCCGTACGCGGTCCGCGCGTCGTTGACCTGCTCCTGGCCGGTGTTGAACACGAACGGCACGGCGGGGTCGGTCAGGTCGGTGAGCGGTGCCCGCCCGCCTTCCGCCCCGTCCTCGTCGACGGCGTAGAAGCGGATCTGGTCCCGGCCCCGGTCGGAGACGACGGCCAGATCGGTCCTGACGCCGTTGGACAGGCGCAGGCCGTACACCAGGTCGACGTTGTTGAACCGGCCGGGTTCGTCGTCCTCGCCGGGGGCCGCGGGGGCGGGTACGTGCTGGAGTCGCCTGCCGTCCAGGTCGTAGGCGTACAGGCCGCCCTCCTTGGCGGTGGCCATCACCACGCTTCTTCCCGAGCGGGTGGGATGCACCCAGATCGCGGGATCGTCGCCGTTGGCGTTGCCGCCGGCGTCGTCGTCGAACAGGGCGGGGGTCTCGACCCGGGGCTTGACCGTGGGGATCCCGTCGGCCAGCGCGGCGGGCGCGAGCGCGGATCCGGTCAGGCAGAGCGCCAGCGCCGCCAGGCAGAGGCGAGTCCGTGAACGCATGGATCTCCTTGTGTGTGGGATATGTAGAGAAATGTCCTTTTGATCGTTGTGGAATCGGCGCAACGGGAAGTTGACGGGAGGAGAACGCGACGGCCGTACGGGATGAAGGGTTCCCGGCCGTGCTCGCGTCACCTGATCGGAGGCATTGGAGGCATCGGAGGCATCGGAGGCATCGGAGGCAGGGCCGCCAGGTCCACATCTGTCGGCGCCGGCTGCTAGAACTTGACCCCCTGCCCGTACCGAGGAGTCCCCCCATGATCCATCAGCACCTCACCGCGTTCCACGGTCTTCCCGTCCGCTTCCCCGGCGCCGACGACACGCCCGCGTCGCAGGCCGCGTGGCGCGTCAGCGGTGATCCCTACGACGGTGAGGAGACCATCGACGACGCCGTCCGTGAGCTGCTCGACAAGGTCGACTGCGCCGCCGTGCGAGCGCTGGTCGTGGGCACGTGGGGATGGGCGCACGACGACGACCGAGCCGACGAACCGATCCGGTTGCTCGTCGAGGCCGCGCCCCGCCTTCCCGCGCTGGAGGCGATCTTCCTCGGCGACTACGTCAGCGAGGAGTCTGAGATCTCCTGGATCGGGCAGTCCGACGTGACCCCGCTCCTGACCGCGTATCCCCGGTTGAGACGACTCGACGTGCGTGGCGGCGACGGCCTCCGACTCCAGCCCGTCGTGCACACCGCGCTGGAGACCCTCCGTTTCGAGTCGGGCGGGTTGCCGGCCGGGGTGGTCAGGGCGGTCGGCGCGTCCACGTTGCCCGCGCTGCGGCACCTGGAGATGTGGCTGGGCGAGGAGAGCTACTCGGGCGACTCCGGCCCTGACGACTGGGCGGCGATCCTCGCGGGCGGCGGCCTGCCCGCGCTGAGGCATCTCGGCCTGCAGGACAGCGAGCGGCAGGACGAGGTGGCCGCCGCCGTCGCCACCGCGCCGATCGTGGCGCGGCTGGAGTCGCTCGACCTGTCCATGGGCGTCCTGTCCGACGAGGGCGCCGAGGCGTTGCTGTCCGGTCAGCCGCTCACCCACCTCAAGCGGCTCAACCTGCGGCACCACTTCATGAGCGAGGAGATGGCCGCGAAGATCGTGGCCGCCCTGAGCGGGGTCGAGGTCGACGTGTCCGAGCAGCAGGAGATCGACGGCGACTGGCGCTTCATCGAGGTGTCCGAGTGACCGCGCCCGGCACCGCGCTGGAAAGGCCCCCGTCCGCCGATCGCCGCACGCGGGCGGCGCCCCTCGCGGTCGTCGGCACGCCCGGCGACCGGCGGGTGACCCTGTTCGGGGACGCCCTGCGCGCGCGCGGCCTGCCCGGGCCCCTCGTCGTCCCCTGGCGTGACGTGCTCGCCGGGACCGGGTTCCGTATCCCGGAGCGGGCATGCGTCCGCATCGACTCCCCCGGCGAGGACCCCGCGGCCGACGAATTGCTGCGTGGCCCCGGCGCGCCCACCCGGGTCGGCGGCGGAGCGTCCTGGCACACCGCGTTCGTGCGTGGCCTCGAGCGCGTACGGCGGGCGGTGGCGCGGACACCGGGCGCCCGGCTGCTCGGTGACGTCGACGAGATCGCGGTGATGTTCGACAAGCGGCGGTCGCACGCCCGGTTGCTGGGCGCCGGCGTGCCGGTGCCGCCCGCCCTGCCCGCGCCGATCACCGGCTACTCCCACCTGCGCGACCTCATGGCCCGATCGGGCTGGAACCGGGTGTTCGTCAAACCGGCTCACGGCTCGTCGGCCTCGGGAATCGTGGCGCTCCAGGTCCAGGCCGCGCGGATCCACGCGGTCAGTTCCGTCGAGCTCGTCCGCCCCCGGCCGGAGGCCGCAGGGCGGATCCGCCCAGAGCTGCACAACTCGCTACGCGTGCGCGCCTACACCGACGAAGCCGACGTGGCCATGATCGTCGACGCGCTCGCGCCCGACGGGCTGCACGTGGAGCGCTGGTTCCCCAAGGCGTCGGTGGACGGGCGTGTGTTCGACCTCCGCGTCGTCGTGGTCGGCGGACGGCCCACGCACGCCGTTGTCCGTGCCAGCCGTGGCCCGATGACGAACCTGCACCTGGGCGGCACCCGTGGTGATCTCGATCAGGTCCGGGCCCGGCTCGGGGCGGCCGGGTGGGAGCAGGCCATGCGGACATGCGAGCAGGCGGCGGCCTGCTTTCCCGGCTCCGTCATGGTCGGGGTCGACCTCATGGTGGGCATCGGCTGGCGTCGCTTCGCCGTGGCGGAGGTGAACGCCTTCGGCGACCTGCTGCCCGGGCTCACCGGTCTGCCCGAGAGCGGGGCCGCCGGCCTCGACTGCCACGCCACGCAGGTGGCCCACCTCCTCACGCTCCGGAGCGCGGCATGAGAGACATGAGCGCTACCGACGGCACGCACGACGTGAGGCCCTACGAAGGGTACGTCTACGCCTACCCGCACAAGACGGCCTACCGTCCGCTCGACCCGCGGCCCCCGCTACGCGAGGTCTGGGAAAAGGAGCGCACCGACGCGCTCTTCCTCTACCTGCACGTGCCCTTCTGCGAGATGCGGTGCGGCTTCTGCAACCTGTTCACCAGGACCGGTGCCCCCGCGGAGCTGGTGACCTCCTACCTCGACGCGCTCCGGCGCCAGGCGGAAGCGGTGCGGCAGGCACTGCCGGACGACGCGCGTTTCGTCACCGCGGCGATCGGCGGCGGCACACCCACCTATCTGGAGGCGGCCGAGCTGGCCAGGCTGCTCGACCTGGCCGAGCAGACCATGGGGACCGACTTCTCCACCACCCCGCTCGGGATCGAGACCTCTCCGGCCACCGCCACGCCTGACCGTCTGGCCGTGCTCGCCGAACGCGGCACCACCCGGATCTCGATCGGGGTGCAGAGTTTCATCGACGCCGAGGCCAGAGCCGCCCTGCGACCGCAGCGCCGCACCGAGGTCGAGACCGCGCTGACCGCCATCCGCGAGGCCGGGTTCCGCACGCTCAACATCGATCTGATCTACGGCATCGACGGCCAGACACCGGACACCTGGCGCCGTTCTCTCGACGCCACCCTCGCCTGGCGCCCGGAGGAGATCTATCTCTACCCGCTGTACGTCCGGCCTCTCACCGGGCTGGGCGTCCTCGGCCGCGACTGGGACGACCAGCGGCTCGGCCTCTACCGCCAGGGCCGCGACCATCTCCTGGCCGCCGGGTACGAGCAGGTGTCCATGCGGATGTTCCGGCTGCCCGGCACGGAGTCGGGCAGCGAGTACCACTGCCAGAGCGACGGCATGGTCGGTCTCGGCTGCGGCGCCCGTTCCTACACGTCGCGGCTGCATTACTCCTTCGAGTACGCCGTGGGCGTGCGGCACGTGCGCGCGATCATCGACGATTTCATCCGGCTGCCGCGTGCCGCGTTCGGCGTCGCCAACGTCGGCTTCGCGCTCGATGATCTCGAACAGCGCCGGCGCCATCTCATCCAGTCCCTGCTGCAGGCCGAAGGGCTCGACCGAGCCGCCTACAGGACGCGTTTCGGCGGCGACGTCCTCGACGACTTCGTCCTCGACACGTTCGCGGAGCGCGGCTGGGTGGTGGACGACTCCACCCGCGTACGGCTGACGCCCGAAGGACTGGCCCGTTCCGACGCCATCGGGCCGGCCCTGTTCTCCGACAGGGCCCGCGACCTCATGGACTCCTATGATCTCCGCTGATCCTCCGGGAGGACCGATGACCGGCCCCGGGCGGGCCCCACTGTCGATATGGGACATCACACCGCGGCACGTGGACGCGTCCCCGGCGGGCGACATCCCGAAGCCCGAGGAGCTGACCCTCCTCTACCGGGGCCCACTGGCCAGTTGCGACTACGACTGCGCCTACTGCCCCTTCGCGAAGCGGCGCGACAGCCCGGACCGGTTGCGCGCCGATCGAGAGGCGCTGGCCCGCTTCACCGCCTGGGTCGCGGCGCGCGACTTTCCCATCTCGGTGCTGTTCACGCCGTGGGGCGAGGGGCTCGTCAGATCGTGGTATCGCGCCGCGATGGTGGAGCTGAGCCACCTGGCCCACGTACGCAGGGTGGCCATCCAGACCAACCTGAGCACCCGGCTGAGGTGGCTCGCCGAAGCCGACCTGGACACGCTCGCCCTCTGGGTCACCTACCACCCGGGCCAGGTGACGCACGACCGGTTCCTGGCCCGATGCCGGGAGCTGCTCGCCCACGGGGTGCGCTTCAGCGTCGGCGTGGTCGGCGTCCCCGACCACGCCGAGCCGGCCAGGCGGCTGCGGGCGGAGCTCCCCGACGACGTGTATCTGTGGATCAACGCCGCCGAGGGACATGTCTACACCGAGCGGGAGGCGGCCGTCTGGACCGGGATCGACCCGTTGTTCGACTACAGCAGGAGGCCGCACCCCAGCCTCGGACTGCCCTGTCGCACCGGCCGGAGCGTGGTGTCGGTCGACGGCGAGGGCACGGTGCGGCGGTGCCACTTCGTCGCGCAGCCGATCGGCAACCTCTACGACGGATCGGCTCTGCGCGCGCTCGCCCCACGCCCGTGCCCGCTTCCCGTGTGCGACTGCCACATCGGATACGTGCATCTCGAACCGCTCGATCTCCACCGCGTCTTCGCGGGCGGCCTGCTCGAACGCATCCCCGCGGGCTGGCCGCGTTGATCAGGTCTGTTTCTGCGGTTCGTACTGATCGGCGGACAGGCCGAAGGTCCACGCGACCCCCTCACGGGCGGTGGTGACGTAGGGCGGCACCCGGAGGAAGTAGGTACGGCTGGTGCCGTCGGGCTCCGGCGTCGAGTTGACCACCTCGACCATGACGAGGGACTCGTCGTCGGGGAACGCGGCCCGCCAGAGCACTCCGGTCTCGTCCCGCTGGACGACCTCGGCGCCGGACTCCTTCACGTAACGGTCGAACCCGTAGTGTTCGAGCATCACCCTGCGCAGCTCGGCGTTGGGCTCCTGCCTGATGCGCGGCGCCGACAGGTCGGCCATCACGGCCCCGAACTCCGCGGGGACGGGCATGCCGTGCCAGGCGTGCAGGGCGAAACCGTCGGGGAAGGCCAGCGCCGGCCCCGCCGCGCGATGCAGGCGGCCCAGGTCGTCGCGGTGCAGCTCGGCCGGGCGTTCGCAGATCAGGACGACGTGTTCGAACGGCCACCACCAGCCGGCTTCCCTCGACACGCGCATCACGCCGCCGAGCGGGGTGAGATCGACCTCGGTGCTCTCCCCGAGGGCGTCGAAGAACGCGAGCCAGGGAGCGTCGTGCTGGCCGAGGACCGCGTCAAGGGTCGCGCGGCGCAGCAACGCTTCGACCCCGTCATTCTCGCCGGCCCCGTCACTCTCGCCGGCATGGCCGGAGGGCGGGCCGGTCACCTCGGGCGCGGCCGCCGATCGGCCGATGCCGCGGCGGATCTCGCGCGTCAGCCGGTTGACCTTCGGCCACAGGTCGGCACCGACGAACTCCCAGGCCGCCGCCCACCCGGCGGGCGGGAGGATGGAGAGGGCCTGGGCGCGGACGTGCTCCCACGGCCTGGTCCTGACGAGATCGCGGACGGGCGACCCGGGATCGAGCCCGAGGAGCGCCGGCGGGAGAACCTCGGTCCCTCCGACGGCGTCGCGGTCCTCCGCGGAGCCGGTGAGGACGACGGCGGCCGCCGCGGCCCGGGCCGGCGAGGCGAACCAGACGATCCGCTCGGGCTCCGGGAGCCCGGCGCCGCGGTAGGCGGCACGGACCCCTTCTTCGGCGGCGGGCCGATCCGCCGGACCGGTGGCATGGGCGACGGGGTCCCACCTGGTCACGGCGTCGGCGAGGGACGCGGCCAGCTCGGGCGAGAGGGCAGGGGGGCGCATGGGCTTCCTTGACTGTCCGGGGGAGGGCTGGGGGGCGAAACCGGTCGATCAGTCGGCGACGTACCGGGCGTAGGAGCCGGGCACGTACTCGCGCTGCCGTACGATCCGGAACCATCCCTTGGGCAGGGAGATGGTGGCGTGCTCCTCGTGCACCAGCCGGCCGCCCTGGGGCAGGTGAAGGAACTCGGGCGCACCGGAGTCACGCCCCACGAGCAGGGTGCCCGCCCCCGGTACGGCATGCGCGTGCCCCGTCGCCTCGCCGAGCGCCAGCACCAGCCGGCCATGCTTGTCACGGGGCGCGGCCACCAGGTGCGCGGGCACGGACTCGCCGGTGACCGGCATGATCAGGATGTCTCCTTGACGGAACACTGGAACCTCCTCGTCGTTGCTCGAAAGGTAGAGGACACGACCGACAGTTCCGCCGCGCCCGCCGCTCCGCTCAGCCGGGTCGCCGCGACGCCGTGAAGGGCCGCGCGGCCGGGCGGACGTCCAGCTCGGCCAGCAGGCCGGCCATGCGGGCGGCGCGGAGCGGGTCGACGGGCAGGACGTGGCCGGTCCACCAGCGGGCGATCTCCGGGGTCGGCCCCGCGGGAACCAGGTCCAGGTAGTCGTCCAGCGGCGGATCGTAGATGAAACCGGGTACCACGCCCCGGCTCTCCAGCCGGGCGACGACCTCGTCGCGGTCCTCGACCAGCAGGGGCACCCGCAGCAGTGGCTGCGGCACCGCCTCGCGGACGCCCTCGGCCGCCCAGGGCAGGGTGCGCAGCAGCTCGACCCCGGCCACCCGGCGCTCCCGCTCGCGGTCGATCACCCGGAACCGGGATCGGTGGTAGCCGCGCAGCAGCGGCCCCTGACGCATCCGCCAGTCGTCGAGGTCGATCCGCAGCCAGTGGTCCATGGCGCGCGGGTCGACCGGATCGGCGGCGACGACCGCGCGCAGCTCGTCCTCGCGGGGCGGGCAGCGGTGGCCGGTCCACCGCACGAGCCCGAGCGCCTTGAGGGCGTGCCACATCGGCCTGACCAGCCCGGTGCGGTAGATCGTCTCGCGCAGCACGGGCCGCAGCGTGCCGAGCAGCTGGGCACGCGCCCCTCCGGGGAGCAGCAGCTCGTCCCTGGCCCGCGCCAGCTCGGGCAGCGCGGCCGGGTCCTCCGCGGTGAGGAACCCGCCGGACATCGCCCGCCCGTGCTTGGCGAGGCTGAACACCCCGGCGGTGCCGAAGGTGCCCGCCGGGCGGCCGTCCACGACCGTCTGCATGGCGTGCGCCGCGTCGTCGAGAAGGAGCACGCCGCGCCGGTCGCACTCGGCCCGCAGCTCGGCCACCCGGTCGGGCTGGCCGTACAGGTGCGTGGTGACGACACCGGCGAGACCGGTCCAGTCGACGGCTGGGACGTCGATGTTGCCGTCGCGCCAGGAGACCGGCGCCATCACCGGCTCCAGCCCGGCGGCCAGCACGACGAACAGCACCGTCTCGCAGTTCGTCGGCGAGATCAGCACCCTGTCGCCGCGCTCGAACCAGTGGCGCAGCGCCAGCAGCAGGCCGAACCTGGCGGACGGCACGTGCAGGCACTCCTGGCCGATCCGGTCGCGCATGGCCGCCTCGAGCGCGCGGCGGCCGTCCGCGCGCCCGCTCCCGCTTCCGTTCCCGCGGCCGGACGTGGCGGGGTGACCGCTCATCGGGCCCTCCTTCGGTCGGCTCACGTGGTCTTCCCGCGGGTGCGCAGCCGACCGTACCGCTTCATGGCCCTGTCGGCGGCGCCGTACAGGACCGGGCTGTCGAGGATGAACCGCCGCACCCGGCGGACCGGCTCGGTGCGCAGCCAGTGCGCCGCCGCGCCCGCCGACCGGCGGCGCACGATGCCCTCGGTGACGGGGACGGTCCGGCTGCACAGCGCGTCCTTGTACTCCGAGCCGTTGCTGATGCCCAGGTCGAGCGAGGTGATCCCCAGTTTCGCGGCGGCCTCGACCATGTGCAGGTGCTGGATCAGGCCGGGGGAGTATTTGGCGTACTCGGGGTCGTAGGCGGGAAACCATCCGATCATCGTCGTGCCGGTGCGCAGCCCGAAGTGGCCCGCGACGGGCCTGCCGCCGGCGTACAGCATCGACAGCGGCCCGGCGAAGTCGTCGGTGTCGACGGCGTGCAGGCGCTCGGCCAGCTCCACGACCCACGCCTTGCCGAAGCGGTCGGGGCGGCCCATCCGCTGGTACTGGGCTGACTTCCACTCGCGCAGCAGCCGGAACTGCTCCGGGTCGCGCACCGCGAACTCGGAGGTGACCTCGCCCGCGTCGCGGCCCAGCTTGCGCTCCTTGTACAGGGTGGTCTTGAGGAACTTCGGGGAGCGCTCGCGCAGCTCGTCGAGGAAGGCCGAATAGCCGCCGCCGAGGTCGAGGACCACGGCCTCCTGCCGGAGCGTCTCGAACGGCTGGAACCACGGCTGGCGCTCGACCATGCAGCCGAACTCCCACACGCTCAGCCCGCACGCCTTGAGCAGGGCGCCGGAGTCGAGCTCGGCCCCTGGCCGGTGGACGACCCCCTGGGAGAGCGAGACCCACCCGCCCAGCGCGGCGCCCACCCCGCCGCCGTGCCGCTCGAAGGGGAAGAACCCCACGGGCCCGTCCGACTCGGTGATCACCGCCACCCGCGCCGCCGCGCTGACCTCGCCCATCGCGACCGTGAAGTCCGGGCTGAGGAAGGGGTTGTCGAGATGCGGGCTGGAACGTTGCATTCCCCGCCATGCCGCGATCTCGGCCGGGCCCAGCTCCGCGGGCCGGATGACGCTGATTCTCATGCGCCGGCTCCCGCCGGGCGAGGACGACCAGCGGTGCGCGCAAACCTACCGTTCACGAGGCGGTGGTCCTTTCTCGAAGCCTGGTCCCAGGCACTGGACGTCGTCGGGGCGAAGGACGAGATCCAGTCGGCGCGGGCACGAAGGGTGTGCGTCACGGCACGCGGAAACCATCCAGGAACCAGGAAGCGACCCCCCGAACCGCCAGCCGGTAATCAATGAGCCAAATCTATCGGGGATATCGCCCTATTCGCTTAGTCGCCCGCCAGATTCGCTAAGCGACGTCGAAGGAGGCCCGTCCCGGGGGCACCCTGGGCGGCATCGGGGGGACCGCGGGGATGAGCCGCTCGATGACCGGCAGGGCGCGGTGGGCGTACAGCGGGTCGATCGGCAGCACGTGCCGGGCCCACCAGCGCGCCACCTCGGGCTCGGGAGAGGGGTCGGTGAACTCCGGCAGGTAGCCGTCGTACGGCGGGTCGTAGAGGTAGCCGGTGGCGACCCCGTGCCGCTCCAGTTCGGCGATGGCCCCGTCGCGGCCGTAGACCAGCAGCGGGACCCGGAACAGCGGCTGGTCCAGGTGGCGGCGGACGGCCGGCGCCACGGTGGGCTGCGCGGCCAGCACCGAGACGCCGGCGATCCGCCGTGACCGTTGCCGGGGCAGCGCGTGCAGGCGCCGCGACTGGTACCAGCGCGAAAGGTGGCCCCGCCTGGCCCGGTAGTCGTGCAGGTCGGCCTGGACCCAGGAGTCGAACGCCGGCAGCTGCTGCGGTGCGTACTCCAGCGCCCTGAGCAGCTCCGCCGGACGCGGGGCGATGCGGTATCCCTCGCGCTCCTCCTCCATGCCGAGCGCGCGCATGGCCCTCAGCGCAGGGCGGACCATGTTCAGGCGCAGCGCGGCGTGCCGGCCCGCGGAGGTCAGCACGCTGTGGATCTCCTTCCTGAAGACGCCCGGCTGCAGCAGCCGGTCGCGCTCGCGCTCCAGGGCGCGCAGGTCCGAGAGGTGCTCGACCGCGATCACCCCGCCGGAGCCCGCCCCCGCGTGTTTGGACAGGCTGAACACGCCGGCCACCCCGAAGGTGCCGATCGGCCTGCCGTTCACGCTCGTCTCGATCGCGTGCGCGACGTCCTCGATCAGGATCTTGCCGCCGAACGCGGCCACCCGGTCCGGCAGGCCGTACAGGTTGGTGGTGAGCACCGCGTCGACCGCGTCGAGGTCGACGGCGTCGACGTCGATGTTGCCGTCGTCGAGGGAGAGCGGGGCGATGACCGGGCGCAGCCCGGCCGCGAGCACGAGGAAGAGGATCTCGTCCGCCGACAGCGGTGACATCAGCAGCCGCTGGCCGGGACGACACCAGTGCCGCAGGGCCAGATACAGGCCCAGGCGGTTGGAAGGCAGCGGGAGGCAGAGGCGATGTGTCCGCTTCGCCACAATGTGCTCAGGAGTCACTGGAGACCGTCTATCACGTACGGCATCGGGACCGCAAACCGGCGGCCGCGTGTCGTCCTAACCGGTGCTCACCTGGGAGGTCTTGCCATGGTTCATCACCCTGCGCATGTTCGGGAAGACCAGCAGCGCCACCAGGAGCTGGCTGCCGAGCATGGCGTAGCCCACCGCGGCGATCCCGAAGTGGGGGAAGAGCACCGCTATCGAGGTGAGGACCAGGACGGCCATCCCGATCTGGACGAGGGCGAGCTTGCGCGCCTCGCTCTGGGCGCGCAGCATGCTGAGGCAGATCTCGATCACCGTCTGGGGGAGCACGGCGATCGCCATCAGGCGCAGCAGCGGCGAGCCGGCCTCGGCGAAACCCGGGCCGAACACGCTCAGGATCAGCGGCGCGCCGATCACGACCACCGCGACGACCGGGCCGACGATCAGGAAGGTGCGCCGCAGCGCGTTGCGCACGCTCTGCGCCAGCTGGGCGGCGTTGAAGGACCCCTCGACGGTCAGCGAGACCGCCATGTTGGCCGCGAGCAGCCCGACCATGGAGCCCAGCGTGTGGGCTATCGAGAAGTAGCCGAACGTCGGCGCGTCGTCGAGCCAGCCCGCGACGATGACCGGGACGAGATAGAGGATCAGCAGGATGGAGAACGCGCCGGGGAAGTCTCCGGCGAGGAAGCGGCCCACCTCGCGCAGGCGCGGCGGATTCGCGGCGCTCACCTCGGTGTTCTTGACGTGCTTGGGGATGATCACGCCGAAGATGAGCCAGCTGATCGGGATCAGCGCGATGGCCGTCGGCACGATCCACGAGACGAAGATCCCGCCGAAGACGCCGCCCTGCGGCAGCGCGTACGCCAGCGCGACGAGCAGGCCCATCTTGACCAGGCCGAACGCCAGGCTGTTGACCGGCACCCAGACGGCGTTGCGCAGCCCCGCCAGCGTCACGTCCTGGAGGGTGAAGACGGTCCACACGAGCACCGAGGCGAGGAAGAACAGTCCCGGGCCGAGCCCGCCGAGGTCGGCGTAGACCGAGCCCCAGATCGGCAACGTCAGCAGGAACCCCAGCGCCGCCACCAGGCCGGCGGCCCCGGCGACCGCGTAGCCGCGCAGGACGAACTCGGCGGTACGGCGCCCGGCCACCGGGATGAACCTGGCCAGGGCGCCCGCGAAGGCGAGCCCGGTCAGGGAGGAGAACAGCCGCATCGCGCTGATCTGGGCCTGACCCTCGCCGAAGGCGGCGGCGGTGTACAGGTGCGTCGCGAGGAACCAGTAGCCGAGGCCCAGCACGGCGGTGATCCCCGTATTGATCATCAGCGCGTAGCCCTGCAGGAACAGGGGGTTCCTCAGGTCCTTGCGCAGGCGGTCCATCAGGCCGGCCCCGCGCTCCTCGGTCGCCGTCCGGCCGGCCGCCTGGTCGCTCCCGTCGCGCGTCACGCGGCCATCATCGGCCGGGCCGCTTGCACCGGTCTTGCCGCCGGCTGTACGGAGGCCGGTGACCGCGTTCCCCGGGGGGTCGGAACCCTCCGGCCGGGTGCCCGGCGCGGGAACGCCGCCCCTGGGCCTGGCGTGCCGGCCTCGTCCGGTGCCGTGCTCACTCACCCCGGTACTCCCGGTCCGCGCCGTTCCCGGAGGCGGTGCGGGAGCGCCGCGGGTCGCTCGGGCGGGGTGGATCGGTGGCCTCGCCGGCGGGCCCCGGAGGGCACGTCGTCGGCGTACGCGTCTCGTCACGAGACCTGCCGGTCACCGAGGGGTACATGAGAATCGGCACGTGAGTCATGATGCCCCAGTTTCAAGCGAGCCGTGTCCGGCATGTATCCGGAAGTCCCCGGCACGGCCTGATCGTGATGGGGACTGCCCTGCTTTCGCGGGGTTGTGAGGGTGGGGGGAGAGTGGCCGAGGTCACCGAGGTCACCGCGAGCGACCCGTGGTGTGCGGAGCGGGTTCGCGGGAGCCGGACGGTCCGGGGTGAGGGGACGGCCCGCGCGCCGCCCAGGGCCTCCCAGGGCCTCAGGGCCGGGAACCCCAGGGCTTCTCAGGTCCTCAGGGGACCGGTACCGGCGCCGGCGCCGCGGAGTCTCGGGAACCTCGGGAGGTGAGGAGACGGTTCAGGACGCGGACGCCGAACTCCAGGCCCTCGACGGGGACGCGCTCGTCCACGCCGTGGAACATGCCGAAGTAGTCGAGGTCGGGGGTGAGCATCAGCGGGGCGAAGCCGTAGCCCCTGATGCCGAGCCCCGCGAAGGACTTGGCGTCCGTGCCGCCCGACATCACGTACGGCACCGGCCGCGCCGCCGGATCCTCGGCCACCAGGGCGGCGCCGAGCCGGTCGAAGAACGGCGAGTCCATCGGGGCCGAGGGGGCGTCCTCGATGTTGACGAACTCCCGGGTCACCCGGGGGCCGAGCAGGCGGTCGATCGTCTCCAGGAACTCCTCCCGGTATCCCGGCAGGAACCGCCCGTCCACGTGGCCCTCGGCGGTGCCGGGGACCACGTTGACCTTGTAGCCCGCCTGGAGCATCGTCGGGTTCGCCGAGTTGCGGATCTGCGCGCCGAACAGGTCGCCGATCCGGCCGAGCCGTCTCGCCTCCTCCTCCAGCCGGTCGAGGTCGACGCGCTCGCCGAGGATGTCCGACAGCTCCTCGATCAGTGCCGCCACCCCGGGTGTCAGCCGCACCGGCCAGGGGTGGGAGGCGATCCTGGACATGGCGTGGCAGAGCTCGGCCACCGCGTTGTCCACCGGCGGGCGGGAGCCGTGGCCCGCGACGCCGGTCGCGGTGAGCCGCATCCAGGCGGTGCCGCGCTCGCCCACCGCGACCGGGTAGATCCGCGCGCCCGGAGCCTCGACGCTGTAGCCCCCGGACTCGCTGATCGCGTCGGTGCAGCCGTCGAACAGCTCGCGATGGTGGCGCACCGCGTGGCGCGCGCCGTACTCGCCGGTGGCCTCCTCGTCGGCGAGGAAGGCCAGCACGACGTCACGGTCCGGCCGCACCCCGCGCCGGGCCCAGTCGCGGACCAGGGCGAGCGTCATGGCGAGGGTGCCCTTCATGTCGACCGCGCCCCGGCCCCAGACGCATCCGCCGGAGACCTCGCCGGAGAACGGGTGGATCCGCCAGTCGGAGGGCCGGGCGGGGACCACGTCGAGGTGGCCGTGGATCAGCAGGGCCTCGGGTGAGTCGCCGGGGATCCTGGCGACCACGCTGGTCCTGCGGCTGGCCGACTCGAACACCACCGGCTCGATCCCGGCGTCGGACAGCAGGGTGGCGACGTGCTCGGCCGCCGGACGCTCGCCGGGGCCGGGGTTGGTGGTGTCGAACCTGATCAGGTCCGAGCAGATCTGCGCGACCTCGCTGCTCATCGACGAAACGCCCCCGGAGACAAGAACCCACAATCTGGATCAAAGGTGCATACCCCTCCGGGTTGGAAATAGCACCTCGGGTCGTCGTGTCGAGCACTCCCGGCCGGCTGCGACGCCGCTACCCCTCCAGGGTCCGGGAGCTTGCCTCACTCGCTGAGCGCGGTCTGCGGAGTCTTCTTGGTCGATCCCTTGGCCACGCTGGGGTCGCCGGCGGCGAACGCCTCGGCGACCTTCCCCCCGATGCGCCCGCGCTCACTCACCTCGATCCCGTGGGACTTCGCCCACGCCCGGATCTCGGCGCTCCGCTCGCGGTTGCCGCCGGAGCCCTTCGCCCTGCCCTTGCGGCTCAGAGAGGTGTTCGCCTTGCGGGCGGCGGACTGGAACGGCTTGAGGGCCTCACGAAGTTTCGTGGCGTTCTTCGAGCTCAGATCGATCTCGTAGGCGGTGCCGTCCAAGCCGAACGAGACGGTCTCGTCCGCCTTCTTGCCGGTGATGTCGTCGGTGAACGTGACGACTTGCTGACGTGCCATTGTGCGACTCCTTAATCTTGGCGCCGGAGCGTGCGGTCGTGAACCCGACCGACGATGGTTCCCGCGTCTCTTCCCCGTGCTCAAAACTCTAGTCCCTCCTTTCACCGCTGCGCTCAGGAAACCCCTGCCACCGGAGATCCACCCTTCAGGTTAATTACTCAAGGCCGAACTCCGACGTCTCCACGTCATTGGGAAATGCTTCCCGCTCGCGGGGGATTAAAAACGACGGCGGCGCCGGGGCTCCTAGGCGCCTTGTATGCCGAGATCTGTCGGATACCCTCGGCGGGTTTTCCGGAAGGGGGCATCTGGGCGCTTTGGAGTTTCATGACCTCCGGGTGGTTTCCGGCCTCGCCGCCCGGAAAAAAATCGACTTCCGCCACTTGGGGCGACTCCGGTCCGTCGTTCCACTGCCGTTCGTTTCCCGGACGCCGTCGCGGGCGGCGCGGCGACCTCCCGCCCTTGCCCCTCTCGGCCGCCGGGCGTGTCCTCCGTTCCGTTTTCGCTGCTCACGACACCTGTCGAGGTCGAGGTAGCAGGAGGGGAAGGGGGGACGGGCCGGGTGCGGGGAGGCGGGGAGGAGAAGCTCCGCGCACGCCGTCCCGGGCGCTCCGCGGACAATTCACGCACGCCGGATGTCCGTAACCGAACGCGTTCCGGGATTCTGGAGGACAAATGACTTCTCCGCGTCCGGAATGCGTGCCGCCGGTCCACGGGTTTGCCGGCGTCCGGCGCCGGGTGTCTTCGAAGGCGCCCGGCGGCACGCGACCGATCACATTGAGGTGCGGTCCAGACACTCTGAGGTAAGGCAAGACTCGCCTTGCGGACCGTATGATTCCGGACGTCTCGCATTGTGGGGGAGGGGGACGGCGGGCGTCGTTTGGTCCTTGGCGGTCATTGGCCCGTTCCATCGTCCGTCCGGATCAATCAACCGGCGTTCCCCGAATTGTTCGCGAGCCGGCGGGGGATCGGATAGGGGCATTGACCGGATCCGGCGCCCCCGCGCCCCCGCGCCTCCGCTCCCCGGCCCTCGAAGCCTTCGAAGCCTTCGAAACCGGTGGTTCGTACGCCGGCCTTGCGGTCGTGGCCGGATTTGTCGGTCGTGATCTCTACCGTCCGGCCCATGACAAGTGCAGTGCAGGCCTACTCCTACGCCGGCCCCTCCACGCTCTCCGACGGACATCTGGGACTGTCGACGTCCGGAGGCCGGACCACGACGGGCTTCCTCGACCATCCCCGGTTCTTCAGCGGGTTGCTCACCCAGGCCGCGCCCGCCGCGACCGGCCTGCTCGCGGTCGCCGACGTGGCGCTGGCCCGCTACCACCGGCCGCAGCCCGGATTCACCCGCGATCCGGTCGTGACCTGCGGCGGCGACCGCCTCAGGTTCGAGTCGTTCTCCGCCTGCGGCGGCGTCTACGCCCGGCTGGACGTGCTGGGCCCCGCCCTCGACGGTGAGGTCTTCGACCGGGGCACCACCAACGTGGACGTCAACAACCCGCTGCGCGAGGCGCTGGCCAGGGTCGGCGGCCGTGACCCGCTGCACGTCGGGGTCGGTCCCGACGAGCTCACCGTGACCACCCTGGACGGCGCGGTCGTGGAGAAGAAGGTGCCGCTGCCCGACCGGTGGCTGCGCGGTTTCGCGGAGGTCCAGGTGATCGCCTCCGGGTTCGACCTGCGCGCCGAGCTCGCCGGGCCGCAGGCCGTCAGGTTCCTGCGCGGCCTGCCGAAGCGGGCGGCGGCCGAGGTGTGGGCGGTCCCCGCGGGCAGGGAGCTGCGGCTCTCGGAGCGGGCCGTACCGGGCGGGGTCCATCTGGCCGGGGTCGGCAGGCTGGCGACGATGATGCCGTCGCTGCGCTTCGCCAAGGCGCTGCGCGTGTACGGACCGGCGGACGGCTCGGGGTCCAGCGCCTGGGAGCTGGAACTGCCGGGCATGCGCTACACGCTGGTCCTGTCCCCGCAGGCCTGGCGCGGTTTCTCCGGGGAGGGGGCCGTCCTGGACGACCTCTCCTCGGACGTGGTGGCCGGCGACGCCGACCTGGTCGGCATCCTGCTCGACTTCGAGCCCACCCTGGAGCTCGGCCTGCTCGCCGAGCGCTCCGGGCTCGCGCCGGAGCGGGTCCGGGCCTCGCTCACCCAGCTCGGCACGGCGGGCCGGGTCGGCTACGACCTCTTCGAGGCCGCGCACTTCCACCGCGAGCTGCCCTACGACCGCGACCACGTCGCGGCGCTGAACCCCAGGCTCGGCTCCGCCCGCGCCCTGGTCGCCTCCGGCGCCGTCCGGCTGACCGGCCCCGATTCGGCCGAGGTGACCACCGACGGCGGCGTCCGCCTGGTGCGGACGGCGGAGGGGTCGTGCACCTGCCCGTGGTGGTACGACCACCGGGGCTCGCGCGGTCCCTGCAAGCACGTGCTCGCCGCCCGGATGGCCGCCGGCACCCGGGACACCTCCCCGGCGGCACCGGCCCCCCTCACCCGGGAGGACGCCCGATGACGGTCTGGGACGAGGTCCGCGAGCTCATCGAGAACGCCGGCCTCGACGAGCTCGCGGCCCGGATGGTGGAGCTCGACGACGCGGAGCGCAGGGAGGTCGCCAGGGAACTGCCCGGGTATCTCAGGCCGGAGCGTCGCGAGGCGAGGGTCTTCGAGCCGTGGAGGAGACGGGGCGGACGGGGAGAGCACCTGCGGGTGGCGGGGGCGGGCTCGCTCGGCGGCGCCGCGGCCGTGGCCACCTGGCTGAACCGGCGTGAGTTCACGATCTTCGAGTGGGAGAGGCCGGGCGACACCGACGCCCTCATCAAGGTGATCTCCGCGCGGGAACCCGGGTGGCGGGCCGATCTGATCTCCCGGCTCGTCCTGCGGATCCGCACCGCGACCTCGCCGGGACTGCCGCTGGTGCTGGCCCTGCTCCGCGGTACCGGCGTGACCTCGCCCGAGCACGACCCGCTCGTGCTGGGCTGGCTCGCCACGCCGCCCAGCGCGGGCGGGCTCCGCCAGGACCCGCTCCTCGACGTCCTGCTGCCGAGGATCTTCGAGGCGCAGGGCGTGGGCCGCGCCCTGCGCGAGGAGCGGAGCGACCCGCCGCGCGCCGGGTCCTGGCTCGGCGCGCTGGCCGCGCTGAGCGGCGAGGGGAGGGTGAGCCGCGAGATGCTCGTGCACGGCTGCGTCAGCCGGTTCCTGCGCGGAGGGGACGCCATCGACCTGCGGTTCTTCGTCCGCCTCCACGAGCTGCTCGAACCCGCGCCCGCGGAGGTGGAGGCCCGCGCCCGCGACTACCTGCGCCTGCTGCCGGCCGCGCCGGGACCGGTCGCGGAACTGGCGCTCAGGCACCTGCGCCGCCTCGGCCGCCTCGACCCGGCCGACGTGACGGAGGCGCTGGAGAGCCTGCTGTTTCGCGCCGAGGTCGGCCTGGTGCGTGCCGGACTGACCTGGCTCGACCAGACCCTGCGGCGGTCGCCGGAACGGGCCGACGAGCTGGCCGCGGCTCTCGCGTCCGCGTTCGGCCACGAGGCGTACGCCGTGCAGGAGCGTGCCGCGCGTCTCGCGGTCAAGCACGCGGCGCACCTCACCCCGCTCGGCGCGGAGACGCTGCGCGCGGCACTGGGCGCGCTCCCGCCGGACCTGGGGCGGCTCCTGGCCGGGGCGGTCGGCGGAGAGGCGGAGCCTGAGCGGGAGCCGGAGGTCCTCACCCCTCCGCCGCTCACCCCGCCCGATCCCGCGGGGGCCTTCCCCGGCCCGCCGGACACGGTCGCCGAGCTGGCCCGCGCGGACCGGTCCCGCGACTGGCAGGAGGCCGAGCGGTGGCTCGCGGGCTTCGTCCGGTTCGCGGCCGAGGACCGCGAGGCGCTGCGCGCCGCGCTCACCGGCAGCGCCCACGAGATCCGCGACCTCTACCGGTGCAAGGACTGGTACGCGCCCCACGACTGGTTCACCGCGATCGCCGCGGAGCTCGTCTCCCCGGGCGCCGATCCCGGACCGGAGGCCCGCAGGGTCCCGGAGGCCAGGGAGACGTGGATCTCCGGGAACGTCATGACCGGTTCGGGGGGCGACGACGGGGGGATGTCCTTCGGCGATCTCCTCACCGGGGCCCGTTACTACGTCATGCGTCTCCTCACTAGGGGCGACGAGGACGGCGGATCGGCCTGGTATCGCGCTCCCGAGGAGATCAGGCCCGACCGGCTCCCCCTCGAGCACGACGTCTCCGCGCCGCACCGGTTCGTGCTCCGGCGGTGCGCGGAGGTGCTCGCCGCGCTCAAGGCGGGCACGCTGCCGCCGGTCCTGCTCGCGACCCCGACCGGTGCCACCGGCCACCTCGACCCCGCCGCGTTCCTCACCCGCCTGGAGACGGTCGAGGCCGCCGGGGCCGAACCGCTGCCCGCCGACTTCCAGCAGGCGCTGCTGCGGTTGCCGGGAACCGCCGATCCCGAGGTGGTCGCCCGGGCCGGACGGCTGACCTCCGAGGCCGGGCGCCGGGCGGCGCGCTGGCTGGCGGAGGGGCCGGTCGAGCCGGAGACGCGCGTCCGCTGGACGTTCGTCGAGAACGAGAACTCGTACCACACCGACGAGCGCGAACCGCCGCCGGGCGCCCACCTGAGCCCGGTCCCCCGGGTGCGGACCGATCCGACCGGCCTGCCCCTCGTCGACGAGCTGCTCGGTGAGGTGCGGCATCGCCGCTGGGGGGAGCACGGCCGGTACATGACGTGGTGGCCCGCCGTCCTGCCCTCGCACCGCGACGTGGTCGCCGCCCGCTGTCTCCCGCACCTGCTCCACTCCTGGGACCGGCCCGGGGTCCACGCAGGGCACGCCGAGGCGCTCGCCGCCTGCGACGGGCCGGTCGGCGAGCCCACCGCGCTGCTGCTCGCCTTCTTCCTGGTCCAGGCAGACCCGGTCCACGGTGTGCGGCTGGTGCTGCGGATGGCGGCGCGGGGAGACCTGCCGGCGGACGCGCTCGGCAGGCAACTCGCCCTGCTCACGGGACAGACCTGGGTGAAGCTGCCGCACGCGGTGGCCGGACTCGGACAGGCGGCCGCGCAGGGCGCCCACCGGGAGGTCTGGGAGGTGATCCGGGCGGCGCTGCCGCACGTTCTGCCGGGGCCGGGGAAACGGCCGCGCTCGGGCGCGATCGATCTCGTCGCCCTGGGCGCCGAGGTGGCCCGGTGGGCCGGCGCGCGCGGGGAGATCGCCGGGCTCGTCCCGCCGTCGCGCCGCTCGTCGGACTTCGGCCGCCAGTGCCGCCGCCTGCACGACTATCTCGTACGGCCCTGATCCCGCCCGTTCGGGCCGGGGGCGGCGGGACGGCGTCCGGGCGGACGCCGTCCCGCCGGGTGCGCGGAGAACCCGGCGACGGCGAGCTTGCGGACCAGCGCCGTGAGCGCCGCCGTGATGATCGCCGCCCAGGTCTGGGCCTGGGAGAGGCGCAGGAGCCCGGCCGCGAGGAGGAAGTCGAGCAGCACCGCGAGCGCGCCGCCGGGACCGCCGCCGGAGAGCAGCACGGCGAGCGCGGCGGCCAGCCCCATGACGACGATCAGGGGGACGAGCATCCGGACGAGGTCAGCCATTCCCGGCACCGGGCGGGACGCGCCCGCCGGAGTCGTCCGGCGAGCCGTGCCCGCCCGGGGCGTCCAGCGAGCCGCGCCCGCGCGCGTCGTTCACCGTGCGCCCCTCCCGCTCGATCTCCCTGTTCAGGAAGAAGTTCAGCGCGGTGCGGATGGCCGCGATCGCCGCGAGCTGCCCGATCTGCGTGAAACTCGGCGCGATGGCCGTACGCAGCACGTCGCTGGCCAGCTGGAACTCCAGGCCGAGGGCGAGGAAGCGTCCCAGGAACAGCCGCACGGTGATGAACCCGTCGTCGTGCCGCCGTACGGCCACCAGCACGAACCGCACGAACGCGATCGCGGCACCGACGAAGATGACGGCCGCCCCGGCCGCCTCGACGAGGCGGACCAGCAGGTTGACGAGCTGCCGGAGGGTCTCCTCCGGTAGGAGATCGAGCATGCGCTGCTGTTACCCGGTGGCTCCCCGACCATGCGGCCGCGGTCGCCGCCCCGTCCGCGGCGGTCGGAGCTCCCCACGGGCCGCTCGGGGGTCGCCCGGCGGCGGGGGTCAGAGGTAGAGACCGGTGTTCTCCGGGGCGGCCGTGGTGCGGTCGAGGACGCCTTCGCGGCGGGCGAAGAGCTCGGCGAGGGTCGCGCCGGAGGGGGAGAGCCCCTCGGCGGTGCCGAGCCAGCGGGCGGCCTCGTCGTAGGGGAAGGCGCCGACCTCGATCTGGGCGAGGCAGCGGCCGGGGCGGGTGACGGCGGGGTGGAGGTGGGCCAGGTCCTCGTTGGTGGTGATGGCGACCAGGACGTCACGGCCCTGGCCGAGGAGCCCGTCGGTCAGGTTGAGCAGCCGCGACAGGCCCTGCCCGGTGGCCTCCTTGGCACCGGCCCTGATCAGCTCGTCACAGTCCTCCAGCACCAGGAGCCGCCACCGGTCACCGCCTCCGTCGCCGTCGTGATCGTGGTCATGCTCGTCGGAGCCGACCGCGACCTCCATGAGGTAGCCGGGGGACTGGAACAGCAGCTCCGGATCCAGCACGCAGTCGACCTGGCACCACGACCGCCACTCGTGGGCGAGCGTGCGCAGCAGCGTCGTCTTGCCGGTGCCCGGCGGGCCGTGCAGCAGGATCAGCCGGCCGTGCGCCTCGGAGGGGGTGACGGACATCAGTCGCGACAGCGGCTCGCTGACCGACCTGGCGTAGTTGCCGGAGATCTCCGCCCAGGGGGAGGCGGTGATCGGCTTCTTCGAGCGGCGGCTGCCCCGGGGGCTCTGCCACCAGAAGCCCATCTCCACGTGGTCGCTCTCGGGGACGGGCTCCTCGGCGTCCCTGGTGACCTCCTCGATCACCGAGCGGGCCAGCCCCTCGTCGACCGCGGTCACGCTGACCGTGGCGGCGCGGTTGCGGTAGCGGACCACGCGCAGCGTCCAGCCCTCCCCGCACAGCAGCCGCGAGTCGCGGCCGTCCTTCTCCGAGGCCGCCCGGACGAGCGTCCCGGAGGCGGGGGCGAGGGAGGCGTCGGGACGGACCCGCTCCAGGCTCGCGGTGCGCGACCAGGGCTGGGCCCCGGTGGCGAACGGCGACAGCGCGAGGGCGTCGATCACGTCCACCGCCGCGTCGCCGTCGTCGAGCCAGATCTTCATCGGCAGCTCCACCGGGCGCGGCTCCGGCTGGAAGTCGACCTCCTTGAGTACGGACATGGCGCCAATGATCCTCGCGAGGCGCCCGCCGGTCGAAGGGTTTTAGACCGTGACTCATCGGGGGATCGCTCGTGGACACGTTCGGTGGGACCTCGTGGACGTCGATCGTCAACGCGGGGTGCGGCCGAGGTAGCGGAGCAGGTCGTCGACGACCGGGGTGGAGGACGGACCGCCGGCGGCCTCGACCACCGGCGCGTAGGCGCCCCACTGACGCAACGGCTCGACGATTCCCCGCGCCGCGGAGAGAAGGTGGCCGGCGAGCTCGTCGTCGAGCGGGGACGGCCGGCCCGTGGCGATCGCGACGTCCCATGCGTGCACGGCGGCGTCGAGCGCGCACATCACCGCGGCGACCGGAGTGGGCAGGTCACCGTGCGGCAGCGGCGTCGGAACGGTCTCGGTGTCATCGGCGACCGTCGCCCACGCCGCGGCGGTCTGCTCGACGGCGTCCTTCACCAGCTCCGCCGCGGTGCCGTCGACGGCACCGGAAGGCGAGAAGGGGTCGTAGGCCGGGCCGTTTCCGATGCCGAGCATCTTCGCGTAGGCGAGCTGGTCGCCTGCGGCGTGCTGGATCACCTGGGTGACCGTCCACTCCGAGCACGGGGTGGCGTTGTCCCACTGGTCGTCCCGCACACCCGCGACGCTGTTCTCCAGCGCCAGGTAAGAGACGGCCAGCACCTCACGCCAGACCGGCCGCAGGGAGGTGACGGTGTCGGTGGTGATGGTGTTCATGATTTCGCCCTTCGATCTCTTCCTTGCCTGTGACACCAATCTATGGGTCTATTAGGCTAATTTCGTTCCTAATAATCATTCTGGGTGAGAAGAAATCGATGGCTCCGACGACGACTCGAGTGCTGCGCCTGCTGTCCCTGCTGCAGGACCGGTCCCACACCGGCCGCGAGCTCGCCGAGCGCCTCGGCGTCACCGACCGCACCCTGCGGCAGGACATCCGGCGCCTGCGCGAACTCGGCTATCCGGTGCACGCCGCGCGCGGCGCGGTGGGCGGATACCGGCTCGGACAGGGCGCGGAGATGCCCCCGCTGCTGCTCGACGACGACGAGGCGGTGGCCGTGGCGCTGGCCGTCGGCCTGGCCGAGGACGGCTCCACCGGGATCACCGACATCGACGCCAGCCTCACCCGGGCGCTCGCCAAGCTCCAGCAGATCCTCCCGAAACGCCTGCAGCGCAAGGTGACCGCCCTGCGGTCGGCCACCGCGGTCGGGCCCGCCACGGTCGGCTCCCGCGAGCCGGACGCCCCGGTGCCCGCCGAGACCCTCACCGTCGTCGCGGGCGCGATCCGCGACGGCGCGACCCTGCTGGCGACCCGCGCCGGCACCGAGACCGAGGTGGAGCCCTACCGCCTGATCAGCTGGCGCCGCCGCTGGTTCCTGGTCGCCTACGACCTCGGCGCGCACGCCTGGCGGGCGCTGCCCGTCGCCGGCCTGACCGGCGTCCGGTCCGCGTCCCGCCGCTTCGCGCCCCGTTCCCTGCCCGACGACGACCTGGTCGCCTTCGTCCTGCGCGAAGTCGCGCAGACCGGCTGGAAGGTGCAGGCTCGCGTCACCGTCCTCGCCCCCGCCGAGACCGTGATCGCCCGCATCAACCCCGCCGTCGGCGTCGTCGAGGCCGTCGACTCCCACACCAGCGTCCTCGTCACCGGCGCCGACGCCCTGGAGACCATCGCCATCTACCTCAGCATGCTGATGATGGACTTCCGCGTCGACGGCCCGCCCGAACTGGTCGCCCACATCCGTACCCTCGCCCGCCGCTACACCGAGGCCCTCGACGGGTAGGCCAGGCCGGCCTGCCCGCCGATCTTCCGGTCGAGGCGGGCAGGAGTCCCGCCGCGACGGCGAGCGCGGCGGGACCGCCCGCGGTCAGGCGTCAACCGGCTCCAGCGCGAACCGGGGTCGGGGAAGCGGGGCCGGCGCGGGGACCTCGGGGGCGGCGCGGAGGAGGGCGTCGACCAGCGGGCTCGGCGGCCGGGTCAGCGGGCCGGTGAGGACGAGAGCGCGTTCCAGGGACGGCTTCAGCGGGACCATGACGAGCCCGGGAGGCAGCAGGCCGCGGCCGAGGTCGGGAACCGTCGAGACGCCGATGCCCGCGGCGATCATGCCGATGAGCGTGCCGAGCTCGCGCACGTGCTGGGCGGGCATGTAGGGGACGCCCGCCATGGAGCACAGGGCGCGGGTCTGGGGCTCGCAGCCCCCCTTGGAGACCAGCAGCGGATCCTCCACCAGCTCGGCCATCGTGATGTGTTCCTGACCGGCGAGCGGATGGTCGGCGCGGACCACCGCGTGGAAGGAGTCGCGGCCCACCACCACGTGCGCCGGCGGCGGGGGCGCCGGGTCGACGAGGATCGCGGCGTCGACGACCCCGGTCTCCAGCCAGGGGGACAGCTCGTCGTCGTCGCCCTCGAAGACCTGCACCTCGACGCCGGGAAGCTCCGCCCGCCACGTCCGCATGAGCTGGGGCAGCAGTCCGCAGCAGACCGTGGGCGGAGCGGCGACCCGGACGGTCCCCGCGTGCTGTCCCAGGTGCGAGGAGACGACCTCGTCGATGGCGGTGACCGAGGCGAGCGCGGCCTGGGCGTGCGGCAGGATCGCCGCGCCCAGCGCGGTGGGGCGCACGCTCCCGTGCCGCAGCACCAGCGGGGCGCCGAGGGCGCGCTCCAGGGCGGCGAGCGCGTGGGAGACCGCCGACTGGGACATGCCCAGCTCCTCGGCGGCCACGCCGAAGCCGCCGTTCGCGATCACGGCGGTGAAGACCCGGAGTTGCGCGACCGTCGCACCCATGAGGACATCTCATCACATCCGGCGGGCAACTCATTGGACGCATGGTCCGGGCGGTGGCGAGACTGCTTCCGTGACCCGTGAAGGAAGCGTCTCCACACCCCCGTTCCCGCCGATGACCGGCGCCGCGCCGTCCTCCGCGGGCCGGTCCGTCCTCGCCGCGTATCTCGCCCTGGCCCTGACGTGGGGGGCCAGCTTCCTGTTCATCAAGGTGGCCCTCACCGGTCTCTCGCCCGCCCAGACGGTGCTGGGACGCCTCGCGCTGGGGGCGCTCGCCCTCAACGTGATCATGCTGGTCACCCGCAGGAGATGGCCGAGACGGCCGGTGTTCTGGGCGCACATGGGAGTGATCGCCCTGATGCTGTGCGTGGTGCCGTTCCTGCTGTTCGCCTGGGCCGGGCAGTACATCCCCTCGGGACTCTCCAGCATCTACAACGCGACGACGCCCCTGATGACGATGCTCGTGACCCTGGCCGCGCTCCGGCAGGAGCGCCTCGGCGCGGCAGGGGTGCTCGGCCTGCTGCTCGGCGCCGCCGGGGTCGTCGTCGTGCTGGCCCCGTGGAACCTGGGCGTGGAGACCGGTCCCTGGTGGGCGCAGGCCGCCTGCCTGGGGGCGACGTTCTGCTACGGGCTCTCCTTCGCCTACACGCGGCGCTTCGTCCTGGCGTACGGCCACGACGCGCCCACCATCGCCGCCGCCCAGGTCAGTGTGGCCGCCCTGGTCATGCTCGCGCTGAGCCCGCTGCTGGCCACCGGTCCGGTACGCCTGGACCTCCCCGTCGTGGCGAGCATGGCCGCCCTGGGCGTCTTCGGCACGGGTCTCGCCTACGTGTGGAACACCTCGGTCATCGCCCGATGGGGGGCGGCGACCGCCTCGACGGTGACCTACCTGACCCCGCTGGTGGGCGTCGTCCTCGGGGTGGTCGTCCTGGGCGAGACGCTGACGTGGAACCAGCCCGCGGGGGCGGTGATCGTCGTCCTCGGCATCATGACCGGCCAGGGCGTCATCGGTTCCTGGTCAGGTCGCCGGTCTCCGTGACCAGTCCGGGGCCGGGGACGTCCTTCCAGGTGTAGGTCAGGGCGTCGCCCCTGCGCTTGAGCCAGACGGTGCCGGGGACGCATCCGGTGCCGGAGCCGAGGGTGAAGGTCAGCTCGTCGGCGGTGACCTTGGTCAGGGCGATCCGTCCCTCGCAGCCGTTGACCGGCTCCGCCCACTCGGCCCCGTCGTCGCCCTCCCTGAGCGTGACCTCGATCCGTTTCTTCTCCGGGGAGAACGGGTTGGTGGAGGTGACGCCGTCGCCGGCCCACGTTCCGGCGAAGGAGGCGGGGACCTTCCTGCCGCTCCCCGGCGAGGCCGACCCCTTCGTGCCGGAGGGTTTCGGAGTGGACGGTACGTCGCTCCCGGACGGGGACGAGGAGGACGAGGGTGCCGAGGGGGACGGCCTCGCCCGGTCGGTGTCCCCGGCGACGGTCTCCGGGGCGTTCAGAACGAACCAGGCGGCGATGCCCGCGGCGACCAGCAGGGACACCGTGACGAGGACCGCGCCGACGACGATCCCCCGGGAGCCGCGACGGGATTCCTGGGTGGTGAGCGCCGACCGTCCCGGGGGGGCGGCGATCCGGCTGCCGATCCTGGCCAGATTCTCGATGGACCCGGCGGCGGGGCCGGCCGCGCCCGGGTCGACGAGGCCGACCATCAGCGCGCGGGCCGTCGGGCGGCGCGCGGGATCCTTGTCCAGGCAGGAGGCGATCAGCCCCGCGAACGCGGGGGGCAGGGCCGACAGGTCCGGGTGGTGGTTGACGATCCGGTTCAGCACGGCCGGCACGGTGTCGGCCCCGAAGGGGGACCTGCCGCTCGCCGCGCAGAGCATGGTGGCCGCCCAGCCGAACACGTCGGAGGCCGGCGAGGCGGGAGCCCCGTTGATCTGCTCGGGGGACAGGTAGGCCGGGGTGCCGATGAGGCCGGAGGCGGTCGTGGCCGCGCTCTCCGCCCTGGCGATGCCGAAGTCGACGACCCGGGGGCCGTCGGGGCCGAGCAGCACGTTGGCGGGCTTGAAATCGCGGTGCACCACCCCGGCGGCGTGGATGGCCGCCAGCGCGGTCGCCGTACCGACCACCAGGCGCTCCAGCTCGCCGCCCCGCAGCGGGCCCCGCTCGCGGATCCTCTCCTCCAGCGAGGGGCCGTCGACGAACTCGCTGACCACGTACGGGAGGGGACCGTCCACGGAGGCGGTCAGCACGCGCGCCGTGCAGAAGGGCGCGACGCTCTCCAGGGCGGACAGCTCGCGGGCGAGCCGTGCCCGCGACGCGGTGTCGCCGCGGAACAGCACCTTCACCGCCACCCGCTCGCCGCTGGGCGCGTGCGCGAGGTAGACGACGCCCTGGCCGCCCTCACCGAGCCTGCCGGCCAGCCGGAACGCGCCGAGCCGGTCCGGATCGCCAGGGATGAGGGGGGTCGCGACCATGGAGGCAAGGCTATCCGTCTTGTCTGTGATGAGAGGTGTCATGGACGAACGGTTTAGGGCGTCCGGCAGGGGTTAGGGGGACGGCTGTTCCGCTGCCCGACGATCATCAGGAGCGCTTCCCCGCCATACCGTGCCAAGGGACTCAGTTGGTTTAACGACCTCATATGGTGTCGTGTCAACCATTACGCTCCGGTAGGGCAATATCACTCAGACAGTGGAGACGTTTCGTGGCCATCGATCTCGTTACTCGCCGTGAGTGGGGCGCCCGCCAGCCGCGTGGTTCCTACAGCAGGCTCACCTCCACCAGGGGAGTGAAGGTCCATTACACGGGTGGCCAGGTCAGCCCGGACATCGTGAACGACCACGCCAAGTGCGTCGCGCTGGTGAAGTCCATCCAGAACCACCACATGGACGGCAACGGCTGGATAGACGTGGGCTACTCGATGCTGGTCTGCCCGCACCGCAAGGTCTTCGAGGGGCGCGGCGCGCACCACGTTCCGGCCGCCAACGGCGCCGGGCTCAACAGCGACCACTACGCGGTGCTCGGCCTGGTCGGCTCCTCCGGTTTCACCAAACCGACCGACAACGTCCTGCACGGCATCCTGGACGCCATCGAATACCTCAGGGACAAGGGCGGGGCGGGCAAGGAGATCAAGGGGCACCGCGACGGCTACTCGACCAGCTGCCCCGGCGAGCCCCTGTACGCCTGGGTCAAGCGCGGCGCCCCCCGTCCCGGCGGGGCTCCCGACCCGCCGGAGCCGCACCCCTCCTTCCCCGGCCGCGTCCTGAAGCAGCCGCCGGTCATGAAGGGAGAGGACGTCCGCACCTGGCAGCGGCAGATGCGCGACCGGGGCTGGGCGATCGACGTCGACGGCCTGTACGGCCCCGGTTCCAGCGAGGTCTGCAGGAGGTTCCAGAAGGAGAAGGACCTGCCCGTCACCGGCGCCGTCGACCGCGCCACCTGGGACGCCGCCTGGCAGGAGCCCGTCAGCTGACCTCCGTCCGGGACGCCTTCCGGCAGGCCCGTCAGCCGACCTCCGTCCGGGACGCCTTCCGGCAGGCCCGTCAGCCGACCTCCGTCCGGGACGCCTTCCGGCAGGCCCGTCAGCCGACCTCCGTCCGGGACGCCTTCCGGCAGGCCCGTCAGCCGACCTCCGCCCCGGACGCCTTCCGGCAGGCCCGTCAGCCGACCGTGGCCCTCGCGGGCGGTGACCGGCCCGCCACCGGGGACGCCTCTAGCCGGCCGCCACCCCCTGCGGGTGGTGGCAGGCCACCCACTGGTCGGGGCCGATCCGCCGCATGACCGGCTCCTCGGCGGCGCACCTCGGCGTCGCCGCCGGGCAGCGGGTCCTGAAGCGGCACCCGCTGGGCGGTGTGACCGGGGACGGGGGCTCCCCGCTGATGAGCCGGTCGGCAGGGGGGAGATCCAGGCCGCCGCGCGGGACGGAGGCGAGCAGCGCCCGCGTGTAGGGGTGGGCGGGTCGCCCGACCAGGGTGTCGCCCGAGGCCAGCTCGCAGGTCTTGCCGAGGTACATCACCAGGACGCGGTCGCTGACGTTCTTGACCACGGCCAGGTCGTGGGCGATGAACACCAGCGTCAGCCGGTAGCGCCTCTTGAGGTCCTCCAGCAGGCTCAGGATCTGGGCCTGCACCGACACGTCGAGCGCGGAGACCGGCTCGTCGCAGATCACCACCTCGGGGTCGAGCACCAGCGCCCGCGCGATGGAGATCCGCTGGCACTGCCCGCCGGAGAACTCGTGCGGGCGCCGGGTCGCGGCGGTGGCCGGGTCGAGCCCCACCGCCTCCAGCATCTCGTCGATCCTGTCCCGCCCCGTCCCCCAGACGCGCGGCCCCTCCGCGACGATGTCGCGGACCCGCCGCCGGGGGTTGAGCGACGAGATCGGATCCTGGAAGATCATTTGAAGTCGCCTGCGGGTCCTGCGCAGCGTCTCGCCCCGCAGGCCGGTGAGCTCCACGCCGTCCAGCCGGACCGATCCGCCGAGGGGCGCGGGCAGCTGCATCAGCGCCCGCGCGGCGGTGGACTTCCCGCAGCCGGACTCGCCCACGATGCCGAGCGTCTCTCCCCTGGCCACGTCGAAACTCACCCCGGAGACCGCGTGCACGCGCCGCCCGCGCCCCGCGGGGAACTCCACGACGAGGTCCTCGACGCGGAGCAGCACCTGCTCGGGGGGACGGAGATGGGCGCTTCCGCTACCTGCCACGGGTGTCCACCCTTTCGATCCCGTCGGTGTCCTGCCGGCCCACCCGCTCCGGATACCAGCAGGCGTACATGTGGCCCGGGGTCTCCGCCTCGGCCAGCGGGGGCGCCTCGGCCGCGCACCGCTCCCGCGCGTACGGGCACCGGGGGTGGAACGCGCACCCCGAAGGCAGGGCCGCCAGGTCGGGCGGACGGCCGGGGATGAGGTGGAGCGGGTGGTGGGCGGGGTCGGTGAGCCGGGGCACCGCCCGCAGCAGGGCCTCGGTGTACGGCATGCGGGTGCGCTCGAACAGCGCCTCGGCGGGCCCGCGCTCGACCACCCTGCCCGCGTACATGACGACGACCTCGTCCGCCCACCGCGCCACCACGGCCAGGTCGTGGCTGACCAGCACCATGGCCATGTCGCGTTCCTCGCGCTGCCGGTGAACGAGCCGCAGCACCTGGTCCTGGACGGTGACGTCGAGCGCGGTGGTCGGCTCGTCGGCGAACAACACGTCGGGGCCGCAGGACAGCGCCATCGCGATCGTCACCCGCTGCCGCATGCCGCCGGAGAGCTGGTGCGGGTAGCGGCGCAGCGCCCGCGCGGGCTCGGGGATGCCGACCGAGGCGAGCAACTCGACGGCCGCCGCCCGCGCCCGCCTCCGGTTCAGGCCCAGGTGCACCCTGAGCGGCTCCGTCACCTGGGTGCCCACGGTCCTGACCGGGTTCAGCGCCGTCATCGGATCCTGGAAGACGGCCGCCAGCCGGGTGCCGAGCACCCCGCGCAGCTCCTTCGGGGACAGGGCGGTGAGGTCGCGGCCCTCCAGGCGCACCTGCCCGCCGCGCAGCACGCCCGCGCCGGGCAGCAGGCCCAGCACCGAGCGGATCAGCATGGTCTTGCCGGAGCCCGACTCGCCCACCACGGCGAGCGTGCGGCCGCGCTCCAGGGTGAAGGAGACGCCGTCGACCGCCCGCACGACGCCCCGCCCGGTCACGAAGTGCGTGCGCAGGTCGCGGACCCGCAGCAGCGCCCCCTCTCCTCCGGCGGTGTCCGCGGCGTTCTCGGTGGCGGGCGGGCCCTCCGCGATCGCGCCGCCGCGGCGCGCGGGCTCCAGGCCGCTCTGCCGTACGTCGGTCAGCGCCCTGAGCCGGTCGCCGACGACGTTGAACGACAGCACGGTCAGGAACATGACGAGCGAGGGGGCGAGCACGACGTGCGGGGCGCCGTCCATCACCGCGCGGCCCTCGTTGATCAGCCCTCCCCAGGTCGGGGTGGGCGCCTGGACCGACAGCCCGAGGAAGGCGAGGCTGCCCTCGGCCACCACGGCGATCGCCATGCCGATGAAGGCGTAGGAGGCGGCCGGCACGGCCACGTTGGGGGTGATCTCCCGCAGCAGGATCCGCCGGTCCCGCGCGCCCAGGGCGCGGGCCGCGAGCACGAACTCCCGCCCGGAGAACGACAGGGTGGCGCCGCGGATCAGCCTGGTCCAGGCGGGCACCCCCAGCACGCCCAGCACGATCAGCACGTTGGTCAGGCTCGCCCCGGCGAAGGCGACCACGGCCAGCGCGAACACCAGCGCGGGGAAGGCGAGCGCGATGTCGTTGACCGCCATGATCACGGCGTCCGTCGCCCGCCCCCGGTATCCGGCGACGATGCCGAGCGGCGCGCCGACCAGCAGGCCGAGCAGCACCGCGCCGACGCCGACGCCGAGCGAGACCCGCGCGCCGTACACGACCCTGCTGAGCACGTCGCGGCCCAGGCCGTCGGTGCCGAACGGGTGCGCGGGACTCGGCCCCGCCTGGGGCGGCCCGGCCAGGGTCGCGTCGTAGCGCGGCAGCGGCAGCACGTCGGCGGCGAGGGCCGCGGCGAGCACCAGGGCGATCCAGGCCGCCGAGATCCAGAATCCCCGGCCCAGCCGCCTAGGCACGCCGGATCCTGGGGTCGACGGCCACGTAGACCAGGTCGACCGCGACGTTGACCAGCACGTAGCCGATGGAGATCAGCACGACGCCCCCCTGCACTGTCAGGTAGTCGCGGGAGAAGATGGACTCGACGATGAGCCGCCCGACGCCGGGCAGCCCGAAGAGCGTCTCGATGATCACCGTTCCGCCGATGAGCGCGCCGAGGTTGAGCCCGACGGCGGTGACCAGGGAGATCGCGGACGGCCGCAGCGCGTGCCGCCACAGGATGCGCCGGGGCGACAGGCCCCGCGCGCGGGCCAGGGTGATGTAGTCCTCCTGGAGGGTGGCGATGAGGTCGGTCCGCAGCAGCCGCGCGTAGACGGCCATCTGCCCGCAGCCCAGGGTGACGGCGGGCAGCAGCACCGAGGTGAGGTTCCAGCCCAGGTCGAGCGAGATCGGGGTCCAGCCGGTCGCGGGAAGCACCCGGAGTTCGACGGCGAACACCAGGATCAGCACCACGCCCAGGACGAACACCGGGGTCGACAGCAGGCCGAAGCTCAGCGCGGTGAGCGCCTGGTCGAGCGTCCGGCCCGCCCGGCGGGCCGCCGCGACCCCGACGGGCACGGCGAGCCCGAGCGCGATCAGCTGCGCGGCCACCAGCAGCTCCAGGGTGACGGGCAGCCGCTCGGCGAGGGCCTCGGCGACCGGGACGCTCGTGATGGCGGAGGTCCCCATGTCGCCGGTGACCAGGCCGCCGAGCCAGTCCAGGTAGCGGACCATCAGCGGCTCGTCGAGGCTCAGCTCCGCCCGGAGCCGCTCCCGCGCCTCCTCGCTCGCCGACAGGCCCAGGATCTGCGTGGTCGGGTCGCCCGGCAGCAGGTCGAGCAGCGCGTACGACAGGAAGGTGACGACGAGCAGTACCAGCACCAGCCGGGCCGGCCGGGCCCAGATCACGGGTGGCCGACCCAGACCTGCGAGAACGGGTGGTAGGGGATGGGGGCGCCGGTCAGCGGCACGCCCTTGTCGCCGTCGGGCAGGAGGTGCTCACCGATGCCGCCGACCTTGGTCTTCGCGATCACCGCCCCGGTGTCGAGGTGGTCGACGAAGACGTAGGGGACGAGCTCGCGCAATCGCTGCTGGACCGTGGCGTAGGCCTGCTTGCGGACGTCGTCCTGGGGGTTGCTCCTGCCGGTGTCGAGGGCCTGGCTGAGCCGGAGGTCCTTGAGGCGGCTGAAGTTCAGGGAGATGCTCCCGACGGGCCCGGCGTGGTTCTGGTGCATCCAGACGTACTCGCCGTCGGGGTCGGAGGCGGAGAACTGCGTCCACACGGTGGCCTGGAAGTCGCCGGTCACGGCCCGGTTCACCAGGTCCGCCTGGTCGACCTGCCTGATCCGCACCTCCACCCCGGCCTTGCGCCACATGTCCTGGGCCAGCTCTATGCCCTGCATGGTGTTGGGGTCGGGCGGTGTGATCACCTCGAAGGAGATCTGTCCCTTCTCCGCCTCGACCTCGCCGATCAGCGCCTTCGCCCTGTCCAGGTCGTAGGCGGGGTAGTCGCCCCCGGGGGCGTACCACCCGGAGTCCTTCGACCAGGGGCCGTCGGCCTCCTTGGTCAGCCCGCCGCGCAGCGTGGAGATGACCGCCGCCCGGTCGGTGGCGTGGGCCAGCGCCCGGCGCAGGCGCAGGTCGTCGAAGGGCGGCGCGGCGGTGTTCAGCATGAACATGTACTCGGGCACCGACATGCCCGAGGCCCGCCTGACCGTGTACGCGTCCTTGAGGGCGCCGAACTTGAGGATGTCGTCGTCGCGGGTGGTGCCCATCGCGTCGATCCCGCCCGCCTCCAGGGTCTGCGCCCGAGTCTGGGTGTCGGGCAGGACGCGGAACTCGATCTCGTCGAGGTAGGGCAGCCCCTTGCGCCAGTAGGTGGGATTCCTGGTGACGACCATGCGGCTGCCCGGCGTGTACTCCTTGAACACGAACGGCCCGGTCCCCACCGGCCTGCGGCTGGCCGCCTCGGGGTCGGCCAGGGAGGACGCGGGGACCACCATCCCGATCTGCGCGGCGAGGTGGTAGGGGAAGGCCACCCAGGGGCCCGTCAGCTTCACCTTCACCGTCATGGGGTCGACCAGCTCGAAGGAGCCGACGGGCGTGAACGCCGCGCTGGTCAGCGGGGACGCCTTCTGCGCCTCCAGATTGGCCTTGACCGTCTTGCCGTCCAGAGGTTCGCCGGTGGAGAAGGTGATCCCCGGGCGCACCTTGATCGTCCACTCGTCGGCGTTCCTGCTGGGGGTGAGCGACTCGGCCAGCACGGGTCTCCACTCGCCGGTGGCGGTCACCCCCACCAGGGTCTCGATGATCGTCCCGGCCATGCTGTAGCTCACGGCCGCGAACTGGTCGGTCACGGGGTTGAAGCCCGCCGCGTCGGCGCCGAGACCGTAGACCAGACGCCCGCCGCGCACCGGCGAGGCCCCGGTCGCCCCGCCCGCCCCGCCAGAGGTCCCGGCGGCTCCGGCTGCACCGGCTGCACCGTCGGAGGGCGCGACGGGCCGCTCGCCGCTGCACCCGGCCAGCGCCAGGGCCGGCCCCAGCGCCAGCGAGGCGAGCAACGCCGTGGAAACCGTCAGACGCTTCACGTACGTCTCCTCCCGGTAGAGCCCCCCGAGAGCAATTTCACCGATAGTACTATCGGTGAAAAATCGCACAAGGCCTTGGAGGCGATTGTTCGCGCCGGATGTCCGTGGAAGCTCGCCGGTAGGCTTATCGGTGAACGGGAAGCGAGGCTGGCAGTGACGAGCACACCCCTGACCAGGAGCGAGGCCAAGGACCTGACCAGGCGCCGCCTCATGCGCGCCGCGTTCGCCATCCTCGACGAGGAGGGGGAGGCGGGCCTGACCACGGTCAAGGTCGCCCGGGCGGCGGGGATCGCCCAGTCCAGTTTCTACGTGCACTTCAAGGACAGGCAGGAGCTGCTGCGGGCGCTCGGCGACCGGGTGGGGGAGCGTCTGCGGGGGGCGATGCGCGAGGCGCGGCGCCGGGCGCGCGAGGCCCCCAGCGACAGGGAGCGCCACCGCGAGACCTTCCGGATACCGCTGGAGGCCATCTGCCGGCACCCCGCGCTGTTCCGCCTGGGCCTGCGCGCCCGGCACGACCCCTCGTCGCCGTTCCACGAGTTCGCCGTCGAGAGCGCGGCCGCCTACCGGGCGCACCTGGTCGCGGACCTGGCCTCGTTCGGCTTCCCGGCCGGCCGCGAGAGCGACCGGCGCCGCCTGGAGATGGTCGCCGACGGGATCGGCGCGCTGAGCGACGCGATGGCGATCGGCCACATCGACGGGCGCTACCCCGACCTGGAGGAGGTGGTCGACGTGCTCGTCGCCTTCTCGTACGGATACCTCAGGCTGCTCGGCAAGGACTCCCCGGCGTCGCCCGCCGGCCCCTCCCTCCCGCGTGGCCCCGTTCGGAACGATCCACGAACTCCCCCTATCGACCCCACAATCGGTATCCGTCACGAACCCGGGGGAGGCGCCCGGCGGGACGGCGCCTAGTATCCGGTGCATGACGGTGCCGCCTGAGGAACCTCGATCGGCCGCCGAGTTCCCACCGGTCACCCGTGACCGGTGGCGGGAGCTGGCGCTCGGGGTGTTGCGTAAGTCCGGTGTCGAGACCGGCTCCCCTGAGGAGGAGCTGGCCTCCACCACCCATGACGGTGTGACGATCGCACCGATCTACGACGCGTCCGACCTGCCCGGCGACCCGGGCCTTCCCGGAGCCGCCCCCTACGTCCGCGGTTCCCGCCCCGAGGGGGGCTGGGAGGTGCGGCAGCGCCACGAGGTGCCCGATCCGGAGGCGATCCTGGCGGATCTGGAGAACGGCGTCACCTCGCTGTGGCTCACCCTCGCCCCCGAGGACCTGCCCCGCGCCCTGGAGCGGGTCTACCTGGATCTGATCTCGGTCACGCTCGACGCGGGCAAGCGCACCCGCGAGGCGGCCGAGGTGCTCTTCGCGCTGGCCGGTGAGCGGGGGGTCCAAGCGCCCCCTGGTGACGCGGCCGGCGCGGCCGGCGCGTCAGGCGGGGCGGGGACGGTGTCCGGCGGTGAGCCGGGGACGGCCTCCGGCGCCGCCGGCCGCGCGCCCGGCGGCGGATCGGTGACGCTCACCGGGAACCTGGGCGCCGACGCCCTCGCCGACGCTCGGACCGCGATCGAGCTGGCCCGCCGCTGCGTCAGGGACCACCCGGGGCTCAGGGCGGTCGTCGTGGACGCCACCCCGTACCACGAGTCGGGGGGCGGCGACGCGGAGGAACTCGGCTGCTCCGTCGCCGCCGGGGTCGCCGCGCTGCGGACCCTGGTCGGCGCCGGCCTGACGATGGAGCAGGCGTTCGGGCAGCTGGAGTTCCGGTACGCCGCCACCGCCGACCAGTTCCTCACCATCGCCAAGCTCCGGGCCGCCCGCAGGCTCTGGGCCCGCGTCGCCGAGGTGTGCGGTGTCTCCGGGGCCCCCGGCGCGGCGCAGCGGCAGCACGCGGTGACCAGCTCGGCCATGATGACCGCCCGCGACCCGTGGGTGAACATGCTCCGCACCACGCTCGCCTGCTTCGCGGCCGGGACCGGCGGGGCCGACGCGGTGACCGTGCAGCCCTTCGACGCCCGGCTCGGCCTGCCGGACGCCTTCGCCCGCCGCATCGCGCGCAACACCCAGTCGCTGCTCGTGGAGGAGGCCGGGGTCGCCCGGGTGATCGACCCGGCCGGGGGCTCCTTCTACGTGGAGCGGCTCACCGAGGACCTCGCGGGCCGGGCCTGGACGTGGTTCCAGGAGATCGAGCGCGCCGGGGGCGGCGGGGGCATGGCCGACGCCCTCGCCTCCGGGTTCGTCGCGGGACGGCTCGCCGCCACCTGGGAGCGGCGCGCGGCAGGCATCGCCAGGCGCCGCGACCCGATCACCGGCGTCAGCGAGTTCCCCGATCTGGCCGAGAAACCCCTGAGCAGGCGGCCCAGGCCCGCAGAGGCGGCCGCCGGGAGCGCCGGGGTGCACTACGCGCAGGAGTTCGAGGCGCTGCGCGACCTGGCCGACGCCCAGAAGACCCGCCCGAAGGTCTTCCTGGCGACCATCGGGCCGGTGGCCGCGCACACCGCGAGGGCGTCGTTCGCGGCCAACCTGTTCCAGGCCGGCGGCATCGCCACCGTGACCGGCGGCGCCGTCACGGATCCCGGCGAGATCGCCGCCGCGTTCGCCGCCGGCGGCGCGAAGGTCGCGTGCCTGTGCTCCAGCGACCGGCTGTACGCCGGGCACGCCGAGGCGGTGGCCGCCGCGCTGAGGGGCGCGGGGGCGGTAAAGGTCTGGCTGGCGGGGAAGGGAGAGTTCGAGGGCGTGGACGCCAACCTCTACGCGGGGTGTGACGCGCTCGGCGTGCTCAGGACGACTTTCGAGGACCTGGGGGTGGCCCGATGATTCCCGACTTCTCCGGCATCGAGCTCGGCACCCGGCCGGCGGCCCCGGATCCCGGCCTGGAGGCCTGGGCGCGATCGGTGCGGGAGGCCACCGGGAGCGATCCCGGGGAGCTGGTGTGGGAGACGCCGGAGGGGATCGGCGTCAAGCCGCTCTACACCGCCGCCGACCTGGCCGGGCTCGACTTCCCGGACACCTACCCCGGCGCGGCCCCGTTCCTGCGCGGCCCGTACCCGACCATGTACGTCAACCAGCCGTGGACCATCCGCCAGTACGCCGGATTCTCCACCGCGGCCGAGTCCAACGCCTTCTACCGGCGCAACCTGGCCGCCGGGCAGAAGGGCCTGTCGGTCGCCTTCGACCTGGCCACCCACCGGGGCTACGACTCCGACCACCCGAGGGTGGCCGGGGACGTCGGCATGGCGGGCGTGGCCATCGACTCCATCTACGACATGCGGCAGCTGTTCGACGGGATCCCCCTCGACAGGATGAGCGTGTCGATGACCATGAACGGCGCGGTGCTCCCGGTGCTCGCGCTCTACGTCGTGGCCGCGGAGGAGCAGGGGGTGGCCCCCGAGCAGCTCGCCGGGACCATCCAGAACGACATCCTCAAGGAGTTCATGGTCCGCAACACCTACATCTACCCGCCGGGCCCCTCGATGCGGATCATCTCCGACATCTTCGCGTACACCAGCGAGAGGATGCCGAAGTTCAACTCGATCTCGATCTCCGGGTACCACATCCAGGAGGCCGGGGCCACCTGCGACCTGGAGCTCGCCTACACCCTCGCCGACGGGGTGGAGTACCTGCGGGCGGGTGTCGAGACGGGCCTGGACATCGACGCCTTCGCGCCACGCCTGTCGTTCTTCTGGTGCATCGGCATGAACTTCTTCATGGAGGTCGCCAAGCTGCGGGCGGCGCGACTGCTCTGGGCGCGGCTGGTGTCCGGGTTCGGGGCGAAGAACCCCAAGTCGCTCTCGTTGCGGACCCACTCGCAGACCTCCGGCTGGTCGCTCACCGCCCAGGACGTCTACAACAACGTCGTCCGCACCTGCGTCGAGGCGATGGCCGCCACCCAGGGCCACACCCAGTCGCTGCACACCAACGCCCTCGACGAGGCCCTCGCCCTGCCCACCGACTTCTCCGCGCGGATCGCCCGCAACACCCAGCTGCTGCTCCAGCAGGAGTCGGGCACCTGCCGGGTGATCGACCCCTGGGGCGGCTCCTACTACGTCGAGCGGCTCACCCACGAGCTGGCGACCAGGGCCTGGGGCCACATCGAGGAGGTCGAGGCCGCCGGGGGCATGGCCAGGGCGATCGACCAGGGACTGCCGAAGCTGCGCATCGAGGAGGCCGCCGCCCGCACGCAGGCGCGCATCGACTCCGGGCGCCAGCCGGTCATCGGGATCAACAAGTACCGGCTGGACATCGACGAGCCCATCGACGTGCTGAAGGTCGACAACACCTCGGTACGCGCCCAGCAGCTGGAGAAGCTGCGCCGCCTGCGCGAGGAGCGCGACCCCGACCGGGTGGAGGAAGCGCTCACAGCGTTGACAAAGGGCGCCGCGGGCGACGGGAACCTCCTCGCGCTGTCGATCGAGGCGGCCCGCGCGATGGCCACGGTCGGGGAGATCTCCGACGCGCTGGAGCGGGTGTTCGGGCGGCACGCGGCGCAGATCCGTACGATCACCGGTGTCTATCGCGAGGAGGTGGGATCGGGCGTGGACGGAGTCCGCGCGGCCTGCGCCGAGTTCGAGCGCCTGGAGGGCCGCCGCCCCCGCATCCTGGTGGCGAAGATGGGCCAGGACGGCCATGACCGGGGCCAGAAGGTGATCGCCACGGCCTTCGCCGACCTCGGCTTCGACGTGGACGTCGGCCCGCTGTTCCAGACGCCCGACGAGGTCGCCCGGCAGGCGGTCGAGGCCGACGTGCACGTGGTCGGCGTGAACTCGCTGGCCGCCGGGCACCTCACGCTCGTGCCCGCGCTCCGCGAGGCGCTGGCCGCGCTGGGTGCCGACGACATCATGATCGTGGTCGGAGGGGTCATCCCGCCGGGCGACTTCGACGCGCTGCGCGCGGCGGGCGCGAGCGCGATCTTCCCGCCCGGCACCGTGATCGCCGACGCCGCCCGGGGGCTGCTGGCGGACCTGCTCACCCGGCTGGGCCATGACGCGCACTCTTGACGACTACGTCCAGGGGGTGAAGGAGGGGTCCGTGGCGTGGATCGCGCGGGCGATCACGCTGGTGGAGTCCTCCCGAGCCGACCACAGGGACCTGGCCCAGCGGCTGCTGGCCGAGCTGACCCCGCTCGGCGGCGCGGCGCGCAGGGTCGGTATCACCGGCGTGCCCGGCGTCGGGAAGTCCACGTTCATCGACGCCCTCGGCACCCGGCTGACCGGGCAGGGCCACCGGGTGGCGGTGCTGGCCGTCGACCCGTCCTCGACGCGTACGGGCGGGAGCATCCTGGGCGACAAGACCAGGATGGCCCGCCTGGCGGTCGATCCGGACGCCTTCATCCGCCCCTCGCCCACCTCGGGCACCCTGGGCGGGGTCACCAGGGCGACCCGCGAGGCGATGGTCGTGGTGGAGGCGGCCGGGTACGACGTCGTCCTGGTGGAGACCGTCGGGGTCGGCCAGTCCGAGACCGCGGTGGCCGACATGGTCGACACCTTCCTGCTGCTCACCCTGGCCAGGACGGGCGACCAGCTCCAGGGCATCAAGAAGGGCGTGCTGGAGCTGGCCGACGTGATCGCGATCAACAAGGCCGACGGGTCCGAGGGCAGCCCCCACGAGCTGGACGCGCGCAAGGCCGCGAGAGAGCTCGCCGGAGCGCTCCGCCTGCTGGGCGCGGAGCGGACGCCCCCGGTGCTCACCTGCAGCGGGCTGACCGGCAACGGGCTGGACGAGCTCTGGGGGGAGGTCGTCCGGCACCGCGACGCCCTGGAGGCCTCGGGGGAGCTCGCCGAGCGCCGTCGCCGCCAGCAGGTCCGCTGGACCTGGGCCCTGATCACCGACAGGCTGCTCACCCGGCTGCGCGAGCACCCCGAGGTCGCGGCGATCGTCGCCGAGGTGGAGCGCGAGGTCCAGGAGGGTGCCCTCACCCCGTCGCTGGCCGCCGACCGCGTCCTCACGGCCTTCGCCAAGGACGGCTGACGGCTCCGAGCGCGAGCCCGCGGTCACTCTGGGTAACTTCTGGTCGTCGCGCGATCGGCTCCTGATCCGCCGTTAAAGCGCCGGTGTTAAGCGCATGTTAACAAGTCGTGTGTCCGAAAGTGGCAAGATTTATATTCTATATGACCTTGATCACTTCTGGTGGGTCATGTGATACTTCGTGCGAAGATTAACTAATGTTGTGATGTGATGCGCTTTAGCGTGTAAAACACAGAATGAGACAGGCGAGGAGGTCCGGAGCGTCCCTGGATTGCCGGCCGATCGGCCTCTGACCTGTCGGTTGACCAGTCCTCATCCACGCCCCGGGCGGGCGCGGGACAGGTGGGATGTCCCGTTTCCGAACACCGCCGCACTCACCCGTGCGGGCGGTTGTCTCGTGCTGCGCGAATTCACGTCACGCGAGGTGGGAGACGTTTACCTATGTCCATGGACGTGCGCGCCCGTACCGGCCGCCGGGCGAGATCCGTTCCGATGCACCGGGCCCTGCCGAAGCTGCTTCGCGAACCGGCGGGCGCGCTCGCCGAGTTCGCGCGCGAGTCCAGGGGGGAGGTCCTCCGGCTGGAGCTGGGGCCCTTCCGTCCCTACCTGGTCACCCATCCCGACCACGTCCAGAAGGTGATGCGTCTCGAATGGACCAAGCACCAGCGTCTGGGGATGTTCTGGCGCCCCCTGGAACGGCTCTTCGGGCACAGCATCATGAGCGACGGCGAGCACTGGCAGAACAGCCGGAAGGTCCTGCAGCCGCTGTTCACCACGCGGTACATCGCCACGATCGCCGACGAGGTGTCCAGGCGCGTCGCCGGGCGTGTCGAGGAGTGGGACGAGTACGTCCGGTCGGGACGCGACTTCGACGCGGCCACGGAGATGTCCCGGATCCTCAGCTACATCGTCAACCGGGTGCTGTTCGGGGACAAGCTGAACCGGGAGGACGGGGAACGCATCATCCCCGCCTTCGAACAGGCGTCCTATTCGCTCGTCTATCGAATTCTCATGCCGTTCATGCCGTATTTCATGCGGATCCCCGGCGACCGGACCTTTCTGAAGGCCGTCGAATCGATCGACGACGTGGTGTTCCCCATTGTGAGAAAGGCGATGGCGAACCCCGACGACAACGTCGACGTCATCTCCGTGCTCTGCCGGTCCGTGGACGAGAACGGTGACAGGCTCACCGAGAAGCAGATCCGCGACGCGCTGGTCAGCGTGTACGCCGCGTCCTCGGAGACCACCGCGATGGTCCTCACCTGGCTGTGGCTGCTGCTGGAGGAGCACCCGGACGTGGCGACCAGGCTCCAGGCGGAGATCGACGAGGTGGTCGGCGAGGGACCGGCCGTGCCCGAGGACATCCCCCGCCTCGTCTACACGCGCATGGTCCTGCAGGAGACCCTCCGCCTGTACCCGGCGGGCTGGTTCCTGCCCCGCAGGGTGATGGAGGACGCGGAGATCGGCGGCGTGCGGATCAAGGCCGGATCCTCGGTGCTGGTCACCCCGTACGCCACCCAGCGGCTGGAGGAGTTCTGGGAGCGCCCGGACGAGTTCGACCCCGAGCGGTTCGCGCCCGGGCGGTCGGAGAGCGAGGAGCGCAGGCACCGGTACTCCTACTTCCCCTTCGGCGGCGGCCCGCACAGGTGCCTGGGCGAGCCCCTGTTCTACGTCGAGGCGCCGCTCGTGGTCGCGAGCATCCTCAGCCGGTTCCGGATGTCGGTGCGCACCCCCGGGCCGTTCGACACCGGCTGGGCCGCCTCGCTGCGCCCCCGGCAGAAGGTCGCGCTGGGCGTGTCCTTCAACGGCCGCGACCGGAGCGGGGCCCTGCGATGACGCGCCGGCCCGATCCCGGCGTCCGGCCGGACGCCAGGGAGGCCGGGGCGATCTGCGCCCGCGCCGGGCGGTCCCAGCGGGACATGCGGGAGTGGGCGGAGACCTATCCCGGCCTGTTCTCCGCCAAGCCGTTCGACGCGGCCCTGTACAGCACGCTCTCGCTCGCCATGGCGTTCGGCGGCCCCTGGTTCGACGCCGGGCAGTTGCGGACGGCGAACAAGGTCTCCCTGTGGGCGTTCGGCCTGGACTGGCTCGTCGACTACGTCGCCACCTCGTCGTCCGAGGTGGAGGACATCGCCCGGCGGTGCCTGGACGTGGCCGGCGGCGCCCCGCCGGTCCCCGGTGACGACCTCACCCGCATGCTCGGCGACATCCGCGACGAGCTCGCGTCCTCGCCCGCCTTCCCCGAGCTCGGCCCGGTCTGGCGCGACGAGCTGAAGCGCATGCTGGACGGGATGCTCACGGAGTGGCGCTGGAAGACCGACAAGGTCACGCCGACCTACGAGGAGTATCTCGGCAACGCCGACAACCTCGGCTTCTCCTACGTGTTCGCCGCCCACTGGATCCATGTCACGGGCTCCGGCGCGGTCGCGGACATCGGCGCGCTGCGCGAGGCGGGCTGGGCCGTGCAACGGGTCATCCGCCTCCTGAACGACCTGGGCACCTACGAGCGGGACGTCGCCTGGGGAGATCTCAACGTCCTGCTGCTCGGCCTGGACCGCGCCGAGGTGGAGCGGCGGATCGCCGGGCTCGCGGCCCGGAGCCGGGAACTGGTCGCCCCCCTGCGGGCCGCCCATCCGGAGCTGGCGGGCTACATGGAACGGCAGATGGACTTCTGCGCGGGCTTCTACCAGGTCGGTGACTACTGGGGGGATTTGTGAGCGTCGACGGCCTGCTCGCCACCACGGAACCCGGCACGAGAGCCGGCGCCGGGATCGGGGTGGAGGACCACGCCGGGATCGACGCGGCCGCCGAGGCGCGCGAACTGGTCGCCGGGCTGCTGGCCGAGCCCTGGGGCCAGGTGTCCGCCTCGCCGTACGAGACCGGCCGGGTGGTGAGCCTGGCGCCCTGGCTGGCCGGGCACGCCGAGCGGGTCGGGTACCTGCTCGCCACCCAGCGGCCGGACGGCCGCTGGTCCTCGTCCGGTGACCACGCCCTCGTCCCCACCCTGAGCGCGGTGGAGGCACTGCTGGCCGAGCTCGGCCGCGACACCGCCGCCGATCCCGCCCTCCTGGCCAAGGCCGCCGACCGCGGGCTGGAGGCCGTCCGGAACTGGTCCTTCCCGGCCACCTGGCCGCCGGACACGCCCGCGATCGAGCTCATCGTGTCGTCCCTGCTCGCCCTGATCGACGGGCACCTCGGCGGGGAGGGTCCTGAACCGCCCCCGGGCATGGGCGGCGCCAAGCTGGCGGCCGTCAGGGCGTGGCTGATGTCGGGTGCGGCGGTCCCGCAGAAACTGGTCCACGCCCTCGAGGTCGCGGGCCCGGAGGCGACGGCCGCCTCCGGGATCCTCCCCACGCCGATGCCCGGCGGGATGGCGGCCGCCGGTGCCTCCCCGGGGGCGAGCGCCGCCTGGCTGGCCGCGCTTTCCCGGCCCGGAGCCGTGGACGCCTCCGGGGGCGCGGACGGCCCCGAAACCGCGGACGCCTCCGCCTTCGGGGACCGCGCCGCGCGGAGGGCCGGGGACGAGGGCGCCGTACGGCGGTACCTGGAGGCCGTGGTGGCCTCCACGGGCGGGCCGGTGCCGTGCACCCTCCCCGTCACCGTGTTCGAGCGCGGCTGGACGCTGAGCTGGCTGCGGCGTGCGGGAATCCCGGTGGACGTACCGCCGGAGCTGGTCGCGAGCCTGCGGGACGGGCTCGGTCCCGACGGGGTCGCCACGGGCCCGGGCCTGCCCGCCGACGCCGACACCACCTCCGTCGCCCTGTACGCGCTGGCGCTGCTCGGCGAGCCGCGCGAGCCGGAGGGGCTGTGGCCGTTCGAGCTGGAGACCCATTTCTGCACCTGGCGCGGGGAGGAGGGGATGTCCCCGACGACCAACGCGCACGTGCTCGACGCCTTCGGTGAGTACCTGCGCCGGTGCGGGGGAGAGCCCCGCCACGCGGCCGTCGTCGCCAAGCTGGCGGCCTGGTTGCGTGACCGCCAGGAGGCGGACGGCAGCTGGACGGACCGCTGGCACGTCTCGCCGTACTACGCCACGGCCTGCTGCGCGATCGCGCTGCGCGAGTTCGGCGGCGGGAGGTCGGCGGGCGCGGTGGGCGGTGCCGTGGACTGGGTGCTCGGCACCCAGCGCCGGGACGGGTCGTGGGGCCGGTGGGGAGGCACCGCGGAGGAGACCGCCTACGCGCTGCAGACCCTGCTGCTGGCCGGCACGGCGCGGGAGGAGCGGTGGCGGGAGGCCGTGGAGCGCGGGTACCGCCATCTGCTGGCCGCCCGTGACGACGAGGCGCCGTCGCTCTGGGTGGACAAGGACCTGTATCTGCCGGTCGCGATCGTCAGGGCGGCCGTTCTGGGCGCGCTGCACCTGGCGCGAGGCGCGCTCGACATTCCCGAGGATGACTCGTATTGAAAATTGACCGTGAATTCAAAACAGGACACAAGGGTGTATCCACTCTGTCCGTCTTGAGGGTTTTTAGTGACATTGCTATGGTTCGGCGGGTGTGATGTGGGGTGTCTCGCTGACCCCCGCGATGTGGCGACCGTTTGACCTGTTTGACCGGTATGTGTCAACCGCCATGAAAAATGCCGGCTATTTTCTTTCTCCTTCCCGGGGTGGATACCATGCGCTTGCGTAACGCGAGCTTGCGGACCAAGGTCACGGCACTTCTGGTGTCGCTCACCGCGCTCTGGGCGTTCACGGCATGGGTTACGGTCCGTGACGGTCTGAACATGCTGGGCGTGGCGACCCTCAACACCGAGGTCGCCGACCCGAGCGAGCGGCTCATCGTCGAGCTGCAGGCCGAGCGGCGGCTGACCGCGATCACCCTGGGATCGGCCGGCGCGGAACGCCAGCGGCGCGAGGCGATGGCCGCCCAGCGCAAGCGCACCGACGCCGCCGACGCGCACTTCCGGAAGCTCACCGGCGGCAGCGGGGTGCGGCTGCTGGGAAGTCCCGCTCTCGAGCGCCGGCTCGGCGAGACCCGCGAGCTGATGGACGACCTGCCCGCCGCGCGCAAGGCGATCGACGCCGGCCGGGTCAACCGGACCTGGGCGGCCACCGAGTTCACCGCCATCGTCGACTCGATCTTCCGCGTCTACGACTCGCTGGCGACGCTGGACGACGAGGAACTCGCCAAGGACACCCGCACGCTCATCGGGATGAACCGGGCCCGGGACATGCTGGCCCAGGAGGACGCCCTGGTGATGGGCGCCCTGACGGCGGGCCGGTTCGCCGACGGCGAGCAGGTCAGGTTCACGCAGATGGTCGGCACGCGGCGCTTCGTCACCGACCAGGCGGTGGCCGAGCTGCCCGCCGCCGACCAGGAGGCCTACCGGCGGCTGGTCGCCGGCGATCAGTTCGTCCGGCTGCGCGCCATGGAGGACCAGCTGATCGAGGACCCGAACGTGGTGCAGGCCGGAGTGATCGACGTCACGCGGTGGAGCTCCGACGCCCAGCCCGCGCAGACCAAGTTCACGCAGGCCGTGCTCGCGGCCGGCAGCGGCGTGGTCGAGCGGTCGGGCCCGGTCGCCGCCGGCGTCATCGTACGGCTCGCGCTGGCCGGCGGCCTGGGACTCGTGGCCGTCATCGCCTCGGTCGTCCTGGCCATCACCACGGCCCGCGCCCTGGTCCAGCAGCTGGAGAAGCTGCGGGCCGCCGCCTGGGAGCTCGCCAACGAGCGGCTGCCCGCCGTGGTCGAGCGGATCGGTCACGGGCAGGTGGTGGACGTCGCGGCGGAGGCGCCTCCCCTCAAGTTCGGAGACGACCAGATCGGGCAGGTCGGCCAGGCGTTCAACGCCGTGCAGCGGACCGCCATCAAGGTCGCCGCGGAGCAGGCCCAGCTGCGCCGCGACATCGCCGACATCCTGCGCAACCTCGCCCGCCGCACCCAGTCGCTCGTGCACCGCCAGCTGAGCGTGCTCGACGTCATGGAGCGGCGAGAGAACGATCCGCAGGAGCTGCGCGACCTGTTCCGGCTCGACCACCTGGCGACCCGTATGCGGCGCTACGCGGAGAACCTCCTCGTGCTCTCCGGCGCGGCGCCGGGCCGCGCCTGGCGCGACGCGGTCCCGATGATCGACGTGGTCCGCGGCTCCCTCGCCGAGATCGAGGACTACACCCGGGTCGACGTGATGCCCCTGGGGGAGGTCTCGCTGGACGGCCGGGCGGTGAGCGACGTCATCCACCTGATCGCCGAGCTCGTCGAGAACGCCGCCTCCTTCTCCCCGCCCTACACGACGGTGCAGGTCGGCGGATACCCGGTGGCGCACGGCTACGCGCTGGAGATCGAGGACCGCGGCCTGGGCATGAGTCCCGCGGACATCGCGGACGCCAACGAGCGGATCGCCAACCCCCCGGAGCTCAAGCTCTCCGGCAACGCCCGCCTCGGCCTGTACGTCGTCAGCCGCCTGGCCGAACGGCACGACATCCGGGTGACCTTCAAGTCCTCCCCGTACGGGGGCACGACCGTCGTCGTCCTCATCCCGCAGGAACTGATCAGCGAGGAGGACCCGGGCCCCTCCGTCGGGGTCGGCGTGCCGCAGGCACGCCCGGCGAGCGGCAAGGAGATGAACGGCGCCACCTCCGCGGTCGCCGCGGTCCGCGGCAGGGTGGGCGACCCGTTGGGCATCACCGGCGGCCCCGTGCGGGCCGCAGGGGCGGAGGGAGAGGTCATCAGCGAGCACGTTCCCGGCACCGGGGCCGAGGCGTGGGAGCCGTCGCCGCCCGCCAACGGCAGGTCGCATCCGGCGGGCCCCGCGCCCTCCGGCCTTCTCGCCGACCAGGCGTCCTCCGGCGGCTTCGCCGACCCCGGCAGTTTCTTCACCCCGCCGCACACCGGCCGTTCCACGGATCCGGGCCTTCCGGCAGGCCGGGCCGACCAGACGCCCTCCGGACGGCATTCCGCGGGCCCGGCGCCCGCGGAGGGTTTCACCGATCCGACGTTTCCCGGCCGCTTCGCCGATCCCTCGGCACTCAGGCAGATGCCCGAGACCGGGGCACCCGGCCGGTTGCCCGATTTCACGAGCCCCGGATCCCCCGCCTCGCCGGGTGCTCCCGGCGCGGGGCCCGACGACTCCGGCGCCCACGGGCGTCCGGGCGGCTCCGGGACGTCGCTGCCGCCCGTGCTGCCCCCGCCCGACAGCAGTCACACCCCGGGTGGCCTGCCGAGGCGCGTTCCGCAGACCCACCTCGCCGCCCCCCTGCAGGAGGACGAGCCCGCGCCGCCGCCCCCGGCCGACGACGCCGCCGAGCGCTCGCCGGAGATGATCCGCGCGGCCATGTCGTCCTTCCAGGCCGGTACGCGCCGAGGCCGCGACGACGCCGCCCAGTTGCTCGATCGCGACGGCGATCCCGCGGACGAGGGCGGGCCCGCCGTGTGACCCCAGTGAACGATCTCAAATCGCGCGTGCCAGGCAGGCGCCGATGAGCCGCCGGGAACCGGCGACGTGACGTCGGAAGGCAGAAGGAGAGGACAACGAGTGGTGCAGGGAACAGGATCCTTCACGGACCTGGCCTGGTTGCTGGACGACCTGGTCTCGCGGGTGGAGGAAGCTCAGCACGGAATCGTGTTCTCCACCGACGGCCTGTTGCTGGCCGCGTCGGCGGGATTCTCCCCGGCCGACGCCGAGCACCTGGCCGCCGTCGGGTCGGCGATCCAGAGCCTGGGCCGCGGGGTGAGCGACCGGGTCGGTGGCGGGCCGATGCGCCAGACCATCATCGAGATGCGGACGGCGTACCTGATCGTCACCGCCGCCGGGCAGGGAGCCTGCCTGGCGGTGTTCTGCAGCGCCGAGGCCGACGTCGGCCTGGTGGCCTACGAGATGGCCATGCTCGTCACCCGCGTGGGGCAGTACCTCACCTCGCCCACCAGGACGGCCGAGTCCTCCTTCAGGGCCGACTCCCTCAGGGCCGACTCCCTCAGGGCCGACTCCCTCAGGGCCGACTCCCTCAGGGCCGACTCCTTCAGAGGCGACGGCACACGATGAGCATCTTCGACGAGCAGCCCGACACCCAGTGGGTCGGCGACGAGGCGGGGCCGATCGTCAGGCCGTACGTCCTGACGCGGGGCAGGACCGAACCGAGCCGCGGCCGGTTCGACCTCATCACCCTGGTGGTGACCATCCGGCAGGTCTCGTCGAGGGAACCGGGGCTGGACCCGGAGTGCCTGGCCATCGTCCGGCTCTGCCGGCAGGCCCAGTCGGTCGCGGAGATCGCGGCCCACACGAACCTTCCGGCAGGCACGGTCCGTGTCCTGCTCAGCGACCTGCTCGACCAGGGATTCATCGCCATGCAAGAACCGCATTCGGAGACGGACATGCACGACGAGAGGCTGTACAGGGCGGTGCTCGATGGACTCCGTGCGCTCTAGTCGCGACGCCGGGCGCGTGAAGCTGCCCAAGGCGATCAAGATCCTGGTCGCCGGTGGGTTCGGCGCGGGCAAGACCACGCTGGTCGGCGCGGTCTCGGAGATAGAGCCGCTGCGCACCGAGGAGACCCTGAGCGACCGGGGTATCGGCGTCGACGACCTGTCGGGCGTGGAGACCAAGAAGACCACCACGGTCGCGATGGACTTCGGCCGCATCACCATCGGCGACGACTACCGCCTCTACCTGTTCGGCACGCCCGGCCAGGAGCGCTTCTGGTTCCTCTGGGACGAGCTGGCGCTGGGCGCGCTGGGCGCGGTGGTCCTCGCCGACACCCGGAGGCTGGCCGACTGCTTCCCCTCGCTCGACTACTTCGAGCGGCGCGAGACGCCCTTCATCGTCGCGGTCAACTGCTTCGACGGGGCCCGCCGCTACGAGCTCGACGAGGTCAGGCTCGGGCTGACCCTGCACGAGGACATCCCGATCGTGCTGTGCGACGCCAGGCAGCGGGAGTCGGGCAAGGAGGTGCTCATCACCCTCGTCGAGCACGCGATGCGGATGCGGCTGGGCACGACGTCCCAGCCGTCGGGCGCCTGACCTCCCGCGGGACGGGCAGCGGCCCGCGGACGCGACGGGCCCTTCCGGGGCGGATCATCACCGCCCCGGGAGCGTTTTTACCCCTCCGGTAGGGACGAATCCCTCACCGCCGGACGCCTTGCGACAACACCCCGTATCCGGCGTGTCACGATAGCGGCGATCACCTGCGTCCTACCGTGCGGGGAGACCTATGTGTGACGATCCGACCATTCCTCACACAGTCGCGCGGGCGCTCGGAGAGTACCGGGCGCTGCTGGACGAGCACGGGGTCACCTGGGGCGAGGATCCCATCTTCTACGTCAGGTCCATGGCCACCGACGCCTACCTGATGGGCACGACGAGCTTCTGGGAAGTCTGTTACGGCATGCTCGGCACCCGCTATCCCGAGGTGCCGTTCGAGGAGCTCAGGGACCGTCTCGACGAGCTGGACATGGACGAGGTCGTCCGCGGCGTCCTCGCGGGCCGGGTGCTCGGCAACCTCGCCGCGCTCCGCCTCACCGACGGGGGAGTCGCGCTGCGGGCACGGGCGCAGGCCGTGCTGGACGGCAGGCCCCTGCGCACGACGCTGCTGCTCGACTCCAGCAGGTCCGGTCCGGTCACCGTGCTGGCGGACGGGCGGGCGCACGTGGTCGGACCCGGCGGCGCCCGGCTCATCAAGATCACGAGCCGGAGCGAGGTGGTCGCCGACGGCGTACCGGTCGACCTGTCGCCGCTGACCCGCCCCGCCCCCGCGGCCCGCCTCCGGGTGCGCGCGGGCTTCCCGTGCAAGTGGAGCGTGTACGGCGAGCACGGCCAGGGCTGGTACCCCGAGGGAGCCCCCGACCGGCACGACTACCACGTGATGCCCTACTTCCACGGGGACGACCTGGTCCTGGACGTCCCGGCCGAGACGCTGACCGTGCGGGTGTCCAGGGGCATGGAGTACGGCTCGGCGCAGGTCACGGTCACCCCCGCGCCGAACGGGGAGACCCTCGTCGAGCTGACCCCGGAGCGGCTCTACGACGCGGCCGCCCTGGGCTGGTACGGCGGGGACATGCACGTCCACCTCAACTGGGCGGGCGACATGGTCGGCACGCCCGGACTCGCGGGGATCATGCAGCACGGCGAGGACCTGCACGTCCTCAACCTGGTCGCCGGGAACGTCTCCTCCGAGCGGGTCTACGACTCCGAGGCGCTCGAGCACTGGGCCGGGCGGGACCTGCCCTGGTCCGACGCCTCCCACGTGGCGAGGATCGGCGTCGAGTACCGCAACGACCTGCTCGGCCACCTCTACGCGTTCGGCGTCTCGGCCCCGCCCTCGCGCTTCCACACCGGTTTCCTCGGCACCGCCGACTGGCCGCCCAACAGTGTCGCCTGTGAGGAGCTCCGCGGCCTGGGGGCCGTCACCGGCTACAGCCACCCCTTCCACAACCCGTTCAGCGACATGGACGGACCCGACAAGGCACTGCGGTGGGGGCGCAACTGCTCCTCCCGGGAGATCGTCGCCGACGCGGCGCTCGGCCTCGTCGACACCCTGGACGTGCTCAGCCAGACGTCGATCACCGCGACCGCCGCCGTCTACCGGCGCCTGATCGGAGCGGGCAACCGCGTCGCGGTCACCGCGGGCACCGACGCGATGGTCTCCTTCGCGCGGCGGGGGAACCAGTCCAACCCGCCCGGCTGGGCGCGTGTCTACGCCCGGGTGGACGGGCCGCTGACCGCCGCGTCGTTCGCCGAGGCGGTCAGGCGGGGCCGTACCTTCGGCACCACGGGGCCCTGGCTGGAGCTGTCGGTCGCGGGCCACGGCCCCGGGGCCACCCTGGACCTGTCACCGGGGGAGCGGGTCACGATCACCGTCCGGTCGGTCGGCCCGGAGGTGGAACGGCTGGAGATCCGCACCGCGGACGGCGTGCTGGCCGAGGGGCCGCCCGGCGAGCTGACCGCCGAACTGGTCGCCGGCGACCCCACCTACGTCGTCGCCCTCGCCACCGGCGGACCGCACGAGCGGTCGTTCACCGGCGAGGTGTACGCCCACACCAGCCCGGTCTACCTCGACGTGGACGGCCGTCACGTGGCCAGGGCCGAGGACGTCGGCTGGTGCCTGGAATGGCTGGACGCCCTGGAGACGCTGCTGCGGAAGGAGGGCACCTTCGAGACCGGCGGGCAGCTCGCCGACCACCTCGCCCTGATCGGCCGGGCCAGGGAGGTCTACCGGGACCGCCTGGCCTGACGGCGCGCGGCGGCGGGACACGGACCGCCCTCCTGGACGGCTCGCCTGGACCGCCCGCCCGGACCGCCCGCGGGCCGGGACATGCGAGGCTTGTCGGTATGAACCGCCTGTCTGAGGTCGACCTGTCGCAGAAGCTCACCAAGAAGGACGCCTCCGAGCGTCTCGACGCCGCCCTGGACCGCCTGCTCCACCTGCGGCTCACGCTCGGCGGCCAGGTCGGCGAGCAGCGCATCGGCCCGCCGCTGTGCGTGGTCTTCGAGGGCTGGGACGCCTCGGGCAAGGGAGGGGCGATCAAGCGGCTGGTGCGCCCGCTGGACCCGCGCCACGTCCGCGTCGCCCAGTTCGCCGCGCCGACCTACGACGAGAAGCGCCACCACTTCCTGTGGAGGTTCTGGCCGGTCCTGCCCGGCTGGGGCGGGATGGCCGTGCTCGACCGCTCCTGGTACGGCCGGGTGCTGGTGGAGCGGGTCGAGGGCTTCGCCACCGAGGAGCAGTGGTCCCGCGCGTACGGGGAGATCGTGGAGTTCGAGCGGACCCTCGCCGCCGAGGGCATGATCATGGTCAAGTTCTGGATGCACGTCTCCGAGGAGGAGCAGCTCAGGCGCTTCCGGGATCGGGCCGGCGACCCGCTGCGGGCGTGGAAGCTCACCGACGAGGACTGGCGCAACCGCGAGAAGCGCCCGCGGTACGAGGTCGCGGTGGAGGAGATGCTCGCCCGCACCGACCACCCGAAGGCGCCCTGGCACGTGGTCCCCGGCGACGACAAGCGCCTGGCCCGCGTCACGGTCGCGGAGACCGTCTGCGCCGCGATCGAGGCCGAACTCGCCGTCAGGGGCCACGAGCCGGTGATCTCCTCCCCGACGGGCGGCGCCGCCGGCGAGTAGCGAGGCCGTCGCCGTCGTCGCGGTGGTCCCCGTCGTCGGTGTCGCCGTTGCTGTCGCTGTCGGTGTCGCCGTTGGTGTCGCTGTCGCCGTCGGTGTCGTCCGCGCCGTTCCGCCGAGAAGTATGGGAGCGGCGGAAACGCCCCGGGCACGGGGGCACGCGGCAGAATCGAATGGCTGTCCTTTCGTCCGTCGTGAGCGGTTCGTCGTGGCAGTTGGTCGTTGCTGTTCGTCATTGCTTCTCTTCATCGCAGGAAGGTGCGGCGCATGCGGTTGGGCTCGCGGCTGAGCAGGCTGGACCGGCGGGTGTTCGCCATGGTGGCGGGCGCCAGGTTGCCCGGTCTCGAACGCGTCGTGCCCGCGCTGTCGCGCGCGGCCGACAACTCGCTCCTGTGGGCCGGGGTGGCGGGGGCGCTGGCGGTCAGCGGGCGGCGGCCGCTGCGCCGGGCCGCGACCAGGGGGCTGCTCGCGGTCAGCCTCGCCAGCCCGCTGGTCAACCTGGTCGGCAAGCAGGCCTTCCGCAGGAACAGGCCGTCGGCCGAGGGGCTCCCGCTCGCCCGGCTGATCAAGATGCCCGCATCGGCGTCGTTCCCCTCGGGCCACTCCGCCACGGCCGGCGCCTTCGCCGCGGCCGTGGCGCTGGAGGCGCCCCGCGTGGTCGCGGTCCCCGTCGCGCTCCTCGCGGCGGCCGTCTGCTTCTCCCGCGTCTACACCGGCGTGCACTATCCCGGCGACGTGCTCGCCGGAGCCGGGATCGGTGTGGCGGCGGGGCTGATCACCCGTCGCATCTGGCCCGACGCCGGCGAGGCGGGGCAGGCGCGCGCCGCCCTCACGGCGCCGTCCGCGCGGCTCGACCCGGAGGGCGAGGGGACGGTCGCCGTGGTCGACGGCTCCGCCGACGCCGTCGCGGGAACGGCCGAGGCGCTGCGCGAGGCCCTCCCACGGGCCGAGGTCGTCGAGGTGGCGCCGGGCGCCGACCTCGGGGCCGCCGTGCGGGACGCCGCCTCGCGGGCCAAGGTGCTCGCGGTGGCCGGGGGAGACACCGTGGTCAACCTGGCGGCCCAGGAGACGGCGGGCGGGGCGACCCCGCTGCTCGTCGTGCCCGCGAGCGCCCACGGCCGGTTCGCCCGCGCGCTCGGGGTGGAGACCCCCGAGGAGGCCGTGACGGCCTACCACAGCGGCGACCTCGTGGCCGTCGACGTCGGCGAGGTCGCGGGCCGGACGTTCGTCAACACCGCCAGCGTGGGCGTCTACCCGGCGCTGGTGGAGCGCAGGGAGCGGCGGCAGGGCCGGATCGGCAAGTGGCCCGCGCTGTTCTGGGCCATGGCCGAGGTGCTCGGCCCAGGGGGCGCGCAACCCGTGGATCTCGTCGTGGACGGGGTCCCCCGGCGCGTCTGGATGGTCTTCGTGGGCAACTGCCGCTACGAGGCGCGCGGCGGAGCCCCCTCCAGGCGGCAGCGCCTGGAGGACGGCCTGCTGGACATCCGCGTGCTCGCCGCCGCCGACCGGCTGCCCCGGCTGCGGGTGTTCCTCAGCCTCCTGGCGGGACGGGTGAAGCTGTCACGCCACTACCAGCAGTGGCAGGCCGACACGCTGCGCGTCTCCGCGCCCTCGGGAAAGCTGCGGCTGGCACGCGACGGCGAGACGTTCACGGTCACGGGCGAGGTGGAGTTCACCAAGCGCCCGCGGTCGCTCCTCGTGATCCGGCCGGCCGGCTGACCTCCGGACGGCGTCCCGGCCACGGCCGGCCGGGACCCGGCCGTGACCGCGCCGCCGTCGGCGGGGCCGCCCGCCGTCGCGGGGCGACCGCGCGCACCGGCCCGGGAAGCGGGGCGCGCTCGTCGTCGCCGGCCACGACCTGCCGTTCCTGGAGTCGATCGGCATCACCCGGTGGCTGTCCGCGGACCGGGAGGGGGGCGCTGTCAGAGATTGCCGATTCCCGGGCACTGTTTGACGCCCAGTGATCGATCCGGCGATAGTTGTGCAGGTGACTACCCCCCGATTGCTCGCCTGTGCCGTGGTCACCCTGGTGGCCCTCACCGCCTGCACCCCGTCTCCGGGCGACCCCGTGGTCGGCCCGGCCACCGCGGGCGGCACGGTGGGAACGGGACAGGGATCCGGTGACCGGATCTCCTCACCCCCCACCGGCTCGCCCGCCGCCGTGACGCTGACGCCCGACGAGTACCGGGCCGAGCTGGAGGAGGCGCGCGGCCCGGTGCGCGACGCGGTGAAGAAGCTGGCCGCGACCGGCGGGCTGAAGACCCTCGGCAAGCAGTTGCAGAAGACCTCCGGCGCGGTGGAGGGCGCGGTGACCCGGCTGTCCGCGCTGGCACCTCCCGCGGAGGTGAAGGCCCAGCACGACAGCTACGTCGAGGCTCTGGGACGGCTGCGGACCTCTTTCGACACCGCCCGCCAGGACGCCGAGGAGCAGCGGGTGTGCACCGGCCCGGCCGTGCTGACCGGCATGGCCGAGGCGGACCAGCTGTCCGACGTGGAAGACGTCGCCAAGACGCTGAGCGGGTATCCGGCGAGCGTCATCCCGGTCAAGGCGGCCAAGAAGCGCGACCGCCGGCTGTCCAACGGCAGGTTCATCGCCTCCGAGGGGCGAACGGGCCGCGCCTACCTCGAACTGCGCAACGGCACCAGGCAGGACGCCGTCGTCGTCCTGGTGCGCGGCAAGAAGAAGGCCGTCACCGTGTACGTCCGCAGGAAGTCGAACTTCAAGATCCGGGGTGTGCGGGACGGCAGCTACAAGATCTACTACACCCTCGGCCAGGACTGGGACGCGAAGGCGCGCACCTTCACCCGCTCGTGCGCCTTCGAGCAGTTCGGCAAGTCCGTGCGGTTCAGGACCGTCCACACCGCGACCCAGATCCGCTGGACCGACTGGACGATCACCCTGCACGCCGTGACCGGCGGCACCGTGAAGCCCAAGAAGGTCAAGCCGGGCGACTTCCCCACCTGACGCGCCGCCTTCCCGGAGGCGCCGGGAACGCGAAGACCGCGACCTCGTGACGAGGTCGCGGTCCCGGTGTCACCTCGGCCGATCAGGTCGAGAAGAGCATCCCGACCCAGCTGCGCTGGCGGTGGTGGCCGTAGTGGCCGCCGTGGTGCTGTGCACCCCAGGCGGGAGCGCCGTAGCCGGGAGCGCCGTGCACGGGCGGCGGGGGCGGCGGCGGCGGAGCTGCGTGGGACTGCTGCGACCACTGGCTCTCCATGCGGGTCAGCGTCTCGAGCTCGCCGTAGTCCAGGAAGATTCCGCGACAGCTCTCACACTGGTCGATGTGAACGCCGTTGCGCTCATAGGTGCGCATGGCGCCCCGACACTTGGGACACTGCATCTGGCTGGTCTCCTTGTTCTGGCGTGGTAACCGAGTAACCACAACCTACTGCGTGGGCACACTATGGCAGGCGCTTCGATGCCGGACAATCCTCAGGCAGGACTCGACCAGGACCTCCTCCACCTCGTCCAGCGGACGCCCCTCCCGTCCCGCGGCGGCCACCGCCGCCGCCGCGAGCTGCACGGTCATCGCCTGCGCCGGGATCTCCAGCCGTCCCCACGGGTCGCCGTCCCGCGGGACGGCGACCCCGCCCGCGGCGCGGTAGGCCTCCAGGAAGCGGTGCCACACCTCGGGCTCCAGCAGTCCGGCCGCGAACCAGGCGGCGGGCCTGGACAGGTCCCAGGCCTGGTCGCCGACGCCCAGGTCGTCGATGTCGATGAGGATCCACTCGTCCGGCGCGCGGACCATCTGGCCCATGTGCCAGTCGCCGTGGGTCAGGCCGCCGGAAGCGGCACCGGAGGAGCCGCCGGGAGCCGTACCGGAGGAGCCGCCGGGAGCCGCGCCGGGCGGGTTCGTGCCGGGCGCGGACGGGACGGGCAGGCAGGTGAAGGCCCGGCGCACCGCCAGCTCGGCGGCGGAGCGGTCGCCCAGGCGGGCGACGGTCGAGGCCACCCGCGCCGGTCCCCCCGCGGCCCGCAGCGGGGGCAGCGCCCGCACCGGTACGGCGTGCAGCCGCGCGAGCAGCCGCCCGGCCGCCTCCCAGGGCGCCGCGTCCGGATCCGCGTGGTCCACCGGCGTCCCGGCCGGCCAGACGGTGACCAGCCGGTCCCCGGCGGTCATGACCTCCTCGGTCACCGGTTCGAGCATGATCCCGCGCAGTGCCGGGTGCGCGGTGGCCCGCATCCGCTCCACCAGCGGTTCCCGCTCCGCCCCCGGCGCGTGCGCCTTGACCACGACGGAACCGGCCCGCACGATGATCACGTCCGGCCTGGTCGGCAGCACCGTGCCGGGCGCGCCGCCGTATCGGGCGCCGATCCGGCGCAGTTCGTCGATCAGGTCCTCGCTGTCCATCCGGCAAGTGAACCACCGGTCGCCCGTCCCGCCGACCGGCGGCCTAAAGTGCGAGGTATGAGGATCGGTTTCGCGGTGCCGGTGTCGGGGTCCTGGGCGACGCCGGAGAACATGGCGCGGATCGCCCGGGGCGCCGAGGAGCTCGGCTACCACGAGCTGTGGACCTTCCAGCGCCTGCTCCACCCGCGGGGCCACGCCATGGGCCCGACCTACCGCAGCGTGCACGACCCGGTGGTCACGCTCGCCTACCTGGCGGGCCTGACGAGCCGCGTCCGGCTGGGGGTGGCGGTGCTCAACATGCCGTTCGCCTCGCCCGCGCTGATGGCCAAGCAGCTCGCGAGCCTGCAGGCGGTCTCCGGCGGGCGGCTGGACGCGGGACTCGGCCTGGGGTGGCTGCCCGAGGAGTTCGCCGCCTCCGGGGTGTCGTTCGAGCGGCGCGGGCGGCGTGCGGAGGAGTACGTCCCGCTGCTGCGGCGCCTGTGGACGGAGGAGACCGTGGAGCACAAGGGCGAGTTCTACGAGCTGCCCCCGGTGCAGCAGGATCCCCGACCGTCCGTCGTGCCGCCGATCCTGCTGGGCGGTGCCGCCGAGGTGGCGCTGAGACGCGCGGGGCGGCTGGCGGACGGCTGGATCAGTTCGAGCCGCGAGGACCTCGACGGCATCGGCGAGAAGATCTCCGTCGTCAAGGAGGCGGCTCGCGCCGCCGGGCGCGACCCCGAGGCGCTGCGCTTCGTCACCCGGGGCGTCACCCGCGTCCGCCCCCCGGGAGCGGCCGGGCGCGAACCGCTGACCGGCTCGTTCGAGGAGATCCGGCGCGACGTCGACGAGCTCGCGGCCAGGGGGGTCACCGACGTCTTCCACGACCTCAACTTCGACCCGGAGATCGGGTCGCCCGACGCCGACCCCGGGGAGTCGATGCGCAGGGCGGAGGCGGCACTGGAGGCGCTCGCGCCCTGATCGGGCGTGCGCTTCGAGGTGCCGGGAGGCGGCCGGCGAACGGACCCGGCGGGCCACGCGGTGCGCCGGAGGCTCCGCCCGGCCGGCCTTCCCCGTGGATGTACGGGTCTGATGGCACGTGACCGAACCGGCCCTGTCATCCTTGTTCCGGTACGTACCCGGCGGGAACAGAGGAGAACGGTGGACGAGCGCAAGCCGATCGAGTGCTGGCTGTCGGACATGGACGGGGTCCTCGTCCACGAAGGACACCCGGTGCCCGGTGCCGACGAGTTCATCCGACGCCTGCGCGAGTCGGGCAAGCGGTTCCTGGTGCTGACCAACAACTCGATATACACCCCGCGCGACCTGGCCGTACGGCTGCGCGCGGCCGGACTGGAGATCCCGCCGGAGTCGATCTGGACCTCCGCGCTGGCCACGGCCAGGTTCCTGGACGGCCAGCGTCCCGGCGGCTCGGCGTACGTGGTGGGGGAGGCGGGGCTGACCACCTCCCTGCACGAGATCGGCTACGTCCTGACCGACATCGCCCCCGACTACGTGGTCCTCGGCGAGACCCGCACGTACAGCTTCACCCAGATCACCCGGGCGATCCGGCTCATCGAGGGCGGTGCCCGGTTCATCGCCACCAACCCCGACCCGGTCGGCCCGTCGAACGAGGGGTCGCTGCCCGCCTGCGGCGCGGTCGCCGCGATGATCACCAAGGCGACCGGGGTGGAGCCCTACTTCGTGGGCAAGCCCAACCCGATGATGATGCGCAGCGCGCTGCGGGCCATCGACGGCCACAGTGAGAGCACCGCGATGATCGGTGACCGGATGGACACCGACATCGTCTCCGGCATGGAGGCCGGGCTGCACACGATCCTGGTGCTCAGCGGGGTCGTCAGCAGGGACCAGATCGATCGCTACCCGTTCCGCCCGTCCATGGTGGTCGACTCGGTCGCCGACCTGATCGACTTGATCGACTAGGGCGTCTCCCGCCTGGCGGGAGGTGTCACCTCAAGACCTTGGCAGGTACGTTCCCGGGTTCCCCGGGGACGTACCTGCCGTGGACTGTCAGGTATGGGTGCCACGCTGTCGCCCATGACACGTGTTTACCTGGAGATCGGCCAGAAGAAGGTCTTCGCCTGCTCGGTGGAGTGGCCGGGGTGGTGCCGGATCGGCGGATCCGAGGAGGCGGCGCTGGAGGCGCTGATGACGTACGCGCCGCGCTACCGGGTGGTCGCGGAGCGGGCCGGACTGGCCTTCGAGCCCGAGGACCCGGTGGTGGTGGAGCGGGCCAAGGGCGGCACCACCACGGACTTCGGGGCCATCGAGGCGATTCCCTCGCTCGACGCCGAGCCGGTGGACGAGGCCGAGGCGGGCCGGACCGTCGCGCTGCTCGGGGCGGCCTGGGAGCTCTTCGCCGAGACCACCGCCACCTCGCCGGAGGAGTTGCGCAAGGGCCCGCGCGGCGGTGGCAGGGACCGCGACAAGATGGCCGCCCACGTCGTCAACGCCGAGCGCGCCTACGCTCGCAAGATCGGGGTCCGCTACAAGCCCATCCGCGAGCCCTCGGCCCTGGTGGCGATGCGCGCCGACCTCGTCGAGGTGCTGTCCCGGCCCTCCGACGGCAGCCCGCCGGTCCCCGGCGGCTGGCCCGTCCGCTACGCCGCCCGCCGGATCGCCTGGCACGTCGTCGACCACCTGTGGGAGATGGAGGATCGCCGCGTCTAGGACCTGTTCCGTGGATCATCTGAGCCACGGAACAGTACCTAGCCGGGCGTCCTGTCGCGCTCGCCTCTCCGGGCGAGGCGCTGGGCCTGCCCGTCGTGCACATCGCTCACCCACTCCCAGCCGGGCTTGGCCGACGGGCCGACCCGAGGGTCATCGGGAACATCGCCCTCGCGCAGGGCGAGCACGTACGCCCGATCCCGCTCGATCCGTGCGCGTACCTGATCGGCTCCGCCGACCGACCCGTGGCCGGGGACGACGACATCGACGTCGCCCGCCACGCCCTCCAGCAGCCGCAGCGCCGCGAGGTAGTCCTCGATCGGGTCGGCGGTGTCGTTCAGGTCGAGCATCGGGACCAGGACATCGGAGAGCATGTCGCCGGCGACGAGAACCCCGCGTTCTTCGATGAACAGCGCCGCGTGGCCCGGTGCGTGCGCCTGATGCTCGATGATCCGGACTTGAGGGCCGTCCCATGGAATCCGCGCCGTCTCGGCGGGCAGGGCGGTGATGAGGCCGAGCAGGTCCAGCGGGACCTGCCCCGCGATCTCCGTCTCGAGCAGGTGGGCGGCGATGTCGTCCTTCGCACCCGGGTCGGACAGCTGATCCCGGACGGTGGCCGCGCAGCGGGCCGTGCCGTAACGAGGGGCCGCGCCGAGCCGGGGGTGCCAGAGCAGGTGATCCCAATCCGGATGCGTCGAGAAGCCTGCCGCAACGGTCTGGCCCGAATCGGACAGGTCGTCCGCGAGGCAGGCCATTTCGTGGTCCTGCACCCCTGGGTCGATGAGCAACACGCCGGCCCGGCCGTGCACGACGACGGCGTTGCTCTGGCAGAACTCGCTCTCGTGGACCAGCACACCCTCCGCGACCTGCCTCAGCACGGGTGGTTCCTTCCGCTTGTGGTTTGCAACCGCTTTCGAGAAGGTAATACCTGGCGGTGGCAGATTGCAAGCACTATGGGCGAAGTGTATGAGCCACAGCCGGCGTACGGCAGTGAGCAGGACTTTCAACCAGGAGGTTGACGAGGGGGTGATCTACGGTCTACCGTCCTTTAAACCATTGGGTTGAAACTGGGAGGATCGATGACCACGGACGCGCTGTCCCAGGTCTTCGCCGCCCTCGCGGATCCGACCCGGCGCGACATGGTGGCCCGGCTCTCGGAGGGCGACGCGACCGTGAGCCAGCTGGCCGAGCCGTACCGGATGACGCTGCAGGCCGTCTACAAGCACCTGCGGGTGCTCGAGGACGCCGGGCTCGTCAGCCGGCCGCGGGGGCCGCAGCCCCGTTCGGTGCACCTGGAAGCCCAGGTCTTCGACCTGATGGACACCTGGATCGAGCGCTACCGGGCCCGCGCCGAGCGGCGCTACCGCCGCCTTGACGCCGTCCTGAAGGCGATGAAGGGAGACGAGCATGAACAGGACCGCACAGACGGTCATCGAAGCCGACCCGAGGCTGCCGGTCATCCGGATGACGCGTGACTTCGTGGCGACACCCGGGCAGCTCTTCCGTGCCCACACCGATCCCGTGGTGTTCGCCCAGTGGGTGGGGCCCGACGCCACGGCCGTCCGGATCGAGCACTGGGACGCCTCCACCGGCGGCAGCTGGCGGTACGTCTCGGCGCACGACGGCGCGGAGTACGGGTTCCACGGCTGCTTCCACGAGGTGCGGCCGGACCGTATCGTGCAGACCTTCACGTTCGAGGGCGAACCCGACGGAGTCATGCTGACGACGTTGTGGTTGGAGGACCTGGGCGACGGCCGTACGCGGCTGCGGACACAGTCGCTGGTCGACAGCTTCGAAGGCCGCGACGCGTGGCTGCGCTCCGGCATGGAGGTCGGTGTCGAGGAGGGGTACGCGAAGCTGGAGAGGATGGCCGTCGATGGCGCTGTCTGACCGCCCGGCGGAGCGGCACCGGCAGGTCGCCGGGCTGTTCACGGACCGGGTCCGCGGTACCAGGTCCTGGGACGCGCCGTCCCCGGTCGACGGCTGGACCGCTCGCGACGTCGTGCGGCACCTGACCGGATGGTTCCCCGGGTTCCTCGCCTCCGGTGCCGGCATCGACCTGCCCCGCGGACCGTCGGTGGACGAGAACCCGGTCGTCGCGTGGCAGGTTCACCGCGACGGCGTGCAGGCGGTGCTGGACGATCCGGAGACGGCGCACCGGGAGCTCACCAACCGGCACATCGGCCGCCTGCCTCTGGATAGCGCGATCGACCGCTTCTACACCGCCGACGTGTTCATGCACACCTGGGACCTCTCCCGGGCCACCGGCCAGGACGACCGGCTGGACCTCGATCTCTGTGCCCGGCTCCTCGGCGAGATGGAGCAGATGGAGCAGGCCATCCGCTCCTCCGGCCAGTACGGCGCCCGAGTCGAGGTGCCCGGCGACGCGGACGTCCAGACCAGGCTGCTGGGTTTCATCGGCCGGGACCCGTTCTGGTCGGCGCGGTGAGATCGGGCCGGTGGTCCTGACGCCGCGCCGTGCCGTCGCATCGGTCGCGTTCATGGTGTGAAATAGCGCGATGTGATGGGTGTTGCGGAAAAAGACCGGGCCCGGCCCCGTGAGCGGTCCCGCCTGCCGGAGGCGGTACCGGCGGTGGCGGCGATGCTGATCGGGCTCTGGGGCATCACCACGCCCTCGTTCTGGCGCGACGAGTCGGTCAGCACGCTGGCCGCCGCGATGCCCATCGGCGACCTGTGGCACCTGCTCGACAGCATCGACCGGGTGCACGCGCTCTACTACCTCCTGCTCCGGCCGGTCGCCGCGTTCTCGACCGGCGAGCTGGCCATGCGCCTGCCCTCGGTCGTCGCCACGGCCGCCGCCGCGTACGGCATCACGGTCCTGGGCAGGAGGCTCGCCACCCCGGGAGCGGGCCTTCTCGCCGGACTGCTCTACGTCGCGCTGCCGATGGTGAGCCGGTACGCCCAGGAGGTGCGCAGCTACGCGATCGTGACGGCGGTGGCCGTCCTGGCCACCTGGGTGCTGGTCGAGGCGACGCGGCGATCGGGCCGCCGGTGGTATCTGGCCTACGGGGCCTGCCTGGTGCTGCTCGGCTGGTTCCACGTCTACGCGCTGCTCCTGGTCCTCGCGCACGTGGTGACGGTGCTGCTGTGCCGGTACCGCGCGCCGTCGCCGTCCCGGCCCGATGTGGCGCGGTTCGCCGGGGCGCTGGTCGTGGCCGTGGCCGGGATCGCCCCGCTCGCGCTCCTGGCCGCCGGTCAGCGCGAGGCACAGCTGTCGTGGTTGAAGCCGTCGAAGCTCACCGACGTCGCCTGGTTCGGCGAGGAGGTGGCGGGCACCGTGGGGGTGGCGCTGCTCCTGGTCGCCCTCATGCTCCTCGGGACGTTCGCCGGCGGGCGGCTGACGGCGGTCGCGCTGCCCTGGGCGCTGCTGCCGTTCGTGTCCATGGCGATCTCCATCGTCCATCCCGTCTTCAACCCGAGATACGTGCTCTTCGCCGTCCCCGCGATGGCGCTGCTGGCGGGAGCGGGCCTGAGCGCCCTACGGCCCCGGGCCCTGGGCTGGATCGGGCTGGTCCTCGTCGCCGCGCTGACCGTCCCGACGCACCTGACGATCCGCGAGCCGGACAGGCGGCCCGACAACCTGCGCGACATGGCGGCCACGCTGCTGGCCAGGCAGCGTCCCGGCGACGCCGTGCTCTACGTGGGGGAGAACAGGCGTCTGTTCGCCGCCGTGTACGAGGACGCGTACCGGAACCTGCGCGACCTCACCCACGCTCCCGGCCGGCGCACGCCGAGGACCGCCGCGCAGTTCACGGCCGCGCTGGAAGGTGTCGAGCGCGTCTGGCTGGTCACCGGCGGCAGGAAGCACAAGAGCAGGGACTTCGTGGAGGACGACGAGCGCTATCTGGCCCTGATGGCCAACCGCGACTTCACGCTGGAGTCCACCGAGGACTTCGGCTACTCGTGGTTCGGCCTCTACGTCCGCAAGCGGCGCTGATCCCGGGGAATCCCGGCCTCCGAGGCCTCCGGGGACTTCGGGGACCTCGGGGACTCCGGGCGCCGAGGGTCAGGCGATCAGAGCGGGCAGGCGGGTGACCGCGCCGGCGAGGTAGGCGCCGAGTTCCGGGGGGACGATGTTGATGGCGGAGATCTCGGCCGGGTCGAGCGGGAGCCGCACCACCTCGTACTCGCCGCGGGCCGGGTCGTCGAACTCCGGGCCGCAGCGCAGCGCGGGGTCCATCGAGACCAGGCGGCAGCCGTAGACGTGCTGGGTCTTGACCCCCTCGTCGCGCAGGCACTCCAGGGTGGTCAGCGGGGTGACACCGGAGACGACGGCGCCCAGCTCCTCCATGACCTCGCGGTGCAGGGTGTGCTCCAGGGAGGCGTCCTCGGGCTCGACGTGGCCGCCGGGAATGGACCAGTAGAGCTCCTTGCCGGGAACCGTGCGCCGGAACACCACCAGCTGGTCGTCGTCGAGGAGAACGGCGCGGACGCTCGGCACGGCAGACATGGGGCCATTGTGTCACCGCTCCGGCGGCACGACCCTCATCCGGGCCCGGGGATCCGGGATTTCCGTACGGCACGGGCCCCCCGGGGGGTGGAAACGAGGCTCTAGTGGTGGTCCCTGCGCAGCCGCTTGAGGTCGGAACGCTGCTTCTTGGCGGCGATCCGCCGCTCGACCGCGCCCCTGCTCGGTTTGGTCGGGCGGCGCTTCTTGGGCGGCGGGGCGATCGCCTCGCGCAGGATCTGGGCCAGGCGCATCTCGGCGGCCTCGCGGTTGCGCAGCTGGGAGCGGAACTCCGAGGCGGCGATGGTGATCACCCCGTTCACCAGGCGGGAACCGAGGCGTTCGAGGGCGCGGGCCTTGAAGACGGGGCCCAGCGTCTCGGTGGCGGCCAGGTCGAAGCTGAGCTCGACCCGGCTGTCGGTGGTGTTGACCCCCTGGCCGCCGGGGCCGGAGGAGCGGGAGAACCGCCAGCCGAGCTCGGCCTCGGGGACCGAGACCGAGCCGCTGATCTGGAGCGGACCGGGCATGGCGGTGACTTCCTTCTCACGGGGGTGTGCGTGTCTCCAGGGTACCGAGGAGTCATGAGCGTGGATCAAATGGTTTTATGCCCGCTTTGGTGCCAATTGATGATTTTCGAGTCGCGGCCGGAGCCGTATCGGCCTTGTGGCGTGGGGTTCCCTTCCGCCACAGTTGCCCGGGGGCACACATCTGCCCGAAGGCACATGCGGTCAAACATCCGCGATGGCAGGGCATCCGAAGCAGGAGGCGGGGGCGCATGGACACGATCGTCGGCGTGCACGGTATCGGCAAGTACCGCTACTACCGCGACGCGGGTAACTCGGTCAGCGGCGCCGCCCTCGCGATGCGCGACAAGTGGGACCGCTACCTGCACAAGGGCCTGACCGGCGGCAGGCCGCACGCCAAGGAGCGCTACGTCACCGAGATCGCCTACTACGCCCACCTGCTGGGCGAGAGCAAGAACGACTCCGTGCGCGCCGTGCGGAGCATGGACGTCGGCGCCCAGGAGGTCTTCGTCGCCTGGGCCAAGCAGCTCGACACGGTGGGGGAGGGGCTGACCGGCGCCCTGCACCGGATGACCGGCTGGCTGCTGGACCGGCTGGAGGTCAACGCCGCCGACTTCGCCGCGTTCTTCTGCCCCGAGGTCGCCGCCTACCTGGCCGCCGGGGGTGAGACGCGCGCGAAGTGCCGGGCGGCCGTGGCCGAGGTGATCAGGCGGAACCGCCCCAAGGTGGTGATCGCGCACTCGCTGGGCAGCGTGGTGACGTACGAGACGCTCTGGGCCAACCCCGACCTGGAGGTCGACCTGCTGATCACCCTCGGCAGCCCGCTCGGCATGCGCAACGTGATCTTCGAGCGCCTGATGCCCGCCCCGGTCAACGGCTGGGGCGAGCGCCCCCGCAAGGTCAAGCGGTGGGTCAACATCGCCGACAAGGACGACATCGCGGCGATCCCGCCGGGCCTGAGGGCCTGCTTCACCGGGGTGGACCAGGAGGCCCTGGTCGATCTCGACTGGATCGACTTCCACACCGTGGAGAAATACCTGGGCTGCGGCGCCCTCACCCCGCACCTCAAGCCCTACCTGAGCTGACCCGCCGCGGTCACCGGCGGGAGGCCGGTCCTTCGCCGTGATGTCGCCCGGAGGTCGGCCGTTGTTCAATCACCGTGGGTAAGGAACTCGTCTGTGCGGCGGCTGTTCATCTCGCCTTGATTCGCAGGCCACGGCGAGGAAAGCTGGAGCGGATGCACTGATGGCGTGGAGCAGAAGCCGTCACGCAGAGTGTTCCTTTCCGTCGCCGCCGCGGGTGCGGGCGGCCTGTTGCTGACCGGGGCGGGGCTCGGCCCCTCCCGGATTCCCTCCCGGACCCTCGCCCGTGACCCGTTCACCCTCGGCATCGCCTCCGGCGACCCGTCGCAGGACGGCGTCGTGCTGTGGACCAGGCTCGCCCTCGACCCGCTCGGCTCGAACGGCCGGGGTGGCATGCCGGTCAGGGACGTGGACGTCGAATGGCAGCTCGCCACCGACGAGCGGTTCTCCAAGGTGGTCCGCGAGGGCACCGAGAGCGCGCGCTGGAAGCGGGCGCACAGCGTCCACGTCGAGATCGACGGGCTGGAGCCCGGCCGGGAGTACTTCTACCGCTTCCGCGCCGAAGGCCACCTGTCGCCGACCGGACGCACCCGTACGGCCCCGTCCGCCATGTCCGCCGTGTCCGCCGTGTCTGCTGTGTCCTCAGCGTCCTCAACGTCCTCGCTGACCTTCGCCGTCGCCGCCTGCGCCCACTACGAGCACGGCTTCTACACGGCGTACCGGAGGCTGGCCGAGCAGGACCCGGAGCTGGTCGTGCACCTGGGCGACTACATGTACGAGTACGCCCCCCAGGGATACACGGCGCTGGGCGGGAGCGTCCGGCAGCACACCGGGGGCAAGTGCGCCACGCTGGCCGACTACCGGATGCGCCACGCGCAGTACAAGAGCGACCCCGACCTGCAGGCGGCACACGCGGTCGCACCGTGGCTGGTGGCCTTCGACGACCACGAGATCGAGAACAACTGGGCGGGGGACGTCTCCAGCTCCGGCGCCCCGGCGTTCGCCCGGCGCAGGGCCAACGCCTTCCAGGCGTACTACGAGAACATGCCGCTGCGCAGGACGAGCGTGCCCGGCGGGGCGTCGATGCGGGTCCACCGCCGGGTCGACTGGGGACCGCTGGCCCGTTTCCACCTGCTCGACACCCGGCAGTTCCGCGACGACCAGGCGTGCGAGGACGGGCTCAGGTCCGGTTGCGACGACCGGCTCGCGACCGGCCGTACCCTGCTCGGCGAGGACCAGCGGCGCTGGCTGCTGGACGGCCTCGAGAGCTCGGACGCCCGCTGGAACCTGGTCGGCCAGCAGATCCTGATGGCCCAGCGCGACTCCAAGGTCGGGCCGGGCACCGAGGTCAACATGGACTCCTGGGACGGCTACGCCGCCGAGCGCACCCGCCTGCTGACCGGTTTCCGCGACTCGGGCGCCTCCAACCCGGTCGTGCTGACCGGTGACGCGCACATGCACCACGCGGCGGACCTCAGGCTCGACTTCGACGACCCCGACTCGCCCCGCGTGGCGGTGGAACTCGTCACCTCCTCGATCGCCAGCGACGGCGACGGCTACCGGGACGAGGGCCGGATCGCCGAGACGGTCGCGGAGAACCCGCACATCTCCTACCTCGACCAGCGGCGCGGCTACATCGTCTGCCGGGTCACCCCGGAGGAACTGCACGCCGACTTCCGCACGCTCGACTACATCAGCAGACGCGGCGCCCCCGCCAAGACCGGCGCCCGGTTCACCGTGCCGTCGGGGCACGCGGCCCTGACCTGAAACGAGTCGCCGGGGCGCGCGACCCAGACCTGAAACGTCCCGGCGGACAGGCGGCCCTGACCTGAAACGTGAGAGGAATTCTGGAAGATTTATTGGATGATGCCGCTTATGAGTCCCCTCGCCACGAGGCTCACCGCCGCGGCACTCGCCGCGGCGCTGGGCGGCACCCTCCTCTCCCCGACCCCCGCGACAGCCGCCGGATCCGCCTTATCCGCTTCATCCGCCGCACCCGCGGTCGCGCCCGCCGCCGCGGCGTCCTCCGACTTCGGGTACGTGATCACCTTTCCCAAGCACGTCCACCGGGGCGGATCCCTCGTCTACTCCGTCAAGGTCCGCAACAGGAAGGCCCGCGGCCAGCACTACGTGGCGCTCGTCGGGGACTTCTCGAAACGCTTCCGCAAGATCCGGGTGATCTCCAAGCCGCGCAGCGTCAAATGCTCCGTCAAGGGCCGCAGCCTGTCCTGCTGGATCACCTCCCTCGACCGGGGCGACTCGACGACCGTGCGGATCCGGGCCTGGGCCGGCTCGCGCCGGGGCACCGCCACCGCCACGTTCGGCGTGATCGCCACGTCCGACGCGGACGCCGACATCCGCAAGCTCCGCAAGGAGATCGGCCGCAAGATCAAGGCCAGCACGCGCATCCGCTGACCCCGGGCCCGCCCCCCGTCCCGGGAGCCGGGGTCAGATCCCGGCCCGGTTCCGGGGGCGCGGGGAGACGCCGTTCGGCCTCGCGACCGGGTTCGCCTGCAGGAGATCCTCGATCACGAGGGTGGCGGCGCCCAGCGCCACCGAGTCGACGCCGAGGCGGCCCAGGCCGATGGAGACCGTCTTGTACGGCTGCGCCAGGCAGTTGTCCGCGACGACCTTCCTGATCCTCGTCAGCAGGTGCTCGCCGAGCAGCACGCCGGCCCAGCCGCCGATGATGATCCGCTCGGGGTTGAACAGGTTGATCAGGTTGGCCAGCCCCACGCCCAGGTAGGTGACGGTCTCGTCGATGACCGGGGAGCCCGCGGCCACCAGCGCGGCCAGCTCGGCCTGCTCGTCGACGGCCTCCGTCCAGACCCCGGCGCGTTCCAGGATGCCCCTGGCCCCCACGTACGCCTCCAGGCAGCCCTCCCCGCCGCAGCGGCACCGGTGCCCGCCGATCATGATCTTCGTGTGACCCCACTCGCCGGCGCTGCTGTTGGCCCCCAGGTAGGTGGCCCCGTCGGTGATGATGCTCGCCCCGACCCCCGAGCCGATCAGCACCACCACGGCGTGCCTGGCCCTGCGCCCGACGCCGAACCACAACTCGGCCTGTCCCATCGACGTGGCGCCGTTGTCCACGAAGAGCGGCAGGTCGGTGCCCGCCCGTAGCAGCCTGCCGAGCGGGACCGCGTCCCACCCGAAGGTCGGGGCGTGGATCAGGGCGTCGGGCCCCGTCTCGACGACTCCCGGAACCCCCACCCCCACGCCGAGCACCCGCTCCCTGGGCACGCCGCTCTCGCCGAGGACCACGTCGATGCCCGCGAGGATGTGGCGGACGACCTGGTCGACGTCGTGCCCGGCGGGGCGCAGCGGGTACTCGGCCTTGGCCTGCCGGTTCATGTCCAGGTCGAAGAGTTCGACGCGCACGTGCGTCTCGCCGACGTCGACGCCGACGGCGTAGCCGTGGGTGGTGTTGACCCGCAGCAGCACCCGGGGCCTGCCCCCGTCGGAGTCCGCCAGACCGGCCTCGACGATGATCCCGCTCGCGAGCAGGTCGCCCGTCACGTTGCTCACGGTGGCGGGGCTGAGCCCGATGGTCTCGCTCAGCTCCTGGCGGCTGGCGGGTCCCTCGAAGTAGAGGGCGCGCAGCACGATCGCCCGATTCCCCCGGCGTAGATCGCGAACGGTCCTCTGCTGTACGTCGAACATGCCCATCATCTTAGGTAGCGACGTGAATCAAGCGGCCGGCGATCTCCTTCCGCCGGTGGTGGAGGCTCATGTCGATCAGGCCGGTCCGAGCCTCTCCCCACGCGCCTCGGCCGATCGTTGTGGTCAGCGGCTGGTCGAGGCGGACTGCCGAGCCGGGTCGTGCTCGCCGCGCGCCGTGACCGCCGTGACGTGCCCGGTCAGTTTCTCCCAGTTGCCGGACCCGATCGCGGCCTTCTCCTCGTGGGTGAAGGGTGCCTGTTCGAGGAACGAGCGGGCGACCCCGCCGGCGGTGTCGAGGAAGGGGAATCCGCCGGGCCGGGTCCCGAAGGTGTAGGGGTAGTCGGTCGAGTACATCATGCGCTCGGTTCCGACGACCTCCGACGTCCATCTCATGTAGCGCTCGCTGACCGTGCCGCTGCCGCAGACCCAGAAGTTCCGCGTGAAGTAGTCGGCGAGCGGGCGCTCCAGCTTGGCGTTGTGCGCCATGACCCCGATGTGGTCGAGGTAGAACAGGACGACCTCGCCCCAGTGTCCTGCGATCACCTGCAATCCGGGGTGCCGGTCGAAGACGCCGGAGAAGATCATCCGTAGATACTGGACACCCAGGTCGTAGTACCAGCCCAGGCCCGCCGTCGCGAGTCCCATCCCGATACCGCGGGCCGGCCCGGCTCCGGCGTCGAAGCCCGAGTAGTAGGCCTTGAGGACCTCGGGGACCGGCGTCTGGGGATGGAAGTGCAGCGGCACCCGGAGGCGCTCGGCCGTGGCGTACAGGTCGTCGAATTCCGGGGCGTCGGCCAGTTTGTCCCCCGTGCGGCCGTACAGCATCGCACCGGGGAGGCCGAGCCGGGTCACCGCGCGTTCCAGCTCGGCCGCGGCGGCCTCGGGCGCCGCGGTGGGGATGGCGGCGAAGGCCTGGAAACGGTCGGGTCGCCCGGCGACGATCTCGGCCAGCGTGTCGTTGACCTCGCGGGCCACGCCGACGGCGTCTTCGGGCGCGAGGTTCTGCACGCCCGGCGAGGCCGGGGACAGGACCGCGACATCGATGCCCTGGTCGTCCATGTCGGCGAGACGCGCCTGTCCGACGTCCCGCAGCCGCCGCGCGAAGGGCTCGTCGCCGAAGCCGAGCTGCGGGATTTGCGGCACACCCGCCCTGGCCCACGCGTCGAGCAGTGAGGGCAGGGCGACGTGTTCCTCGAGTGCCACGATCTTGATCTTGTCCGGCATTCCATGCCCCTTCATCCTGATGTTTCCATTGGAATCATTTTTACCGTATCACCGGAATTATCGATGGAACCACTAGTGCGGTATCGTTGGAAAATGGCATCGAGTTCACAAGGCGGGGACGGCGTGGCCGCCACCGGATCCGACACCGCGGCCCTGGGCCGCGAGCAGCTCCGGCAGCGGATCATCGAGGCCGCCGCCGGCCTGCTGGCGCGCGAGGGGCGCGACGCGGTCACCACTCGCGCGGTCGCGGTCGCGGCCGGAGTGCAACCACCGGCCATCTACCGCCTCTTCGGCGACAAGGACGGGCTGCTCGACGCGGTGGCCGAGCACGGCTTCGCCACGTTTCTCAAGACCAAGCACATCGACCCGGAGCCGCGGCATCCCGTCGAGGACCTGAGGGCCGGCTGGGACCTGGCGGTCGAGTTCGGCCTGGCCAATCCCGCCCTGTACACGCTGATGTACAGCGAGCCCGCGAAAGAGACGTCGGCCGCCTTCAAGGCCGGCATGGAGATCCTGATGGGCCGTATCCGGCGCCTCGCCGTCGGCGGCTGGCTCCGCGTCGACGAGGAACTCGCGGTCACGCTCATCCACGCCACGGCGCGCGGTGCCGTGCTCACCTGGCTGACCCTGCCCGAAGACCGGCGCGACCCGGCCCTGCTGACCGCCCTCCGGGAATCCATGATCGCCGCCGTGACCACCCGGGAGCCCGCCGTACAGGACTCGGGCCCGTCCGGCGCGGCCCGCGCCCTGCGCGCCGCGCTGCCCGAACAGACGATCCTCAGCAGCGCGGAACAGCATCTGCTGACCGAGTGGCTGGACCGCCTCGCCGCCGACGGCTGAGACGCCGTTCCTCGCGCGTTCTCGCCGAGGGCATCACCCCGGCGCGCCCCCGAGGGCCGAGCGACGACCGAACGGCCACCGAGGTCAGCGAGCCGTCGCAGGCAGGGCTACCGCTCCGGTCTCCACCGCTGGAGAGGCCGGTGCCTACCGCGGGGAGGGCGGGCCCGCGAAGGCGTAGCCGAACAGGGTCTCCTTGGGGGCGCCGGCCAGGGACCGCGCCGACGACGGGCGGATGCCCGGGTAGGAGCCCTTCCGCACGGTCCCGCGCAGCAGGGTGAGCCTGCCGTCGCCCGGGGCGGCGACGACCAGGCCGCGGCCCGCGACGGTGGCCAGGGCCCCGCCGAAGTCGCCGCCCTCACCGGTGACCAGCAGGTTGTGGTTCTTGGTGAGGCCGCCGGAGCGGGTCCCCGCGAGCACCTGGACGGCGTTCTCGCCCGGCACCCCGATCGCCAGCTCGTCGTCGCCGTCGCCGTTGAAGTCCCCGGCGGCGAGGGCGGCGCCGAAGCGGTCGAAGTAGCGCGGCTCTCCCTTCAGGGAGCGCTGCGACCAGGACTCGGAGCCCGCCGTACGCAGTCCCGAGCGGGAGCCGTAGACGACGTGCACGGTGCCGTCGCCGTAGTCCATCGCCCGCTGGTTGTCGCTGAGCCCCTCGCCCGGCACGCCGATCGCCAGGTCGTCGCGGCCGTCGGCGTCGAAGTCGCCGGTGGTCAGGGCGGTGCCGAAGAAGTCCCAGACCTCGGCGAGGCCGCCGATCCCGGGGCTGTCCTGGGTGAGCGCGGTCGCCCTGCGGCGCCGGACGTCGAGGACGGTGACCGAGCCCTGACCGTTCTTCAGCAGCGTGTCCGCGGGCGCGCCCACGGCGATCTCGGCGCGGCCGTTCCCGTCGAAGTCCCCGGTGGCGAGCACCGCGCCGAACTGGTCGGTCTCGCGTTCGCGCTGCCCCACCCAGCCGGTCTCCTGCGTGATCATGTGCGGCTTGCGCCCTTTGAGGCCGTACACCCCGACCGCGCCGCCGCCCAGCCCGGGAGCGCCGATCACCAGCTCGTCGTCGCCGTCGCCGTCCAGGTCCCCCGCCGCGAGCGCGGCACCGAACCGCCCAGGCTCGCGCTCGCGGCCCAGGTCCGCGGCGTCGATCAGCCTGCCGGGCCGCAGGCCGCCGGGCGAGCCGTGGAACAGCTGCACGGCGCCGTCGCCGTCCTCTCCCGGCCGGGAGCGGTCCTCCTCGGAGACGCCCACGGCCAGGTCGGCGCAGCGGTCGCCGTCGAAGTCGCCGGTCGCCAGCGCCGAGCCGAACGAGTCCCCGGTCTCGGCCTCGCCGGGCACCCCGGGGTCGTCCTGGGTCAGCTTCCCGGCGGTGCGCATGCCGTACAGCACGGTGACCGATCCCGCGCGGGCGTGGCCGCCGGAGCGGGTGTAGGGAGCGGCGACCGCGAGATCGGCCCGCCCGTCGCCGTCGAAGTCGGAGGGGACGCCGGAGCAGGCGGCGGCCGAGGCGTGGGCCGGGAAGGGGGAGGCGGGGACCAGCAGGAATGCGAGGACCGCGGAGGTGAGGAGCGAGGCTCTCATACCTGTCATGGTTTCCGGTGATTCGGACACGCGGCCCACCGGGACATGAAATCCACGTGGCCGGTACGCATAAAGAACATGCCAGGATTGACGACATGGAAATCGACCTGGCCGACCTGGGATTCTGGCGGCGGCCGCTCAAGGAGCGGCATGAGGCGTTCGCGCGGCTTCGGGATCTCGACAAGCCGGTGTTCTTCGAGGAGAAGCGGGTCCCGCTGCTCCGCTCGGGCAAGGGTTTCTACGCGCTGGTCCGGCACGCCGACGTGGTGGAGGCCAGCCGCAACGCCAAGGTGTTCTCCAGCGAGCCCGGAGTGACCAGTCCCGAGCCGCCCGGCTGGGTCAAGCACGTGTTCGGCGAGTCCATGGTCAACATGGACGACCCCCGGCACGCCCGGCTGCGCCGCATCGTCTCCCGCGCGTTCAGCCCGAAGATGCTGGCCAACCTGCAGGGCGACATCGACGCCGCCTGCGCGCGGATCGTCGACGACGTGATCGTCTCGGGGCCCGGTGACTTCGTCGGCCAGGTGGCCGCCAAGCTGCCCATCCACGTCATCTGCGACATGATGGGCGTCCCCGACGACGTGCGGGCCAAGGTCCACCAGCACGTCGACATCTCCACCGCCTACTCCGGCGTGCGGCCCAGCCTGGCGCACACCGTCAGGATGGCCGCCCAGAACACGCTCGCGCTGCTCGCCCTGCAGCGCCTGGTGATCAACCTGGGCAAGGAGCGCGCGGGGGCGCCGCGGGGGGACCTCGTCTCGGCGCTCGTCACCGCCAACGTCGACAGCGAGAGGCTGACCGACCGCGAGCTGGGGTCGTTCTTCACGCTGCTGCTCGTGGCGGGCAACGAGACGGCCCGCAACACCATGGCGCACGGCATCAAGCTGCTGACCGACAACCCCGAGCAGCGGAGCCTGCTGGCCGGCGACTTCGACGCGCACATCGGCGGCGCGATCGAGGAGATGGTCCGCTACGTCTCGCCCATCATGCAGTTCCGCCGCACCGTCACCGAGGACTACGACCTGCGCGGCCTGCACCTGAAGGCGGGCGACAAGGTCGTGCTCTTCTACGGCTCGGCCAACCGCGACGAGACGGTCTTCCCCGACGCCGACCGGTTCGACATCACCCGCGACACCAAGCCCCATGTGGGCTTCGGCGGCCCCGGGCCGCACTTCTGCCTGGGCGCCAACCTCGCCAGGCAGGAGATCAAGGCGATGTTCCGCGCGCTGTTCACCCGGCTGCCGGAGATCCGCTCGGTCGGCGAGCCCGAGCTGCTGGTGTCCAACTTCGACAACAGCGTCCGGAGCCAGGCGTTCACCTTCTGAGGTTCACCTGCCCGGCTGGGGGGTCGTCACCGGGCAGCCCAGCTTCGTCTCCTCCTGGACCAGCACGTTCTCCCGGATGGTGAGAAAGGTGATCAGCGCCGCGACGCCCAGCATCGCCGCGCTGATCAGCATCGTCGTGTGGAATCCGGCGGTGAAGATCTCGGGGGAGCCGAAGGCGTCGCCGGTGAGCCCGGCCAGCGGGGGGATCGCGGCCACCGCGAGCAGCCCGCCTGTCCTGGCGACGGCGTTGTTGACGCCGCTGGCCACCCCCGCGTGGCGCTCGGCGGCGGTGGCCAGCACCGTCGCGGTGAGCGGCGCGACCGCCGCAGACAGGCCCAGCCCGAACAGGGTCGCCGGAAGCAGCACGTCCACCACGTACGACGAGCCGGGGCCGATCCGCGACATCAGCAGCAGGGCCCCGGCGCAGACCAGGATGCCGCCCGTCATCGGCAGCCGGGGCCCGAGGCGCTTGGCCAGCTCGCCCGCGCGCGACGACAGCAGCAGCATCAGGATCGTCACCGGGATCATCGAGGTCCCGGCCACCAGCGGGGAGAAGCCCGCCGACACCTGCAGCTGGACGACCAGGAGGAAGAACACCACGCCCATCGCGGCGTACATGATGAAGGTGACGACGTTGACCGCGGTGAACACCTTCGAGGAGAAGACCTCGACCGGTACGAGCGCCTCGGGCGAGCGCCTGATCTCCAGCCAGACGAACGCGGCGCCCAGCAGCACGCCCGCCGCGACCGGGACGATCTCCAGGTCGATCAGGCCGTAGGTGATCCCGGCCAGCGCCAGCGCCGCCAGCACCGCGCCCAGGACGTCGAACCGCCCGCCTGCCGAGGAGTTCCTGCTCTCCGGGACGTGCCGTACGGCGACCGCCACGACGAGCGCCGCGAGCGGCAGGTTGATCAGGAACACCCAGCGCCATCCGGCCGTCTCCACCAGCCACCCGCCGAGCAGCGGGCCGATGGCCGCGGCCATCCCGCCCAGGCCCGACCACGCCCCGATCGCCCTGGGCCGGTCCCCGCGGTCGAAGGAGGCCTGGATGATGGCGAGGGATCCCGGGGTGAGCAGCGCACCGCCGATGCCCTGCAGGGCGCGGGCCGCGATCAGCGTCTCCACGTTGGGCGCCAGGCCGCACAGGGCCGACGCGAGGGCGAACCAGACGACGCCGATCAGGAAGACCTTGCGCCTGCCGTACCGGTCGCCGAGCGATCCGCCGAGCAGGATCAGGCCCGCCAGAGTGAGAGTGTAGGCGTTGACCGTCCACTGCAGGCCGGCCATGTCGGCGCCGAGATCGGCGCCGAGCGAGGGCAGGGCCACATTGACGACCGTGCCGTCCAGCATGGCCATGCCGGAGCCGAGCACGGTGGTGAGAAGGACCCAGCGGCCCTTCACGGAGGCGAAACGGATGTGACCAGTGTCCATGCCGTTCATCATCGCCGACCTCGCGGACCGGTCCGACCGGCGTCCGGCCTCACGGGGGCGCTCCCGGAAGTATCCCGTGATCGGTTCTGGAAGCGCTTTCAGAATGATCACGGAGGATCCGGGAAGCGCTCCGGGAAGGATCGGGGGAGCGATCCCTGGAGTGCGGCCGAAAGTGTCGCGCGCCTCTGGTAGGACGGTCCTTTCACAGTCGAGCCTGACGGGGAGTCTCCGATGGACCACACCGAGTTCAACGACGACGTCGACGGCCTCTACCGCGGAGACTACGCGGGCCTGCCCATCGTGAGCCTGCGTCCCCCCGGCGCCCCCCACCCCCCGGCCGGCGAGGCGGCGTGGCGCGTCTCGGTCCGCGTCTACGACGCCAAGGAGACCTTCGAGGAGCACTTCGCGCGCTTCGCCGAGACCGTCGACACCACCGAGGTCAGGGCGCTCATCGTCGGAGGCTGGGGCGAGGCCTACGAGAAGGACGCGTCGGGTCCCGTCCGGCTGCTGGCGGAGAGCGCGACGCGCTTCCCCGCCCTGCGCTCGCTCTTCTTCGCCGCGATGCCGCAGGAGGAGTGCGAGATCTCCTGGATCCAGCAGAGCGACGTCACGCCGCTGCTGGAGGCCTTCCCGCTGCTGGAGCGGCTGGAGGTCCGGGGCGGGACGGGGCTGGAGCTGCGGCCGGTCGGGCACGAGCACCTCAGGGTGCTGCGCTTCGAGGCGGGCGGGCTGCCCGCCTCCGTGGTCAGGGGGGTCGGCATGAGCGAGTTCCCCGCGCTCGAACACCTGGAGGCCTGGCTCGGTACGAGCGAGTACGGCGGCGAGACCACCGCCGCCGACCTGGAGAACATCCTGTCCGGTGAGAGGCTGCCCGCGCTCAGGCATCTGGGGCTGCAGAACAGCGAGATCCAGGACGAGGTGGCCGGTCTCGTCGCCGTCGCCCCCGTCGTGGCCCGGCTGGAGTCGCTCGCCCAGTCGATGGGCGTGCTCACCGACGAGGGCGCCGAGGCCCTGCTGTCGGGGCAGCCCCTGACCCACCTCAAGCGCCTGGACCTGCACCACCACTACCTGACGGACGCCATGGTCGAGCGCCTCACGACGACGTTCTCCGGCTCCGGCGTCCGGCTCGACGTGTCCGACCAGAAAGAGCCCGACGGCGAGTGGCGCTACGTCGCGGTCGCCGAGTGACCGCCCTCACCGTCGTCGGCACGCCGGGCGACCGGCGGGTGACCATGTTCTCCGACGCCTGCGCCCGGCAGGGGCTGGCCGAGCCCGCGGTCGTGCCGTGGACGTCCGTGCTGCGCGGCGAGGAGATCGGGATCGAGCCGGGGACGCTCGTACGGATCGACTCACCGGGGGAGGACGCCGAGGCGGACGCGCTGCTGCGGGGCCCCGGCGAGCCGTCCAGGATCGGCGGCGGCGCCCGCTGGCACGCCGGGTTCGTCGCCGGGGCCGCCCGGGTCCGCCGGGCCGTGGCCGCGGCGCCGGGGGCCGTGCTGCTCGCCGACGTCGAGGACGTGGCGGTGATGTTCGACAAGCGGCGCTGTCACGCCAGGCTGTCGGCGGCCGGGGTGCCGGTGCCGCCGGCCCTCGCCGGGCCGGTCGGCGGCTACGCCGAGCTGCGCGAGCGGATGGGAGAGGCCCGCTGGGGCCGGGTGTTCGTCAAACCGGCCCACGGCTCGTCGGCCTCCGGGATCATCGCCCTGCACGCGTCTGGCCGCCGGGTCAGGGCGGTGACCTCGGCGGAGTTGACCTCCGGCGAGCTGCACAACTCCCTGCGGATCAGGTGCTACGAGGACGAGCCCGATCTGGCGGTGATCGTCGACCTGCTGGCCCGGGACGGCCTCCACGTCGAGCGCTGGTTTCCCAAGGCGAGCCTCGGCGGGCGCGCGATCGACCTGAGGGTGGTCGTCGTGGACGGCACACCCACCCACGCGGTCGTCCGCGCGGGCCGCGGGCCGATGACCAACCTCCACCTCGGTGGCGTACGGGGTGATCTGGGCGCCGTCACGACCGGGCTCGGCCCCCGGGGGTGGGAGCGGGCCCTGGAGATCTGCGCGCGGGCGGCGGCCTGCTTCCCCGGAAGCCTGGCCGTCGGGGTCGACCTGATGATCGGGGTCGACTGGCGGGAGTTCGCGGTGGCCGAGGTCAACGCGTTCGGCGACCTGCTTCCCCGGCTGGAGGGCCTGCCCGGTGGCGGAGCCGAGGACCTCGACACCTACGGCGCCCAGGTCCGCGCGATCCTCGCCCGGCACGCCCCGGCGGGAGAGCGGGAACGGGAGGCCCCGTGCGTGACATGAACGAGGTGGTGGGCAGCCACGACCTGCTGCTGGTGACGCTCGACACCCTCCGTTACGACGTGGCGGAGGAGCTGATGGCGGCCGGGCGGCTGCCCACGCTGGCGCGGGCGCTGCCGGGCGGGCGCTGGGAGCGCCGCCACAGCCCGGGAAGCTTCACCTACGCCGCGCACGCCGCGATCCTCGCCGGTTTCCTGCCGACCCCCGTCGCTCCGGGACCGCACCCCCGCCCGTTCGCCGCCGCGTTCCCCGGCAGCGAGACCACGGCCCCGGGCACCTGGGTGTTCGACGCCCCCGACCTGCCCGCGGGGCTGGCGGGAGCGGGCTACCACACGGTCTGCGTCGGAGGGGTCGGGTTCTTCAACAAGCTGACCCCGCTCGGGTCCGCGCTGCCGGGGATGTTCGCCGAGAGCCACTGGGAGCCGGGGTTCGGGGTCACCGCGCCCGCCTCGTTCGAGGCGCAGATCGCCCGCGCGGAGCGGGCGGTGGCGGGAGCCGACCGGCCGGTCTTCCTGTTCGTCAACGTCTCGGCGCTGCACCAGCCCAACTGGTTCCACCTGCCCGGGGCCACCCGCGAGCACGGCGACAGCCGCCGGAGCCAGGCCGCCGCGCTCGAATACGTCGACCGGCACATCGGCAGGCTGTTCGCGCTGATGAGCGAGCGGCGGCCGGGATTCGCGATCGTCTGTTCCGATCACGGCACCGCTTACGGCGAAGACGGGTACACCGGGCACAGGATCGGCCACGAGGTCGTCTGGACCGTGCCCTACGGGGAGTTCACGATGGAACGGGGGCAATGGCGATGAGCGCGGGTCCCGGCCGGGGCCGCGGACGGCGGTGTGTCCGGCGGCGATGCGCGACCGCCACATCGGCTACGCGCACCTGGAGACGACCGGCCTCCACGACGTCTTCGCCGGGGGGATCCTGGAGCGGATCCCCGCCCGGCTCCCCCCGGGCCGTCGCGGAGGGGATGTCAGCGCAGGAGTTCGCGGGCCAGTGCCTCGCTCCACCACCGTTCGACGCGGTCGGGTGACCAGCCGCGTTCGACGGTGAGCGTGGTGTAGACGTCGATGTTGCACAGGGCCGCGTAGACGTCGACGGCGGAGCGCACGTCCAGGCCGCGTCGCAGGACGCCGTCGGGCCAGGACGAGAACACCAGCTCACGGGTCTTGTCACCCTGTCCGCGGCCCTCGCGGTAGGCCGCCGCCAGCTCGGGCTCGGTACGGGCCGCCTCGCGGACCAGCGCGACGACGTCACCGGCGCGTTCGAACAGCCGCCGGTCGTAGGCGGCCATCGCCGCGAGCTGGCGCTCGGGATCCGCCGCCGAGGCCTCCAGCGCCTCCAGCATCCGCGGTACGTCGGCCGACAGGTCCGCCGCGTCCGCCAGCGCCCGGGTCAGCCCTGCCTTGTTCCCGTACGCCGCGTAGACCGTCGGCACCGAGACTCCCGCCTCGCGGGCGACCTCCCGCACGGTCGTCGCCGCCCACCCCTGGGACACGAACAGCCTGCGGGCGGCGCCGGCGATCTCCATCCGGGTCTCCCGTGCCTGCGTCGCCCGGCGCAACGAGTCGTAGCGGCGCCGGTCCGGCTCTTCGCTCACCGGTTTCCCTCCAATGACTTTACGATGCTTATAATGAATATATGTTGCGTAAATCTCAGGGAGGAGCCGCCCTCGGCTTCTCCCGGATCACCGGCCTCGCCGCGCTCGGCTTCGCCGGCACGATCGTCCTCGCCAACGCGATCATGGTGCCCGCCGGCCTGCCGCTCACCGGTGCCGAGGTCGGCGAGGTCGACGCGTTCTTCGGCACCCGGGGCGACGTCGTCGCCATCGCGTCCGCCCTCACTCCCGCCGCCTGGCTGCTGGCCACGCTGTTCGGCGCGGGTGCGGTCTCCGCGCTGCGGCGCTTCGAACGCGGCCGGGACGAAGCGTGGTCACTGCTCGGGTTCACCGGCCTGGCCCTGCAGAACGTCACCTTCGCCGCGGTCATCGCGATCCGCCTCGCGCTCACGTCGACGACCGCGCGGCGCAGTCCCGCGACCGGGGGACTGTGGGTGCTGCACGACGCGCTGTTCACCCTCAACGGCACCTTCCTGGCCCTCGCCCTGATCGGCCTGTCCGTCGCCGGCCTGCGCGCCGGTCTCATCCGGCCGTGGCACGGCACCGTGGGGCTGGTCTCGGCCGCGCTGCTGTTCGGCTCGGCCACCCTCACCCCGCTGGTCATCGACCACACCGGACCGCTCGGTCTTCTGGGCCTCGTCGGCTGGCTGATGTGGGTCGTCTGGATCATCGCGTACGGCGTCACCCTGATCCGCCTGAACCGGGATCGCGATCCCGCGGCGAGTGGTCCGAGCGCCGACCGGCTCGGATAGTGCCGCCATGCGGAGGCGTCCGGGCACGGGCCGCCCCACCGAAGAGGCGGGAGTCGCCGAAGGGCCCGGTGCCCGGAGAGCCCGGACGGCCGGAGACGCCGGTACGCGTGCGGTTCGAGGGGGCCGGGGCTCAGGCCGGAGCTCGGATTTCGTCCGGGACGCCCCGGAAGCCCAGGCCGCGGAGCACGAAACCCGAGACGATCTTCTCGGCCTCCTCGGGCGTCACCTCGCCGCCGAGCAGCGGGACCCGCTCGGCGCCGATGACGGCGAGGATGATCCGGGCGGCGGCGGCCACGTCGGGGGCCTGGAAGTCGCCCGATGACACGCCGCTGTCGATGATGCCCGTCAGGATGCGCTGCATCGGCTCGACGTGGTCGGCCAGGCGCTGGTAGGCGTCGGGGCCCAGCGCCGCCGACAGGTCGGCGGGACCGGGATGGGGGTGGGCGAGCAGCCCGTCGAACTGGAGCCTGACGAAGACCCGCAGCCGCTCGGCGGGCGAGGCCCGGCCGGGCAGTTCCCGCTCGTAGCTGTCGATGAAGTAGTGCGTCACCCGCTCGGTGAAGGCGAGCAGCAGCGCCGCCTTGTCCGGGAAGTAGTTGTACAGGACGGTGCGGGTGATCTCGGCTTCGTTCGCCACGTCGGTCATGGAGATGGCGTCGATGCCCTGGTCCCGGGAGAGACGCGAGACCGCCCGCAGGATGCGATCCTGGGTCTGGACGCGGTGCTCGCCGATGGTCGCGGCCGAAATCCGGGGCATGGCCCCATGGTCGCACAGCACCGGCACCTCGTCAGGCGGAGCCCGGGGCGGGGTCAGCGATGCGGGCGGGCCGTGAGCATCGCGTTGTGCATGTCCTCGGCGCTGGGAGCCGGGGGGAGCGGCGGGGCGGCCCGGCCGGCGCGGCCGGTACGGCACGCGTCGAGGATCAGGCCGACCAGCCGCCGCCACGCCTCCGGGGCGGCGCAGCGCGTGGAGCCGAGCACCCCGGCGTTGGCCATCATGATCAACATCAGGTCCTGGCCGGTGAAGTCGGCGCGCAGCGTCCCGGAGCGACGGGCCCGCTCGATCACCCGGTCGATCGCCGCCAGCGCCCGTGCCCGCTGCGACTCCAGCGCCGCCCCGGAGAAGCAGGAGGTGAGGCCTTCGGTCACCCCCTGGTCGGCGGCCTGCATGCCGCAGATGTGCTCGACCAGCCCGGCGAACCCCTCCCACGGGTCGCCGGCGAGCTCCGCCGCCTCGGCGGCCTCGACGAACTCGGCCATGCGGTCGGCCAGGATCGCCTCGATGAGCGCCTCGCGGTCGGGGAAGCGCCGGTAGAGGGTGGCGATGTTCACCTCCGCGCGGCGGGCGATCTCCTCCAGGGGCACGTCGAGCCCTCCCTCACGGAACGCGACCCGCGCCGCCGCCACGATCCGCTCCCGGTTGATCTCGGCGTCCCTGCGCAATCCCCGCCCTTTGCCCGCGTCCATGAACCGATTCTACAAAGTGAAGGCCTTCCTGCGGTTATGCTACGGTGACCCAAAGCGAAGGGTTACCTTCACTTATTCTCTCGGAGTACACCATGAACATCGCCCTTTGGGTCGTGCAGGGCCTGCTCGCCCTGGCCTTCCTCTTCGCCGGTCTCACCAAGGCCACCAAGTCCCGTGCGGACCTGTCGGGCCAGATGCCGTGGGTGGAGGACTTCTCGGACGGGCAGGTCAGGATCATCGGGATCCTCGAAGTGCTGGCGGGGGTCGGCCTCATCCTGCCCGCCGTCACCGGCATCCTGCCCGTCCTGACCCCGATCGCCGCCGCGGCCCTGGTGATCACGATGATCGGCGCCCTCGTCGTGCACCTCCGGCGCAAGGAGTACCCGGGGATCGTGGTCAACGTGGTGCTTCTCGTGCTGGCCGCCTTCGTGGCCTGGGGCCGCTTCGGTCCCTACTCCTTCTGAGAGGCGGGCTCCGGAGTCCCGGCTCGAGGCTTCCCGGGCTGGGAGCCGCCGTGCTCGGTGGCGTAAGCGGAAGCAGCCGTGGTTCGCGGCATGCAGGCCCTTCACCCGGGTCCGTGCGATCAAGTGCAACGTAGCTCCGGATGGTTGTCGTGGTGCGTGTCGATCGAACGGGTACAGCGCCGGGGCTGTACCGCCGGGGTGCCGTCAGGTGAGGCCACCGCGGAGACGATCGGCGCTCGGAATCCGCCGGCGCGCGCGGAAACGACGAAAACCGATGAGGAGGAGTGCCGCGGCGACGAGGGCGACCGATCCGGCGAGCGTGAGGATCAGCGTCAGCGGGGAGTCCATCGAGGCCGCCAGGCCCCACGTTCCGGGCTTGGCGGGGAAGGTGAGCGTTCCGGTCGCCGTGTGCCCGACGCGTCCGCTGTGGAGGATGAGGCGGAACGTCCACGGCCCGTCCGGGAGGTCGTCGCCCAGCAGCACGGTGACCTCTCCACGGTCGCCGGGCGCCAGGGTCGTGTCGCGGTCGGTGGGGAAGGGGCCGGCCCTCAGGGAACTCGGCCCTTCCGACAGCGACAACCGTCCATCGAGGTCGAGGGCGCGCTGTCCGGTGTTGGCGACGGCCGCGACGATCTTCGGCCGGCCGTCGTCGGTTCGCTGGGGGACTATCTCGCCGATCCGGAAGTCCGAGGGCGGCTCCCCGCCCGGGCCGACGTCGAGATAGGCGCGGATCCCGACGCGATTGACCAGTGCGATGTTCCGCTCCGGGCCCGGTTCGGGAGAGGTCACCTCTGCCCAGATGACGGCGTACCGCTCCGCCTGAGTCGCCCATGGCGGCACGGTGACGGTGGCCTTGACCGGCACCCTGCCGTGCGCCGGCAGGTTCACCGTGGCGTGGTTGAGTGTGATCCACGAGCTCAGCTCGTTGGCGGCCCGGCCCGGGGCGAAGGTGAAGCGGCCGCCCTTGATGCCGGCGGCGGCCGCGTACAACTTCACGTGCTGGGGTTCGGGTGAGGTGCTGTAGACCTCCAGGCGGCGGGTGAAGGTGGTGCCGGGGTTGACATGGTCGACGATGAAGAAGTGCGAGCGCGGGTCGTCCATCCGGTTGGCGGGAATCTCCAGCAGCCTGATGCCGAGGACGGGCTCGCCGGTCGGACGCCCCCGATCCCGGCCCACGTCCGCGGTCGCGGGAGCGCCGATCATCGCGTGCGACAGGAGGGCGAGCAGCGTCGCGCAGACGAGCCGGTGGCGCGGCCGCCGCAACGGTGGGCTAGGCAACGGAGTGGTTCACCGTGCCGGTGTAGGTGCCGATCACGGCTTGCGCGGGGATGTTGATGACGATGGTCGGGTTCCAGGTGGCGGAGTTGTTGCCGGAGCCGGTCGTTTTGCTGAAGGCGGTGCGCGACACGTCCAGCGACTGCGCGGCCGCCGCGTTGGCCTGGCCGGGGACGAAGTTGCCGGTACCGGTGGTGGCGGTCCCGGGGCCGGACCAGTACCGGGCGTCGCCGGCGGGGATGGTCTCGGGGGCGGTTTCGTTGCCGGTGGTGAAACCCGTCGGCGCGGCGATCACCGACGCCACCCAGGTGGCGTCGAGCGCGGCGCGACTGTCGGACACCGTGACCGCGCCGAGCGGCCCGCTGATCTGGTCGCCCGGCGCGCCGCCTCCGACGCTGACCGGGCCGTTGGGCACGGTGATCGCCAGCCCGCCCGCCGCGGTCACGGTGAAGGTCACCGTGGTGGGGCAGGTGGTCGAGGGGGGGCAGGTGCCGGCTCGGGTGGGCAGGGCCACCATCACCGTGGCCGCCACCACGCCGGCGGCGCCTGCCAGAGGGATGCCCAGACGGCTTTTCGACACTGGTGATCTCCTTCGTCGCGCGACCGTCCCACCCGGGCCGTTCCTAGGTGATCACATACTGCTCAACGTTCAGCCGCCGGATGACCGGACGAGAGGACATCTGGAAACTTTTGGCGATCATATGATCACTTCCGGTGATCTCCGGGCCGGTGATCCGCCTGACGGGGTGCGGCGGGGGTCGAATACGCGCGAGCCGTTCCGGTGCGGCGGCCGGGCGCCCGGGGCGGGCGCAACCCGTCCGGCAGCCCTTTTCGACCGCGTCCGCCTCGCGACGCACCCTGGATGCTCTCCGGCCGCGACCCCGGTGGGCGTGTCCATTTGCCCCGTTACGGGCGTTCGCACCACTGCCTTTGCGCCGGATTTGCCGTCCACGGACGGAGCCGGCCGGCCTGGCCCGAACGGGATGATCTAGGCTGCTACCGGTTTTTCCGCGCACCACCGACATGGATGCGCCCCACGCATCGCCCGCGAGACACGTGAGAGGGATCGCCATGAGGAAGACCCGTGCGGACGACTTCGCCGCACCGGCGCCCCTGTCGCTGGCGGCGTCGCTCCCCCTGCTGCTCGCCCTCGGCGCGTCGGCGCCCGCGGCTGCGGCCTCGGTTCCGGCCACCGGAATCGCGGCGGTCGCGATGGTCGCGATGCGCGCCGATCCACTGGCGATCAGCCTGCCCGACTCGGCGAACCTCGGCGCCGGCGGCACGGGCGGCAACTACAGCGCCTCGCTGGGCACGGTGACCGTGGCCGACTCCCGGGTGGGTATTCCCCCGTGGACGGCGACCGTGTCGGCCACTGATCTCACCCTCGCCGGATCACCGGCCCAGACCATTTCCAAGGCCAACATCGCCTACTGGTCCGGCCCGTCCGTCGCCTCCTCCGGTGGCGGCAGCCGCGTCCCCGGCCAGGCCAGCGCGGCCGACAAGGTTCCCCTGACCACGCAGGTGATCGCGTTCCGGGGGCGCAAGGGGACGTTCCCCACCTCCACGAGCTGGCAGCCGACGCTCGTCATCACCGTCCCGGCCTCCGCCACCGCGGGTATCTACACCGGCGTCATCACCCACTCGGTCGCCTGAGCCGCGGCCTTTCCGCCGCCGCCCGCGAGAGTCGTCCCCTTCCATGTGTTCTGGCGTTCCACCAGGAACGTCTCCCCTCCACATGTCCTCGGCGTGGCGGGGCCGAGGTCGCCGCCCGCGAAATCCGGCGGACCCTTGGGCGGCTCCGCGAGGAGTTGGCACTTTCATGACCAGCCACGAACGCAGGTGATCGAAGGCGGCCCGCGATCGCGGGAGATAGTGGGATCGCCGGGACCGGACAGCGGTGACGAACGCCGCCCGGATCGGGTCTTTGACGATATTCACGCCGATTCCCGCTCATGGCGGCTCGACGCCGCGGCTTCGACCGCTCGAATACGTCCAACGGCCGACCGGCGTTCCTTTTCGGTCTCCTGTCCTGTGGAAGGGATGTCATGCGTCATCGCTCTCGACGCCTGGGGTATTCGCTCGTGGCCATGGCCCTGGCCCTGACGGTAAGCGTCCCCGCGTCGGTGTCCGCCTCCGCCGCCCCGCCGGATCGTCCGCAACACCCCCCACGCCCGTGGGTCACGCTCTGTCTCAAGCTCAAGCTGATGCCGCAGCACCGGCGGATCCGCTGCCACTTCCCGCCCGCACCCCGCCTCGCCTCGCGGGCCCGGCTCGCGGCGGAGAACCGCCAGGCACCGGCGATCAGTGAACTGTCGGTACCGACGAGCCCGGCGTCTCCCATCGGGATCACGTCCGGGCCGGACGGCGCGCTGTGGTTCACCGAGAACTACGGCAACAAGATCGGGCGTCTCGCCACCACGGGCACCTTCATCGAATACACCCTCCCCACCAGCGGCTCCGAGCCGGGGCACATCACCGTCGGCCCGGACGGCGCGCTGTGGTTCACCGAGGCGGTGGGCAACAAGATCGGGCGGATCACCACCAGCGGGACGATCACCGAATACTCCCTGCCCACCGCGAACGCCTATCCGTGGGGCATCACCGTCGGCCCGGACAACAACCTGTGGTTCGTCGAGACGGAGGCCAACCAGATCGGGAAGATCACCACCAGCGGGACGATCACCGAGTACCCCATACCCACCTCGAGCTCCTATCCCACGCGCATCACCGCCGGCCCGGACGGCAACCTGTGGTTCACCGAGTCGCTGGCGGGCAACATCGGGAAGATCACCACCAGCGGGACGATCACCGAGTTCACCGTCCCGTCCTCCGGCGCGATGCCCGTCGGGATCACCGCCGGCCCGGACGGCAACCTGTGGTACACCGACGGCAACGGCAAGGTCAGCAACCTCACCACCACCGGCACCTTCACCGAGTACTCGCTCACCGATCCCAACAGCTTCGCGTGGGGCATCACCGTCGGCTCGGACAACAATCTGTGGTTCACCGAGCAGAGCGCCAACAACGTCGCCAGCGTCACCACCTCCGGAACGATCAACGAGTACCCGCTGCCGACCAGCGTCTCCGGTCCCTTCGACATCACGCTCGGACCCGACAACAACCTCTGGCTCACCGAGAACTACGTCGACAACGTCGCCCTCGTGGCGATCTGACCGCACCGGTCGACGGAAGCCGAGATCCACCAGCGACGATCAACACCCCATATCCGCAGCCGCCCCGGTCCGAACCTCCGGACCGGGGCGGCGCCGTCCGGAAAGCTGCCTCCACCAGCCCCCGCGCGGGCTGACCACGACAGATACCGGGCGGAGAACGACGACATCAAGCGCGCGAAGGCGCCGCGAACTCGGACCGGGCCACCCGGCCGAGCTCGCCCAGGACCTCGGTGTTGAGCAGGTACGCGAGCCTGGTCTCGCGGATCAGCCGCCCCTTCTCGGCCTTGTTCAGGGGAAGCGCGTCCAGCCGGGCCCGGTACTCGTTCTTGAAGCGGGGCAGGCTGCCGATCCCGTCGAAGAGGTAGAAGTCGACGCCGCCGCCCGGCCGGTAGCCGTAGATCTTCTGCAGCTCCATCCGGATGAACTGCCCGCCGGACAGGTCGCCCATGTAACGGGTGTAGTGGTGGGCGATGTAACCGCCCGGCCAGGTGGCCACCTGGTTGATGCGGGCCACCAGGGTCAGGGTCGGCTTGGAGGGCTCGATCCTGGACCTCCAGCCGGACCCGTAGATCGTCTCCAGGTCGCGGACCAGCGCCTCCTCCCGGTAGAGCTCGGGAATGACGAACGGCGCCGCGACGGGATCGGCGGCCAGTGAGCGGGAGGCGCTCTCCAGGGCCACGTAGGCGAAGTAGTGCTGGGCGACCATCTCGCCGTAGGCCTCGGGGCTGAGGTCGCCCGCCATCAGCGCCTTGAGGTAGCTCTCGTCCTCGGCGGACTCGTGATCACCCCAGGTGGCGTTCCTGAGGACTTCGGAGAAGGGCGATTCGCTCATGATCACTCCGCGACGAGGAAACCTTTTATTATGACGCAGTGTCACAAAAGCCGCGGCACCCCGTCAAGCAGATGACGACACCTTGTCGTTAAATCGTCTGCGCGTTGATCGGGGAAGCCAGACGAGCGCCAGAACGGCCGCGAACACCGGGAACCAGCCCAGCCGGTGCGACAACCAGACCGGTTCGTCGGGCACCGCCAGCAGGCCGGGCACGTCGCCGAAGCGCAGAGCGGCGACGGCGAGCACGACCACCGCGCTCTGGTGCCACAGGAAGAGCGTCATCGCCGACAGGTTGGCCAGCGCGACCACCGCCCACAGCCGGGGACGCCGCATCATCCGGGCCAGCGGCGCGCGGACGAGCAGCGCCAGCCCCACCTGGGCGAGGCCGAAGCAGACCACGGCCAGGCTGGGCGGGCTGAGGTTGGAGACCGCGTCCCCGGTCACGCCCACCATGCTCGCCGGATACCCGGCCCCGCCGACCAGCAGCGCCGCCCCGGCCGCCCCGCCGGCCAGCAGGCCCGCCGCCACCCGGCGCGAGCCGAGCAGCCCACCCGCCCAGGCGATCCCCAGCGCGTACGGCACCAGCCATCCGGCCGCCAGGTTCGCCCACCCGGTCCAGGCGGGGGCGCCGAGCCCGAACCTGGCCAGGTCCACCCCGAGCACGACGACGAACGCCACGGCGGCCGTGATGCCCGGGTGCGCGCGCAGGAGGAGGGGAGTGGCCGCGGTCAGCGCGGCGAAGACGGCCAGGAACCACAGCGGCCCGATCGCCGGGACCACCATCGCCCTGATCGTTCCCGCCGAGGTCCCGCGCAGCGCCATCCCCGCCGCGATCCCCGCCCAGACCAGGACCAGCGGCACCGCCGGCCCCAGCAGCCTCCCCACCCTGGCCCGCACCCAGATTCCGGCCCGGTACGCGCCGCCACCGGCCTCCCGGCGTGAACCGCGAGCCGCCGCGTAGCCGCCGACGAAGAAGAACACCGCCAGCGTCTGGAACACCCAGGACAGCGGCGTGAACCCCGGCAGGTGGGCGAGCGGGCTGGACAGGTGAACCGCCCCCGCCGCGCCCGGTGCCCACGCCGTCACCAGCCAGTGCCCCAGCACCACGCCCACGATCGCCAGCGCCCGCAGCGCGTCGACCCCCCGGTCCCTGCCTTCGGGGGTGGCCGCCTCGATCCCGGCCGCGAGACTAGCCACGGGACACCTCGCCGCCACGGCCGAGCGCGATCAGGGTCAGGTTGCGCAGGGACTCGCCGCCCGGTCGGAGATACTCGCTGTGCCCGGCGGAGCCGGTACCGAACAGGCGGGCGCCGAAGGCCGGGGCGGCGGGATCGGGACCGAAGCCGAGCGGCCCGATCCTGAGCTTGGGCACCTCGCGCATCCAGTCGCGGGCGCCGCTGCCCGCCCACAACCGGGTGCCGCCCAGCTCGGCGGCCGACGAGACGCCCAGCCCCGGGCTGCCGAACACGGCCGTGTCCGCGACCCCGGAACCGGGCACGGCCCCGGCGCACACCACCGAGCCGTAACTGTGACACAGCAGGCTGACCCGTTTCCCCCTGAGCGCCCCGGTGACGTACCGTCGCAACTCCACCGCACCCCGTTCCGCGGCCTCCCCGGTCATCACACCGAGGCTGAGCGTCGCCGGGCTGTCGTAGCCGAGCCAGGCGACCACCGCCAGCCTAGCTCCCGGATCCAGTGTCCGCGCCTCGGCCAGCAGCGCCCGTGCCCCGCCCCCCGGCGTGCTGTACGGCCTGGCCCTGCCGCCGTCGAAGGTGGCGGCCGTGGTGTCGGAGCCGGGGACGACGACCGCGACGTGCTCGGCCGTGCCGAGGTCGCCGTAGACCCGCACCACCCGGTCGCCCGCGGGCGGCGGGACCGTCACGTAGGCGAGCGCCGCGGCGACGGCCACGGCGAGCGAGCGGCGGAACATGGGAGCCTCCTGTCCGGTCTGAAGAACCGAACAGAACGCTAGGAATCACGGCCTGTAACCCGCGTCACCCCGAGGTGGTCACCTTCCCCGTCCCCCTCGGGAGCGAGGGGGGTGATCCGCGCCGCTTCCGGGCCCTTTCCGGGCCGGGGCGGGGCTGTCCCCGGGCCGATCCCGGGCCGCGGGACGCCGCCGTCGACGGGCCCGGCGATAAACTCGGCGGATGGAGACGGAGCGGTTGGTCATGCGCAGGTGGCGGGATGACGACCGGGAGCCGTTCGCCGCACTGAACGCCGACCCCGAGGTGATGGAGCACTTCCCGGCCCCGCTGACCAGGTCGCAGAGCGACGCCATGGTCGACAGGATCGAGCGGGCCTTCGACGAGCACGGCTACGGGCTCTGGGCGCTGGAGGTCGGGCAGACGGGCCGGTTCATCGGTTTCACCGGGCTGGCGTGGCAGCGGTTCGAGGCGCCCTTCACCCCCGTCCTGGAGGTCGGCTGGCGGCTGGCCCGGCACACCTGGGGGCACGGGTACGCCGCCGAGGCGGCCAGGCGGGCCGTCGCCGAGGGCTTCGCGGTGGCCGGGGTGGACGAGATCGTCTCCATGACGGCCGTGCGCAACGCGCGTTCGCGCGCGGTGATGGAGCGGCTGGGCATGACCCGCGACCCGGCCCGCGACTTCGACCATCCGGCGGTGCCCGAAGGTCACCCGCTGCGCCCCCACGTCCTGTACCGGCTCGGGCGACCGTAGCGGCGAGCGCCTCAGGGGGCAGGACGTCGGCGGTTTCGCTCGAAAGCCCGCGGAGACGGCGACACCAGGGGATCCGCGACCTTCCTTTGATCCCGCCGGTGTCCCGGCCCGGGCCACGGGCCACCTCCGAGGTTCACTCTCCCGGCCGGACCAGGCCCGTCTCGTAGGCGTGGACGATCGCCTGGGCGCGGTCGCGCAGGTTCAGCTTCGCGAGGATCCGGCCGACGTGGGTCTTGACGGTCTGCTCCGACAGCACGAGCTCCTCGGCGATCTCCTGGTTGGACCTGCCCCGCGCGATGAGGGTGAGCACCTCCGTCTCGCGCTCGGTGATGTCGTCCAGCCGCCCGCGCGGGCGGCTCGGGCCGATGCGGGCGAACTCCGCGATCAGCCGCCTGGTCACCGAGGGGGCCAGCAGCGCCTCCCCGGCCGCCACCACCCGGACCGCCTCGGCCAGTTGCTGCGCCGAGGCGTCCTTGAGCAGGAACCCGCTCGCCCCGGCCCGCAGCGCCTCGTAGACGTAGTCGTCGAGGTCGAACGTCGTCAGGATCAGGATCCTCGGCGCGGGATCGACGGACCTCATGATCTCCCGTGTCGCCGCGAGGCCGTCCATCACCGGCATCCGCACGTCCATCAGCACCACGTCGGGCCGCAGCTCGGCCACCCGCGCCACGGCCTCGGCGCCGTTGGCGGCCTCGCCGACGACCTCGATGTCGGGCTGCGAGCTCAGGAACACCGTGAAACCGGTCCGTACCATGCCCTGGTCGTCGGCGATGAGCACCCGGGTCGTCATCGAATCTCCTTGAGCGTGGAGCCCCCGGAGCGCGCGCCGGGGGAGGGGGTCATGCGTCCTCGCTGATCGGCAGTATGGCGGTTACCGCGAAGCCCGTCCCGGTCGGACCGACCCAGAGCCTCCCGCCGAGCACGGACACCCGTTCCCTCATCCCGATCAGGCCGTGTCCCATGTGTCCCCGCTCATCGGGGGACTCGGGGGACTCGGAGGGCTCGGGGGAGCGGTGCCCGGCGCTGTTCGTCACCTGGACGTGCAGCTCGGCGCCGTACCGGGCGACCTTCAGCGAGACGGTGGAACCGGGGGCGTGCCGCATGGCGTTGCTGAGCGACTCCTGGGCGATCCGGTAGGCGGACAGGCTCACCGCCGTGGGGAGCCGGGCCAGGTCACCGACGAGTTTGAGCGTCACGACGAGCCCGGCGGAGCGCGCGGTGTCGACGAGCTCCTCCAGGCGGCCGAGGCCCGGCTGCGGCGCGGTGTCGGCGTGCCCGTCCCCCTCCCTGAGGACGCCCAGCACGCGGCGCATCTCGGTCATGGCCGCGAGGGAGAGCGCGCGGATCTCCTTCAGTCCCTCCTCGAGGCGCCGCGCGTCCCCGGACGCCTGCAGCGGGACGGCCTCGGCCTGGATGGCGATCACCGACATGTGGTGGGCGACGACGTCGTGGAGCTCCCTGGCGATCCTGGCCCGCTCCTCCAGCGCGGCCTGGGCCGCGAGGGCCCGCTCGCTGCGCCGTTCCTCCTGGGCCAGCAGCCCGGCGGCCAGCCGCCGGGCGCGCACGTTGTAGCCGAACAGGACGGTCACCGAGACCGTGCCGACGACGAGGGCCGTCGAGTTGGGGTGGATCATCCAGGCGGCGAGGAACGAGACGATCCACACGCCCACGGTGATGTGCCGCTCGCAGCGGACCGCGACCGCGTAGACCACGAGTACGTACATGATCGAGGCGGCCGCGGTGTAGGGGACCTCGTGGAGGAACTGCCGCGAGACGACCGTCCCCAGGGGAACGAGCAGGAACGCCGACCGCCAGGCGGCCAGCGGCCACCGGTCGCGCAGCGCGAGCGGCAGGGAGAAGGCCAGGGCCGCGAACATGAGCCCCTGCTGGTCGAGGGGGGAACGCGCCGCGGCCGCCTCGGTCTCGAGGTAGGACAGGCCGCCGCCGAACAGGACGAAGGTCAGTGCCAGGTCGCCCAGCAGGACCAGGTCGATCGTCCGGAACGGCAGCAGCCCCAGGGCGCGCGGCACGCGGCGGGTGAGGCGGCGTGATCGGGGACGGGCCGGGTCGGGGGCCCCGGTCACCAGCGCCTCGGTGAGCGGGCGGGCCAGCCGTACGGCGGGTTCCCACGCCCGCCGCGTATGTCGTGCGAGGAACCGCCGCGCGGGGCTGGGGATCACCCGGATCAGCGTAGGCGGCTCGGCCGTGGCCCGCATCCCACCAGGGGGTGACCTCCGATATGCGACCGGGGAGGGAACCCGTGCCGTCCGGTGGGCTCGGGCCGTGCCCGGACCGGGTCGCCGGCCGCCTCACACGCCGGGTCGCCTTCCGGGCGGAGTCGCGAAGAGAGCGGGGACGGCCACGCCCTCGCTCTCTTCCAGATGATTCCCCGTGCGCCCGCCGTCGCTGAACGTTTCATCGGCCGGCACCGTCCACCAGGGTCATCCGGCCATGGTGGTGGCGCGACGTTGACCGGTTCCGTCCCGAGTGTGATTTTCCTTGGAAGGGCCGATCACTGAAGGGGGCACATCGATGCGGGTAACGACATGGCTGGCCGGTTGGGTCGGCGGAGGAGTGGTGGCCGCCGCTCTCGTCTTCCTGCCGGCCGGAAACGCAACGGCCGCACCGTCACCGGTGCCCTCTCCGTCCCCCGCCCTCCCGTGCCGTACGGCGCCGCAGACTCCGGCGCCCTCCAGCACCCCGCCGACCGCGCCGGGAACGCCGACGGTCGTGAACGTCACGCTCACCATGGTGCGCCTGAGCTGGACCGCCTCCACCGATCCGCACGGCATCGCCTGCTACTACGTGTACGAGAACAAGAACGGCACGGCCGTCCGGCTGGCCACCCTCCAGCCCGCGGTCACCGAGACGACGATCTTCTTTCCGTTCCCCCCGCGCGGCGTCGCGTCGGAGGTCCACCACGTGTACGTCGTGGCCGTCGACTCGAAGGGTGAGGTGAGCCCCCCGTCCGGAACGACGGCCGTCACGATCTACAACGACCTCCCCCCGGAGCCCGGCACCTGCGAGGTGAAGTACAGCTCCTGGACGTGGGGCAACGGGATGAACACGAACATCAGGATCTCCAACAACGGCTCCACACCCCTCGTCAACTGGCGGCTCACGTTCGCCTTCGCCGACTCCGGACAGCGGGTGACCTCGGGCTGGGCGGCCGCCTGGTCGCAGACCGAGAGCGCGGTGACGGCCGCGAGCCCGCCCTGGAACAAGGACCTCGCTCCCGGGCAGTCCCTGGTCATCGGCTTCCAGGGCACCCACACGGGCGCCAACCCCACCCCGGCCCTCTTCCGGGTCAACGGGATCCCGTGCGACCAGGCGTGAGGAAGGGGACCGGCCCGATGACATCCCCGCGCTGAACGGTCAGAGCCTGTCCGACGGCGGAACCGGAGGTCCGGACCGGGTGAAGGCGCACCCCCGCGGGGGTGCGCCTTCACCCGGTCCGGACCTGAAACATGTGCCCACCTGGGGTTCGCCCGGCCACCCGGGCAATGCTGATTACACGATTACGATCGCTCACAGCGAACTCGCTCAACCTCGGGAACATTCTCAGGCTCCCATTAATTGAGTGTGTATAACTCAACCCTTGGAGTTCACATGAGTGAGAGCTTGATCCTCCCGGTCCTGCCGCTCGACGACGAGGTCGTGCTGCCGGGCATGGTGGTCCCGCTTGACCTGTCGGAGACCGAGGTCCGGGCCGCGATCGACGCGGCACAGGCTCTCGCTGACAACAAGCCGGAGGTCCTTCTCGTTCCCCGGATCGACGGCAGATACGGCTCGGTGGGCGTGAGGGCGATCGTCGAGCAGGTGGGCAGGCTCCCCGGAGGCGAGCCCGCGGCCGTGGTGCGCGGTGTCGACCGGGTCCGCGTGGGCACCGGCACGACCGGCCCCGGCGCGGCCCTGTGGGTGCAGGCCACCCGCATTCCCGCCGTCGCGGCGGGTGAGCGCGCCCACGAGCTCGCCAAGGAGTACAAGGCGCTGGCCACCACGATCCTGCAGAAGCGGGGCGCGTGGCAGGTCGTCGACGCGGTCAACCAGATGGACGACCCCTCGATCCTCGCCGACAACTCCGGTTACGCCCCCTGGCTGAGCACCCCGCGCAAGGCCGAGATCCTCCAGACCGCCGACCCGGCCGACCGCTTGGAGAAGCTGGTCGAGTGGTCCCGCGAGCACCTGGCCGAGCTCGACGTGGCCGAGACGATCCGCAAGGACGTCCAGGAGGGCATGGAGAAGCAGCAGCGAGAGTTCCTGCTCCGCCAGCAGCTCGCCGCGGTCCGCAAGGAGCTCGCCGAGCTGAACGGCGACACCTCCTCCTCCGAGGAGGAGGACTACCGCTCCCGCGTCGAGGCCGCCGACCTGCCCGAGAAGGTGCGCGAGGCCGCGCTCAAGGAGGTCGACAAGCTGGAGCGGACCTCCGACCAGTCTCCCGAGACCGGCTGGATCCGCACCTGGCTCGACACCGTCCTCGACATCCCGTGGAACGAGCGGACCGAGGACTCGTACGACATCGCCGCGGCCCGCGCCGTCCTCGACGCCGACCACACCGGCCTCGACGACGTCAAGGACCGCATCATCGAGTACCTGGCCGTCCGCGGGCGCAGGGCCGAGAAGGGCCTCGGCGTGGTCGGCGGGCGCCGCAGCGGCGCGGTGCTGGCGCTGGCCGGTCCCCCCGGAGTCGGCAAGACCTCCCTCGGCGAGTCCGTGGCCCGCGCCATGGGCCGCAAGTTCGTCCGCGTCGCCCTCGGCGGCGTGCGCGACGAGGCCGAGATCCGCGGCCACCGGCGCACCTACGTCGGCGCCCAGTCCGGCCGGATCGTCCGGGCCATCCGCGAGGCCGGCTCGATGAACCCGGTCGTGCTGCTCGACGAGGTCGACAAGGTCGGCTCCGACTACCGGGGCGACCCGACGGCCGCGCTGCTCGAGGTGCTCGACCCGGCGCAGAACCACACCTTCCGCGACCACTACCTGGAGGTGGAGCTCGACCTCAGCGACGTGCTCTTCCTGGCGACCGCCAACGTGCTGGAGGCCATCCCCGGCCCGCTGCTGGACCGCATGGAGATCGTGACGCTCGACGGCTACACCGAGGACGAGAAGGTCGCCATCGCCCGCGACCACCTGCTCCCGCGCCAGCTCGACAAGGCCGGTCTCACCGCGGAGGACGTCACCGTCGGCGAGGACGCGCTGCGCAAGCTCGCCGGCGAGTACACCAGGGAGGCCGGGGTCCGGTCCCTGGAGCGCTCGATCGCCAGGATCCTGCGCAAGGTGACGGCCAACGTCGCGCTCGGCGAGAGCGAGCTGCCCGTGACGGTGGAGGACCTGGTCCCCTACCTGGGCCGCCCGCGTAACGTGCCGGAGTCCTCGCTTCCCGAGTCCAGCCAGCGTACGGCGGTGCCCGGCGTGGCCACCGGCCTGGCGGTCACCGGGGCGGGCGGTGACGTCCTCTACGTGGAGGCGTCCCTGGCCGATCCCGAGACCGGCGACACCGGCCTGACCCTGACCGGCCAGCTCGGCGACGTCATGAAGGAGTCGGCTCGGATCGCGCTCTCCTACCTGCGCTCGCGGGGCGCGGAGCTGGAGCTGCCGGTCGGTTCCCTCAAGGACCGCTCGGTGCACGTCCACTTCCCGGCCGGAGCCGTTCCCAAGGACGGCCCGTCCGCGGGCGTCACCCTGATCACGGCCCTGGCCTCGCTGCTCTCCGGCCGTCAGGTCCGCGCCGACGTGGCCATGACCGGCGAGGTCTCCCTCACCGGCCGGGTGCTCCCGATCGGCGGGGTCAAGCAGAAGCTGCTGGCCGCCCACCGGGCGGGCATCACGACCGTGCTGATCCCGGCGCGCAACGAGCCCGACCTGGACGACGTCCCGCAGGCCGTCCGCGACGAGCTCACCGTGCACACGGTGAGCGACGTGCGCGAGGTCCTGGAGATCGCGCTCACCCCGGCCAAGGTGGCCCAGCACACCGCCGCCTGACCCGTGTTCCCCGCGACGGCCCGCCCTATCCCCGGAGAGGCCGGGCCGTCGCCGTTCTCGTACGGAACGGGCTTAACGAATATAAATGGACGAATCATCAGGTCCAGGCCCAGCGGGCCGGGCGCAGGCTGTCCGAGGCGGGGGAGGTGTGGATGCTCCTGGAGGAGCGGGTCGACGCCGACGGGCTCAACACCCGCACCGTACCGGTGATGACCAGGCGTCGCCGGGATCGACCGGGTACGGCCACGGGGGGTCCCGCCGGAGACGGACGTTCGTGACCGGTGATCGGTTTCACATAACATGTCGGGAATGAGGGCAAAGCAAGGGCACGTTGGGGACCAGCTGTGATCGATGTTTCGGGCCTGCGGAAGGTCTATCAGGATCGGGGCCGAGAGGTGGTCGCCGTCGACGGCGTGGATCTCCACGTCCGCGAGGGTGAGATATTCGGCGTGCTCGGGCAGAGCGGCGCCGGCAAGAGCACCCTGCTGCGCTGCGTGAACCTGCTGGAGCGACCCACCTCCGGCACCGTCTCGGTGGCGGGCCAGGAGCTGACCTCCCTGCGCGAGGGCGACCTGCGCATGGCCCGGCAGCGGATCGGGATGATCCACCAGCACTTCGCACTGCTCTCCTCCCGCACGGTCGCCGGGAACGTCGCCTTCCCGCTGGAGGTCATGGGGATGGCCAAGGCCGAGCGCGTCAGGCGTACGGCCGAGCTGCTGGAGCTGGTCGGACTGGCCGACAAGGCCGGGGCACACCCCGCGCAGCTGTCGGGCGGGCAGAAGCAGCGGGTCGGCATCGCCCGCGCGCTGGCCGGAAGCCCCCCGGTACTGCTCTCGGACGAGGCCACCTCGGCGCTCGACCCCGGTACCACGCAGTCGATCCTGGCCCTGCTCAAGCGCCTCAACCGCGAGCTCGGCCTGACGATCCTGCTGATCACCCACGAGATGCACGTCGTCAAGTCGATCTGCGACTCGGTCGCCGTCATGCGGGACGGCCTGGTCGAGGAGTCGGGGACCATCCCCGAACTGATCTCCAGGCCCGGCTCCAGGCTCGCCGCGGAGCTGTTCCCCCTGCCGGAGCCGGAGCCGGGCCAGGTCACGATCACCTTCACCGGGCAGGCCGACGAGCCGGTGGTGTCGCAGGTGGTCCGCAAGTTCGACGTGGACGTCAACATCCTCGGCGGAGCCCTGGAGGAGGTGGCGGGCGTCTCGACCGGACGGTTGCGCCTGCTCGTCACCGGTGACGAGCGCGCCGCCGCGCTCACCTACCTGGCCGAACGCGGCCTGCTCGTCGAGGAGGCCCGATGACCTGGGAAGAGATGTTCCCGCTGCTGATGGAGTCGACCGGCCAGACCGTCCAGATGGTCCTGTGGTCGACCCTGTTCACGGTGATCCTCGGCCTCCCGCTCGGGGTGGCCCTGGTCGCCACCGACCGGGGCGGGCTGTTCCCCTCGCCCGCGCTCAACCGGGTGCTCGGGCTGGTCGTCAACATCGGCCGCTCGCTGCCCTTCATCGTGCTGATGATCGCGATTCTCCCGCTGACCAGGCTGATCGTCGGCACGACCATCGGCACCATCGCCTCGGTGGTCCCGCTGACGCTCGGCGCGGCGCCGTTCTTCGCCCGGCTGGTGGAGACCGCGCTGCGCGAGGTCGGCAGGGACAGGGTGCAGGCGGCCCAGGCCATGGGGGCCGGGCGCGTGACCATCGTCGGCAAGGTCCTGCTGCCCGAGGCGATGCCCGGCCTGGTCGCGGGGCTCACGGTGACCGTGGTCGCGCTGATCTCGTACTCGGCGATGGCCGGGGCGATCGGCGGGGGAGGACTCGGGGACCTGGCGATCCGCTACGGCTACCAGCGCTTCGAGACCACGCTCATGATCGTCACCGTGGTGGTGCTGGTCGCCGTCGTGCAGATCGTGCAGACCCTGGGCGACACCGTCGCCCGCCGTCTCGCGCGTAACTGACCGGATTGTCACATTGATCATTTAATTCTATTTCATGATCTATCCGGTAAGCAATCTGATTTGATCATTGGCGTGGCCTGGTGTTTCAAGTGACGTGAAAGTCAGGGGCAATCGGCGCATCGTACAACATGTGTGTCAGAATCCTCACTCCCGAGAGGAACCCCTCGAAATGCGATTCGCCAGCCGAATCCTGTTGGGCGCCGGTATGGCCGCCCTGCTCGCCACGGGCGCCCCGGCGATGGCCAACGCCGAGACCGCGACCCCCGTCCAGACCGCCACCGCCGCGACCCCCTACTTCGTCGACTCCTGGGGACCGTACTACTCCGGTGACGAGAAGGCGGAGGCCGAAGGCAAGGTCGCCGTGGAGAAGAAGTCACAGAAGCACTGGTACTGGAAGAAGTATTCCAAGATCGTCAAGAAGTGCTACTGGCACAAGGGTGAAAAGAAGTGCAAGTGGGTGAAGCAGTGGTTCAAGAAGCGCGCGTGGAAGTGGGAGCACGAATACCACTACACCGTCGGTAGCAAGCTCACCAACCACAAGTGGTGGAGCAAGCCCAAGCACTTCTGTGCGTGGGAGACCTTCAAGGTCGTGGGCTTCGACGGCTCGTCCACCTTCAAGAGCTTCAAGAACTGCTCCAAGAAGCCCGCCTTCTACTCCTTCTCCGGCACGGACGCCGAGCACATCTACGTCAAGGTGAGCCGGGGCAACCACGGCCACCCCAACGGCTACCAGAGTGGCTGGGAGCACGTCTACAGCCACGCCTGATCCGCACGGCCGAGGCTCCCCGGAACACGGCCGCGCTGCGCACGGCCCGAGCTCCCAGGAGTACGACCACGCTGATCCACCCGGCCGGGACCCTCCCGGGTACGGCCACCTCCGATCCACCCGGCCAGGACTCTCCCGAGGCCTGAGCACCCCCTGGGCCGCGACCTCACGCGAGGTCGCGGCCCAGCCGCGTGCGGGCACTTCTCACCGAACTTCTCACCGAGTAATGTTCGGTTTCATGCACCCGGGAGCGATCGCAGCAGTCTCGCCCGACAAACCCGCTGTGATCATGGCGGGCTCCGGACGGGTCGTCACCTACCGCGAGCTGGACGAGGAGTCCAACCGCCTCGCCCACCTCTTCCGCGCCGCCGGGCTGCGACCGGGTGACCACATCGCCTTCATGCTGGAGAACCACCCGCTGTTCCTGGCGGTCGCGTGGGCCGCGCACCGCTCCGGCCTGTACTACACCGCGATCAGCCCGCGGCTGAAGACCGACGAGCTCGCCTACATCGTCGACAACTGCGAGGCCCGGATCTTCATCTCCTCGGCCGCCCTCGCGGACGTGGCCGTCTCCATCGCGGACCGTACCCCGGGCGTCGGGCTCAGGCTCATGCTGGACGGCGTGGCCCCGGGCTTCGACTCGTACGAGAAGGCCGTCGCGGCCCACCCCGCCACCCCGGTCGAGGACGAGTGCCAGGGCGTGGACATGCTCTACTCCTCGGGTACCACCGGACGACCCAAGGGTGTCAAGCCCACCCTCTCCCAGGCCCCGCTGGACACGCCCGGGCCGCTGCTGCAGCTCATCCAGTTCCTGTTCGCGCCCTCCGCCGACAGCGTCTACCTCTCCCCGGCGCCGCTGTACCACGCCGCTCCGCTGCGCTACTGCATGACCTTCCAGCGCCTGGGCGCCACGCTCGTCGTGATGGAGAGGTTCGACCCCGAGCAGGCGCTCGCGCTCATCGAGAAGTACCGCGTCACCCACTCACAGTGGGTGCCGACCATGTTCATCAAGATGCTCAAGCTGCCCGAGGAGACCCGCGCGCGTTACGACCTGTCGTCGCTGACCTGCGCGATCCACGCCGCCGCCCCCTGCCCCGTCCCCATCAAGGAACGGATGATCGACTGGTGGGGCCCGATCGTCCACGAGTACTACGCGGGGACCGAGGGCAACGGCTTCCTGTACGCCGGCTCCCAGGACTGGCTCGGTCACAAGGGCACGGTCGGCCGCCCGCTGCTCGGCGTCGTCCACATCTGCGACGAGGACGGCAACGAGCTGCCGCCGCGCGAGCACGGCACCGTCTACTTCTCCGACGGCCCCCAGTTCGTCTACCACGGCGACGAGGACAAGACGCGGGCCTCGCGCGACCCCCGGGGCCGGGGCTGGACCACCCTCGGCGACATCGGCTATCTCGACGAGGAGGGCTTCCTCTACCTCACCGACCGCCGCTCCTACATGATCATTTCTGGCGGGGTCAACGTCTACCCGCAGGAGGCCGAGAACGTCCTGTCCGTCCATCCGAAGGTGGCGGACGTGGCCGTCTTCGGCATTCCCGACGAGGAGATGGGCGAGCAGGTCAAGGCCGTCGTCCAGCCGCTCTCCATGGACCTGGCGGGCCCGGGGCTGGAAGCCGAGCTGATCGAGTACTGCCGGTCCCAGCTCGCGCTCTACAAGTGTCCCCGGTCGGTCGACTTCCGCGAGGAACTGCCCAGGCACCCCACGGGAAAGCTCTACAAGCGCCTCCTGCGCGACGAGTACTGGCCCGCCGGCTCCTGAGCCGTCCAGCGGTGGTGCCCGCGTCCACCTGATCGGCGGGATCGCCGCGACGGGAGAGGGTCGCGTACGGTGACGGGCCGGCCCGCGAGGAACCGGGGCCGCCGGCGGCGGTCGCCGGGAACCCGGGCGGTCATTCCTCGGCGCAGGCCTGTTTCTCTTCCTCGGCCGAGGTGTTGATGCGGCTGAGGAGCCCGTAGAGCTGGGCGATCTCCTCCTCGTCGAGGCCGGAGCACAGCTCTCGCTCCAGCGCCGTGAGCGCCTCCTGCACCTTGGTGAGCGCGTCCGCTCCCGCGGCGGTCATCTCCACGATGTGGCGGCGCCGGTCGGCGGGATCGCGGCGGCGCTCGGCGAGCCCGTCACGTTCCAGATCGTTGAGGATCGCCACCAGCACGCTGGGGTCGACCGCCAGCGCCTCGATGAGGGCCTGCTGGCCCATGGGGCCGCTCTCCTCGAGGTTCATCAGCGTGACGGCGTGCCTGGGGGTCAGGCCGGTCACGCCGAGTGCGTGACGCATGCGGATGTTCGTGACGGTGCCGTGGCGGGCCAGAAGCATGCCGAGACGGTCCACGGCCCTCGGCGCACGGATGTCCTCGACTCCCATGCCCGTACCGTAACACGGATCGAATGATCGGTGAACCTAAATAGTTGACGCCCTTCAACGATATGTTAGTGTCAACGACATGCCGGGCGCCGCATCGGCACGTACGGCCTGGTCAGACCCGCTTCGACGTCCCGGCCGACGTGTCCACCGCGAGGCGGCCGGATCCAGCCGACGGCCGTCCGGGCTCCGCCCGCGCCGGACCAACGTGATTCCGAACCAGAAAGAGATCGGGAACCTGTGATGAGCGATATCGCACCCGCATGGCAGCCCACCGTCGTCGTGGTCGGCGGAGGCTACGGAGGCGTCCGCGTCGCCAAGGCGCTCGACGACGTGGCCGACGTCGTGCTCGTCGACCCCAAGGACGCCTTCGTGCACAACGTCGCCGCGCTGCGGGCCCTGGTGGACCCGGCCTGGCTGCCGCGCATCTACTTCCCGTACGACACCCTGCTCACCCGGGGCCGGGTGGTCCGCGACCGGGCCGTCAGCGTCGACTCCAAGCGCGTCGTCCTCGGGTCCGGCGAGGAGATCGCCGCCGACTACATCGTGCTCGCGACCGGCTCCTCCTACCCGTTCCCCGGCAAGAGCGACGCCGTCGAGACCGAGGCCGCGCACGAGCACTACCGGACCTCGCACCGGGCCCTCGCCGCGGCCGACGGGGTGCTGCTGCTGGGCGCGGGCCCGGTGGGACTGGAGCTCGCCGGAGAGATCAGGGCCGTCTGGCCCGACAAGCGCATCACCGTCGCCGACATCGGCGACGACATCCTCCCCGGCCCGTACAAGCCCGAGCTGCGGGTCGAGCTCCGCCGCCAGCTGGACGAGCTCGGCATCGAGCTGCTGCTGGGCAGCCCGCTGCGCGAGGCGCCGGCGACCGAGCCCGGCACCGCCGCGCCCTTCACCGTGACGACCGAGGCGGGCACGGAGGTCACCGCCGACATCTGGTACCGCTGCCACGGCGTCAGGCCCCTCACCGGCTACCTCGCCGACGACCTGGCCCCCGCCCTCACGGCGAGGCATCTCGTCGAGGTGACCCCCGAGCTGCGGCTGGTCGGGCAGGACAGCGTCTTCGCGCTCGGCGACATCACCACCCTGGGCCCGCCGATGGCGGCGCACGCGGGAATGCAGGCCGAGGTCGTCGCCGCGAACATCCGCGCCCTGATCACCGGCGAGGGAGAGGTGGGGGCCTACGAGCCGATGCCGCCCGTCATCGTGGTGCCGCTCGGCCCCGAGCGCGGCTCGGGCCAGCTCCCCGGCCAGGACGGCGTCCTCGACGGCCCCGCCGTCGCGCAGATCAAGGGTGGCGGCCTGCTGATCGAGAACCAGGTGGAGGTCTTCGGGGTCGGTGAGAAGTAGCCGCGAAGTGTTCGCCCGGTGATTTCGAATGATCGGGACCCTCGCTGAGCACGGCGGATAAAGCCGTTGTCAGAGGATCCCGATCACCGCGATCAGGCTCTTAACCAGGTCTTATACGCGGTCGGGCATTGTTTTCAGTAGCCGGTGACCACCGGCCTCCGCCCGTTCGATCGGGGGGACGTAGGACGTGGGGGAAGACATGGACCCGAACAGGAATGAGCAGCAGGACACACCGGCCGCGGCGACCCCCGGGAACGACGGCTGGACCCAGTTCGGCAAGGTGCCGCCCCGCGCCGGCGCCTACCGCGCCGCCGACACCGGACCGCAGCCGACGCTGATCCACCCGGTGCCGGAGCAGCTCGCCGCCGAGGCGCCCGGAGGGTACGGAGGGGCCGGGGGGCCCGGGGGACACGGGGGACACGGGGGGCCGGGGGCGGTCCCCCCGCAGCGGGGGCGGCTCACCGCAGGGCAGAAGGTAGGTGCCGGTCTCGCGCTGGCGGCCATGGCCGTCGGTGGCGGGGTCGCGGGGGCCTTCGCCGCGACGAGCCTCAACAGCGGCGCCGTCGCCCAGGTCTCGTCGGCCGGCCCGGTGGTCAGCCCGGTCGGCAACGCGACCACGGTCGCCGACATCGCCCAGGCCGTCCAGCCCTCCGTGGTGTCGATCGAGATCAGGACCGCCGCCGGCGGGGGCGAGGGATCCGGGGTGGTGCTGTCCGCCGACGGCCTGATCCTGACCAACAACCACGTGGTGGAGGCCGGGGGCCAGGGGGGTCCTGGCAGCCAGGTGACGGTCAAGTTCAGCGACGGGAAGTCCGCCACCGCGAAGATCATCGGCACCGATCCGGCCACCGACCTCGCGGTCATCAAGGCGGAGGGCGTCTCCGGCCTCACCAAGGCCACGCTCGGCGACAGCGACCGGCTGAAGGTCGGTGACTCCGTCCTCGCCATCGGCAGCCCGCTCGGCCTGTCCGGCTCGGTCACCGCAGGGATCGTCAGCGCGCTGAACCGTACCCTCACCGTCGGCGGTGACCAGGGGCGGCAGCAGCTCCCGCCCGGCTGGGGCGGGCAGCAGCAGCAGGGCGGCGGGGCCACCACCATCGGCGGCGCCATCCAGACCGACGCGGCGATCAACCCCGGCAACTCGGGAGGGGCGCTGGTCAACGCGGCCGGGGAGGTGGTGGGCATCAACACCGCCATCGCCACCAACGGCGGCGAGGGCAGCATCGGTGTCGGCTTCGCCATCCCCATCACCACCGCCAACCAGGTCGCCCAGCAGCTCATCGAGAGCGGCAAGGTCTCCCACGCCTTCCTGGGCGTGAGCGTGACCGACGCCACCGGGGACGCGGGTGGCGCCCTGGTCGGCCAGGTCACCGAGGGCAGCCCCGCGGCCAAGGCGGGCATCCAGCAGGGCGACCTGATCACCAAGATCAACAACACGACCGTGGACGAGGCGGCAACCGTAGTCGGAGCCGTCCGCGGCTTCAAGCCCGGCCAGCAGGTGACCATCGCCTACGTCCGCGACGGGCAGCCCGGCACCGTCACCGTGACCCTCGCCGAGAAGACCGGCGAGTAGGTCCCGGCGGCGTTCCCATTTCCACGACCCGGTGCCGCGGGCCCCGCCGTCCGGGGATTCCGAGACGCCGGCCTCTCGCTTCGCGAGCAGGATGTCAGGGGCTCTCCGGTCGCGCGGGTGATCAGGACTGGGTGCGGGTCCACTGCTGGTTGGTGCCGGTGCCGCAGGCGTACTGCTGGATGTCGGCGCCGTCGGCGGTCGAGGCGTTGGCCACGTCGAGACATTTGCCGCTGTGGCGGGCCCTGAGCTGGTGGTAGCCGCCGGTGGCGGTCCACTGCCACTGCTGGTTGGCGCCGGTGCCGCAGGTGTACTGGATGACGTTGGCGCCGTCGGCGGTCGAGGCGTTGGCGACGTCGAGGCACTTGCCGCTGTTCTGGCCGACCAGGCGGAGATAGCCGTCGCCGGTGTCCTGGAACTGCCACCTCTGGTTGCCGCCGCCGTTCCACGGATACTGCTTCACCTCGGCGTTGTTCGCCGTGGAGGCGCTGACGACGTCCATCACCTTGCCGCTGTGCCGGGCCGTGATCCGGTACGCCGGTGCGACGGAACCGGAGATCTCGCCGGTGGCGGTGTCGACGGTGACCTGCGGGCTCCAGCTCAGGCTCATGCTCGTGGCGGACGGGAACGTGATCGGCAGCCACACGTACTGGGAGTCGTTCACCGGGCCGCCCCACGCGCCGGCCCACCGGTCGCCCAGGTAGAGGTAGCTCGTCGTCGAGGTGCCCTGCACCGGCAGGACGTACGCCGGCTGGGAGCCGAACGTCGTGCCGTCGCCGACGTTGGTCCACCCGCTCCACGGGCCCGAGACGCTGGAGGCCGTCGCGTACCTGGCCTGGTTCGGGCTCCATCCGGTGGCCCCGGACGTCAGCAGGAAGTACGTGCCGCCGCGCTTGAACATGGCCGGGGCCTCGCGAGTGCCACCGGGCCAGAAGTTGCCGACCAGGGCGCTGACGTTCAGGTAGTCGGAGGTGAGGCGGTAGATGTGCAGGTCGCGGTTCTCGTTCGCGGCCGAGATCATGTACGCGATGCCGTTGTCGTTGTAGAGGGTGATGTCCCTGGACATGTGCTGGCCCAGGGGGCGGAAGCTGCCGTGGTAGGTGTAGTCGCCGTCCACGGTCGCGGAGGAGGCGACGGCGGCGCGGGCCTGCCCGTAGTCGACGCCGTTCTCCTTGTGCATCCACATGACGTAGCGGCCGGTGGAGCTGTTGTAGATGACCTTCGGTCGTTCGATGTTGGAGACGTTCAGCTCGGCGCTCGACGTGCGGGTGAGGACGTCGCGCCGGAACTCCCAGTTCCGCAGGTCGGTGGACCGGTAGACCGAGACGGCGCGGAAGGTGTTGTCGGCGTTGCGGTTCTCGCCGAACCAGTAGTAGTACGTGTCCACCTTCAGCACCCCGCCCCCGTGTGCGTGCAGCGGGTTCCCGGCGGTGTCGCGGAACTGCGTCCCGTTGGTGATCGTGACCTGCGCGGCCTGGGCGGTATGAGCGGCTTGGGACGGCGCCACCGGCTGGGCGATGACGGCACCGGCGACGAGCAGGGCGGCGGCGATCGTTCTGCCGATCGCCCTGCGTAAGCTCGTTCTCATGGTGATCTACACCTCCTGATGCGTGATCTGGCCTGGTGGGTGATCTGGACGCGCCCGGCGGCAGCCGGTGAGGCCGGTCGGATTCGCCGCCGCCGTGGGCCGTTCGGCGGCAAGGGGGACGACGCGGCCCGGTACGGTCGCCGGTGACGCGACGCTCGCGAGAATCGTTCGGCGCGGGGACACGACAGGCACCCTTCTGCGAGGAACGGAATGGCAGGCGGTTGTGTTAGCGCTAACAGCCGACGGTTCGCGTTGGCCCGTGGAAACGGGCGGACCCCGTGGGACGGCGACGATGAGGGCGCGTCGATGTTTCCGCTGTGTTTCCGCAGAGTGTTTACGTTGCCATCGTGGATGTCAACAGATCCACCGCGAGGGTTCCGGAATGCGGCTTCGCCGGATCTGACAGGCTTGACCGATCGAATGTGAGCGCACACACTGATGTGACGCTGACCTGCCGCCCCCCGGCGGCCGCGGATGGTGCACCACGCGCATCGGCGTCCCCCGCCCCCTCGCGCGGCGGTTCTTCGTCAATGAATGTTAGCGATAACATTTCAGCGCTCGGAAAGAGGTCCGTATGACGGTCGGCAGATGGGCGGCCGGGACGGCCGCGCTCGTACTCGCGAGTTCCGTCCTGGTGACGACGGCCTCTCCGGCGTACGCCGCGACGCTGCCGACCGGCGCCCGGTCGCTGGAGGCGGTCAACTACCCCGGCCACTACGTCCGGCACGCCGACGCGCTCGGCCGCCTCGACCCGGTGACCTCCGCGAGCCCGGCCCAGACCAGGCTCGACGCCACGTTCACCGTGGTCAACGGTCTAGCCTCGCCGTCGTGTTACTCCTTCCAGACCAAGAACGGCCTGTTCCTGCGGCATTACGACTGGCGGCTGCGTGTCGACGCCAACACCGGTGACGCGACCTTCCGCGCCGACGCCACGTTCTGTGCCGTGGACGGGTCTGTCGCCGGCTCGACGTCCCTGACCTCCTACAACTATCCGGGCCGGCGGATCAGGCACCGCGACTTCGGGCTCTGGCTGGACACCTACCAGGACACCGCGGGGTTCCGCGCGGACAGCTCGTTCAAGATCGTCGCGCCGTGGGCGCCCAAGACGAACCGCAACCCGGTGATTCCCGGCCTGTTCGCCGACCCGCACGTCGTCGCCGCGGGCGGCCGCTACTACCTGTACGCGACGACCGACGGCTACGCGGGCTGGGGCGGCACGTACTACAAGGCGTTCTCCTCCGCCGACATGGTGAACTGGACCGACCACGGCGTCGTCCTGAACCACGGCCCGGATGTGTCGTGGGCCGACGACTCGGCCTGGGCGCCCGCGGTCGCGGCCGCGGGCGGCCGGTACTACCTGTACTTCAGCGGCGGCGCGGCCTCCGGGAACACCGCCAAGCAGCTGGGGGTCGCGGTGTCGGACTCGCCCACGGGCCCGTTCCGCGACGCGCTCGGCCGGCCGCTCGTCGCCGCCGGCCAGTATTCGGGCCAGGCGATCGACCCGATGGTCTTCACCGACGACGACGGCCGGTCCTACCTGTACTGGGGGCAGGGCGCCGCCCGCGTCGTGCCGCTGAACGCCGACATGACCTCCTTCGATCCCGCGCAGGTGCGCGTGATCACCCCCTCGGGCTACAACGAGGCGCCGTTCGTGTTCAAGCGGAACGGGATCTACTACCTCATGTGGTCGGAGAACGACACCCGAAGCGAGGACTACCGGGTGGCGTACGCCACGGGGACGAGCCCGACGGGACCGTGGACCAGGCGCGGCGTCGTGCTGCAGAAGCGGCTGGAGGCCGGGATCAAGGGCCCCGGTCACCACTCGGTCGTCCGGGCGCCCGGCACCGACACCTGGTACGTCGCCTACCACCGGTTCGCCGTACCGGCGGGGAACGGCACCAACCGGGAGGTGGCCGTCGACCGGATGGAGTTCAACACCGACGGCACGATCCGCCCGATCGTGCCCAGCCTCTGAGCCGTCCTCCCTGTCGCGACGGAGTATCCGGAGAACACCGGTCCAGGCAACCATGTTTTCGGGATCGCCGGTCGGCGCGAGGATCGCCAGGACTGCGTGGCAGGAGCGGTATCTAACTCTGACCTGGGAAAACACAGAACTGCAAGCCGGAGGGCTCTCACGACGATCAGATAGCCGACGGTTTCCGATTTTATGCAAAGCTTCGGGTGATGATTGACGGATCGATGTCGACTGATGCTTTCCACCCGGTCCAGATCCTGTAGTCGATGTGGCCGCTTGCTCGCAGCCGGTTGACCTCCTTGATGACGGTTCGCGGATGCACGGACAGTTCCTCGCCCTCGAACAGCATCCGAAATCGGGCCTCTTCAAGGACGACGGTGACGACCTTGCCGCGGTGCACTTGGCCGACCTGGAGCTTGCAACTGGTGACCATGAGAGTGCCGTTGTCGACCACCACCCGCTCCACCGTCGAGAAGCGGCCGACGGCGACGTTGGGGCTCTGGGCCAGACGGGCGCAGGGCTACGGCCCTCAAGAGCGTGTGAAGAACGGACCGGCGTTGCTAGCCATGGCGCCCATGCCGTGTGGGACGCGATTACCAAAGAGATCACCGGGTTACCCGAGCAGCTACGTCGCTCGCTGATCTGGGACCGTGGAACAGAACTGGTCCGGCACACTCAACTGCGCATCGATACCGGCTTGCCGGTCTATTTCACCGACCCCCATAGCCTCTGGCAGCGTGGCACCAACGAGAACACCAACGGCCTGCTGCGCCAGTACTTCCTAAGGGCACCGATCTATCATGATGGGTGCTGAGGAATTGGCAGCCTAGCATTCGCGCTCAACACTGGGCCCCGAAAGATCCTGGATGGAAGACGCCGGTAGAAGCCCTCAGTGATCATCTAAACTCGCTGCTTAGCAGCAGCGCTGCGGCGACAGTTTGAACCCGAGAATCCACGAACGGTCTAACGACCGACCGCCAAATGAATTACGTTCTAAGAGTCGGATGATCGAGGCAGGCGCCACAGCGCGCTGCTATGTTCAAACGTTGTTAAGCCGAGGCGGGCCGGGAGCCTTGGGAAAGGGATTGGGAAATGATCACGGCCGTTAGGTCACTTCGCACAACTAGAGGACCGTAAAGACCTTGCGCCCATGCTCTTGTCCATGACAAGAGGAAGACGGCTGACCGATCAACTTATACGCGCTGCTGTGGCCTCTTCACTACACGGCGGCTATGGTGGCGTCGACGTCGGTGATGTTCGTGGCGCGCTGCTACTCGAGGAGAACGAGCTTGAGCAGCTCAAGAATTTCCGGCGGAGCTGCCGTTCAAGCTCTGTAAGCTTCTAGCGAGGTCCTCCCGTTCGTAGCTATCAAATATTTGACTCAGCTGACTGAGGAGAATCTCGCGATGCTGGGGCCCCAACGGCGTGAGAAAGTCTTTGATAATTTCTGCGATCTGCTCGACTACGAGTGCCTCTTCAGGGGTTTTAACCGAGCCCATGCCGTCCCGAACTAATCCAACAACTTGTTCAAAATTATTGCCCATCTTGAGAAGATCCGGTAGCTTCTCCGGTCTACCGTCGAGCCACCAGAGCCTAGCAATCTGGGCATCGGCAAGTAGATGATCGCGTACATAGTGAGCTTGACGCGCTTTCATCGCATAAGTTGCTTCCGTCAGAGCGCTTTGGCGTAACTCTTTCTCGAAGTTCTCGGCATAAATTTTCATGTCATCGCTTACTGAGAGATTTATCTGAACGGATGTTAGCTGACGATCGATTCTGTGAGCTTGCCTGTAAACCGCTATTTCGGCTTCGCTCTGCGCTTCCCCTGCCGACAGAACCGAGAAGTTAGGAGTGATGCGTTCCAACACTTCGCGAAGTTGACGATGCACCCGGTGTGTCTCCTCCATATTTGGAGGGCTGTCATTCCCCTCTATCGTCCATGTAAGTTGAAGCGATGCCTCAAAATACGCTTCTGGCAAGGAGCTCGGAAGTGACCGCACTGAAAACTTGCTCTGATGACGCTGCTCGATGGGCTCTTGATCATACTTAAAGGCAAGCAGATCGCGGATCCATGTCAACACTCCCATAGCATCTCCTACATTTTATCAAACGCGTTGTAACATGATCGGTTCCAGAGGCCGGGTCGTAGCTCCTCGATTCTAGCTAGCAGTTCCTCGTAAAGCACCTCGCGTGGCATCACTGACGGCTCGTAAGAGTCGCGTATCCAACGCTTAGCTAGGGGGATTATTATTCCGATGTCATAGCTGCTTCTACAAGCTATAGCAAATATACTAGTAATAATTTCGCTAGATGCTTGCATCTGGACGCCGGCTTCCATCCATTCCATGGCAAGTGTAGAGGCGCCAGCCATGGTTTGATTATTTCGCAGAGTCGCGCGCCAGCCCTGAGCGAGCATATCGAGGAGCTCTTGATCTGCAGAAGCGAGGGGAATGAAAGCGTATCGTTCTCCGACTCGCTCCTTGGCCAAAGTCGCGAACGCAAGAGCACCAGTGGTCTGGCGCTCCGACGTGCTACCAGTCCAATCTACAACCTCTTCAAGGATCATTCCTCGAAGGCTGTCATCTCTACCCAGTGCGGCAAGGGCTGCACACACGGTACCTTTGACTCGCAGTGAATCGCGATCTGCCAGGTGCCGAAGACGTGTTAACGCTACTCTCGGAAAGAAGCTTCCGAGATTTCCCCCGCAAACTTCGGCTACGGCGACTTGGATGTCCTCCGGCGTTGAAGGTATAACCGACCACTGATATAGAGACTGTCGGATGCTCCGTCCTATCTCAGTGCTAAGCGCTGCGTTATCCAGCAACTGTACTGCACGCGCTCGGCTTGCATACTTACCCACCCAGCTTGTAACCGCATCGACTATCAGATTGGGCACAGAGTGGGATTCGGCAAGATGAAGTAGCACTGAACCTATGTGGTCGCTCTCATTCGTAGCACCGAGAGAAATAATCCAGGGGTCTAGATGCTTGCGCAGATAGACATGGTCGCCCCAAGCGTAATCAAGAATTGGCAAAGCATAATCTGTTCGGCGAAACCGAACTACTCCGTCGACCAGTTCTGCGTCTATAGAAGCCAACAGCTTGGATGAACCTGGCCCGAAACTGCCACGTCCGGGATACTTCTCAAGCTCTAGTGCCTCAACGAGTTGCGCTGTCGCGGAAAATACAGCAGCCGGTCGTGCGCCCTCCAGGGCAGATGCGGAGAGCACAAGTGCGCGATGATATTCAGATTGGTTGGTGCTTGTCTTGCTAAATAAATCCCTTACGTCTGTGTTAGCTCGTTTCAAGAACTCGACCAAGACTTCTTCGATTGTTTTTTCTGAGGTGCAATCTTTATGGTCGGCTCGCTTCCTTGCCAGGCTAGCGAGGCGGGTAGCTTCACGAGTGGTAGCGCCCTGCAGAACGTCTTTTAGTTTAGGATATTCGGCATACTGGTCGGCGTACCATCTAGAAGTTGCGCACGCAAGATGTGAACGAAAAACAGGGTCTGCGCAGGGGCCTATGATGGACACCACCGCATCGTCATCTGGATCAAGCAGGCGGCACTCTTGAGGTGTAGCAATGATGACGAGGCTGGATATGGAAGCTCGTATGCGGGCAACATAGTCACGGAGGACTTTGGATAATCTCGCAACAGCTTCTTCTTCGAGTTCGCCTAGGTCAATAAGATGCCCCTGCCCGGTCTTTGTGATAAGCGAACGTTCAATATCGTCGGGATCCAAAAGTATCTGTACGGGATGTAGCTGAGCGGCAAGGATCGCGTTGACTGCGGTTATAAAGCGGCCAGTCCCTTCGTTGCCGGAAATAACAACGAATTTTTTCTGGTGTAGAATTCTTTCTACCTCGCTCGCCTTGTCATCTCCATTCCGATCCTTGCGTACGTACGTGTCGCTCATCTCCTGCAGGACTTCTGGGTGGAGAACTCGAGTTGCAACATTTTTTCGAGCTTCGCCTAAATTGACGTTGTCAATGCGGGCGCCAACAAAAGCCGCACCTACGGCATCCCGAAAACTACTTTGAAGAAGTAAAGGCTCTTGTGGTTCCGCCTGTGCCTCGTCAGGTCCTTCTTTGTGGACTTCTTCATCAACTCCCTCCTCGGTGGGGGGAAGATCTGAATCAGGTGCGAGTTCGATCTCTGCCGATGAGTCGGCCTTAGTTGACGATTCGTTTTCAGCCACTACTCCTTCTCCTTCTTTCGGCGTGATTCAAAGAATCCCTCTGGGAGGTCTATATTAACCCCGTCATGAATTTCACCGGCAGTGATGTTCTGCCCCACGTTGCCATGGAAGATAGCCGTAGCGCTTGGTGAAGGGGGCGAGGACGACTTGGCTTCTTTCGACGCTGTCGTAGACGCGTGTGATCCCAGGCCTTGATGTGATCGCCGTGGTATGTAGAGCCACGCAGACTGCTTAAATCCCTTATCTGGGACTGCTGCGATAACTGGCTCGAACTCTGTTTCGTGTAACTGTACATATCCAGCCTGCACAACGTCTTCAAAGACGCGTTGCGAGATTATCGCGCCGACTAGAGTCACATCTGGTTGGCTCTGTCTCAGTACTTCTTTCAAAGGAGTAGAGTCTAGCAATCTGCATGCGTATACCGTTGGCTCGCTGATTCGGTCCCTTAGCTCGTCACCTTCGTCATGTATCGGTCCGATATGGATACTGACACGCAGGCGCAGGTCGAGAGACCGCTCTTTTGCGCGCAGAGTCGGCGCGAGTTCATACAGCACATTTTGCAGGCTTGGTACAACTTGGCCGATGAGAGCAGGAACATACCTTGTCTTGGTTCCGAATATGTATCCATCTCCATTAGCTTGCGGGAACCGTCGCTTCTCCCATACTTGAGGTATCCCACATCGGGTCAATGCGGTTTGAAGCGCTTCCGGTATTGCGGAGCTTAGGTCGGGAAGATGGATACTTCGGTGCTTGCTGAATTGAACACAGTCGACCGCGATCAGCCCACGATAGGGTGGAAGTCGCCGACTAGATGTCTCTCTTGACGTTTGATCCATTGCACTTCCCCTCGTCCTGCACTCGTCCCTAGTCACGACCTGTGGGTCTTCGGATGAAGTGTGATCGAAAGAGCCCGGATGGGTTGTTCGTAAGCTCATCCATACGTTGCGCGCCGCTCTTTGACAACTCCCAGAGGGATCCAAGGGGCCTTTACGCTTATATGTCCGAATCACGTCTTGGTGGTGGAGTATCAGGTCGTTGGGATGACAGTGTTGAGTGAGATGGAGGCAAGAGTGGTGATGAGCGCTAGCAACAACAGCCAGAAACCCCAGCGGACGAGGCGGTACTTGCGCCGGACGATGCCCGCCACCTGTCGCAACTGATCGGAGACTCGCCCGAGATCGAAGGTTCGGGAGCGCAAAAGTGCCTCAGCAACCTCTTCGGTCGTGGTGTAGGGCAAGACATCCGCCCAGTAGCTGACCGTGTCACGACGTAGGGGGGCCCCATCTAGTCGTACGTGGGTAGACGGCTGCTGCTAGGCATACGAGTGCTAGAAGGGCTGCCCCGGAGCCAACCCACCACAGCCACTCAATGCCGTTAGACAGGGAGAACGGTGACCAACTGCCAGCTAATAGTCCGCTGGCAGTGGCACTCAGCCCGAGGCCAACGATTCCTAGTAGCACTTGAGCTTTCGTATCCGCCCTGTTCAGTTCCTCTCGCGCCTCGCTTAGAAGCAGTGCTCCGTAGGCGCGCGCATCCTCCTCGGCTAGATCGCGTGAGCTGGAGTGGGGGCGTGCCAGAGTGGCGAAGACTCGACGAAGCATGATTGATCTTCTCCCGAACGAGGATGGTTACTGAAGGGAAAGCCGTACTTTTTGTTTGCTGGGTATGTCCAGTTAACGGCTCTGTCGTAGATTCGGTGGTGGCGGAACGTCCCTGCGCCACGGTGAGTCACGCGTGATATCGAGGAGCTTGTGGGTGTCGTGTTCTCGGGCTTATTGCCGCTGGTCATAGAGGATGTGGCGGACGAGGGGAAACGTATCCGGGTGCGGGCACGCACCCCGGGTGGGTCGGTCGCGTGCTCGCGCTGTGGAACCGAGACCCCGGGTACACGGCTACCACGAGCGGAGCGTGGCCGATGTCCTGGTCGACGCCCGCAGCGTGCTCGTAGTGGTGCGCAACGGTTCCAGCGCCTACGCCGAAGCGACCCGCCGCGTCCTTCCACAAGCCATCCAGGTCACCGACCGCTGGCACCAGATCTACAACCTGCTTGGAAAGGGTGTCGGCCTGCTGGAGCGCGTGCGACGCCTGAACCTATCTCTCAACACCGTCAAGCGCTACGCGCGTGCGACCGAACCGATGCACCTACACCGCGGCCCCGCAGTATCGGCCCACCCTCGTCGACCCCTACCGCGACTACCTCAAACGCCGCCGCACCGACGACCCTGCCGCCTCCGTCGTGCACTTGTTCACAGAGATCAAGGATCTTTGGCTATCGGGGCAGCTTCAACCTTCTCTACCGCTACATCACCCAGGGTCGGGTCGAGGCCGACCGTTTGCCTATCTTGCCGCGCCGCCTGGCCAGGCTCTTGCTCACCCGGCCCGGCAACCCCACCGCCAAGCAGCAATGTCCTGCTAGTGCCGTGACCGCATAGGTTCACCGCGTTGAAGTCGAACCGGCCCTCGTCGCCCGTGTGCCCCTGGCAGGATCTTGCACATGTTCAAAGAGAAACTCAACGCGCTCTCGCAGTTGATGGCCGAGCACATGGCCGCGCCGTTCCCTCCGGGCTTTCGCGGCCTGGACATCGAAGGCCAGGAGATGGTGTTGCTCGACGCGGACGCCTACGGCTATGCCTGCGATGTCCTCAAAGGCCCACTCGATGAGCAGCGCCGCGCGGACTTGCTGAAGCTCACGGCGGCGTTCGAGAAGGTTCTCCCGGCGATCGACGACGAGTACGCGGTCAAGTACTACACGCACGTGCGCGACATGGCTGTGCTGGCCGCCGAGATCGATACCTTGCGCGACAAAGTAGACCTCTGACTGGGAAGGTTCGCCGAGGTGGCGGTCGGGGCGGTTGGATGTGCAAGGGCGTCCAATCCGACCGCTGGAGGTGCGGTGGCTGAGCCTGTCCGTGTGCGCAGACTGACCGACCAGGAAGGGCAACGGCTGCAGCAGATCGTGCGCCGAGGCAGCACCAGCTCGGTGCGCTACCGGCGCGCGATGATGCTGCTGGCCTCGGCCGGCGGGAACCGCGTCCCGGTGATCGCCCAGCTGGTTCAAGCCGATCAGGACACCGTCCGTGATGTGATCCACCGGTTCAACGAGATCGGTCTGGCCTGCTTGGACCCTCAATGGGCGGGAGGCCGTCCCCGCCTGCTCAGCTCTGACGACGAGGACTTCGTCATCGCGACGGCCACCACCCGACCGGCCAAGCTCGACCAGCCCTTCACCCGCTGGTCGCTGCGCAAGCTCGTCGTCTACCTGCGGAAGGTGCACGGGCGCATTATCCGCATCGGCCGCGAGGCCTTACGCTGCCTGCTCGCCCGCCGCGGCGTTACCTTCCAGCGCACCAAGACGTGGAAGGAGTCCCCCGACCCCGACCGAGAGGCGAAGCTGGATCGGATCGAGGAGGTCCTGGACCGCTTTGCGGACCGGGTCTTCGCCTTTGATGAGTTCGGCCCACTCGGGATCCGGCCCACCGGCGGCTCGTGCTGGGCCGCGAGGGGACACCCCAAGCGGCATCCGGCCACCTATCGCCGCACCCACGGCGTCACCTACTTCCATGGCTGCTACTCGGTCGGCAACGACACTGTGTGGGGCATCAACCGCCACAGAAAGGGCGCCGCGAGCACCCTGGCCGCGCTGAAGTCGATCCGCGCCGCCCGCCCCGACGGCGCCCCCATCTACGTCATCTTGGACAACCTGTCCGCGCACAAGGGCGAGCAGATCCGTCACTGGGCCAGCAAGCACCGGGTCGAGCTCTGCTTCACCCCGACCTACGCCTCCTGGGCCAACCCGATCGAGGCCCACTTCGGACCGCTAAGGCAATTCACCATCGCCAATTCCAATCACCCCAACCACCCCGTGCAGACCCGGGCTCTGCACGCCTACCTGCGCTGGCGCAACGCCAATGCTCGCCACCCCGACGTCCTCACAGCCCAACGCCGCGAGCGTGCCCGCATCCGCAGCGAGAAGGGACTGCGCTGGGGAGGAGGACTTCTCGCTGCCGCAGCTTGAACTACCGCGCGGCCCGCAACGCCGCCGAGATCTGGGCGACATCCAGGTCGACGACGACCTCCTCGCCATCCCACACACCGCGCGAGGTGATCGCCAAGCCGATCAACGCCAGCTCAGCGGCATCGTCACGTAGTTCGTACTCTTCACGGCTCTCCTCGCCGATCTCGCCTAGCTCATCGCGACCCCAGGCAGCGACCGCCGACTCAGCCACGGACCGTGGCAACCGCACCCGGATCCGACTGATCTGGGGATCGAGATGAGCCCCGATCGCCGCCAGCACGGTCCGGTCCTGCTGATACCTCACGTGTTGCTCGCGATCTTCCACGAGCCGAGGGTACTCATACCCAACTGGGTCGCCGATCCCAAAGCCGGTGAACGTATGCGGTCAGAGCACTAGACGGCCTCACCGCCACCTACCCGGAGATGATCGATCTTGCCGGATTCGTCCGCGCCTTCGCCAGCCATCCCGGCGCGGTTCAGCTTTCCGATGGGCTTGTCTGTTGATAGGGGCTTGCCTGGCCATTTGACAACTCGGCGGGCTGTGCTGCGGCCGGGGGCCGTTGCCCGCCACCCACCCACGTCCGGCGAACTTCGACGAGTACCTAACAAACGATCAAAGCTATTTCGATGCAGCTAGCTTGCAGTGATCGTTGATAAGTGCCAGATCAGGGGCCGAGTTGCTGTTTGTGACTCCCCCGCCCCCGCTACCGGAGTGTTCGTGTCCCTCGGTCGGCGTCAACCCCGTCTGTACCTGTTGGGTGTGGGGTACCGGTTTACGCCGTGGGAACGGACACGCGAAGACGGAGTTGACCCCTCGGCCGGGCACACGATCTGGCAGCTGTCGGGGGCGAGGAAGAAATGGGCCAGGAGCCTGCATGGTGACTCCTGGCAGGCGTGGCGGCGCCGTCCCTCCGAAGCACACGCCGCCACGCCCGTTCTACCGGGCTCTACCGGACAGCAGCGCCGCCCAGATCGCCCGAGCTTCGGGGAAAGACCATCGGCACGTCTCGTGGATCGCGTGCTTGCGGTCGAGTTGAACGGTTCGCCGGATGAACGCCTGCCCGCCGCCCTGGCACAGTTCGTAGACCGTGGCGCGGCACACACAGGTCCAGCTCACCGGCCTTACGCGATCAGCGATCCGATCCGGAGGCCGCCACTGCAGCCGAGTGTGATCGCGGTGCGCCATGGCCACATGCGGACTCAGGCACTTCTCAACCAGCATCACAACGGGTCCCCACGAAGCTGCGACGACACCGGGTGGCCCTGCTGTAGTTCCTCGTACCGGCGGGCGACGCAGCGGGCGGCGGCGGCCGGGTTGTCCACGGTGTAGGCCGTGTAGAGCCGTCGGCGGCTTCGCCCCGAGAACTGTCCCGTCCACCAGCGGTAGACGAAGCCGTCGGTCCAGACCAGAAGATCGACCCAGACCGACACCAGGGCGACGCCGTAGCCGTCATGGACGTCAGCGGCTATCCCACGCTGTTCCAGCGCGTTACTCAGCTGGTCAGCGGCGTATACGGCAGGCGTTCCGGTCAGCAGAGCGGGAGCGATCATCGTTGTCCGTCTCCTCTCGGTGCGGTCGATGCGCGTGGTCGAATTCCCCTTCCCAGAGTGTCGCCGGGCGACTACGTTCGGTAGGTGTGCGCCTCCAACGGTAAATCCGCACATTCAGTTGCGTCTCATGTAGGACCCTCAACGATTCGTGTAGAGCCCTGAAGGACGGGAGTGCAGATGCCCTCACCGAGCGAGCTGGACGCGAATGCCAGCGTTCTTGCTTACTGGGGTTCTGAACTGCGCAAATACCGGGAGCAAGCACAATGGAGCCAGAAGGAACTGGCGCGCAGGATCTCCTACTCCACCTCCCTCGTCGGGCTCATCGAGACGGCCAGGCGTGCCCCGACGAGGGAGTTCGCGGCGAAGTGTGACGAGGTACTGAAAGCCGATGGTGCTCTCGTCCGCCTGTGGCCCCTGATCGGCAGAGACGTCTACCCCGTGTGGTTCCGGCCGTTCGTCGAGCTGGAGCGAGAGGCCCGGACCCTGCGAAGCTTCCAGCCTGTCCTCGTGCCGGGACTGCTCCAGACCGAGGACTACGCGCGGGCGGTTCTGCGGGCAGGACGACCAGGCGACACCGACGAGCAGGTGGAGGAACTCGTCGCCACGCGCATGGAACGGCAACGGATCCTCACCAAGCCTGACCCGCCCATGTTCTGGGCCACCCTTGACGAGGCCGTGCTGATCCGTCCGGTCGGTGGCCCGCAGGTCATGCGCAAGCAGCTGGAGCAGCTTCTCGAACTGGTCCGGCGGCCCCGGATCACCATCCAGGTCATCCCGCTGGACGTGGGCGCGCATGCCGGTCTGACCGGGGCTTTCGTGATCGCGAGCTTCAGAGGATCGCCCGATATAGTTTATTTGGAAACCGCAGCCGAAGGTCAGATCGTCAACGGTCCCACCGAGATCGAGACCCTGTTGACCCAGCTCGACGCGCTCCGGGCGTGCGCTCTGTCGCAGTCCGCCTCGGTGGCTCTGATGGAGAAAGCGATGGGATCATGGACCTGACGGACGCCCGGTGGTTCAAGAGCAGCCGCAGCGGCGGCAACGGCGGCGACTGCGTCGAGGTGGCCACCAACCTCCCCGGCATCGTGGCTGTCCGCGACAGTAAGAACCCTGACGGCCCCGCCCTGGCGTTCACCCCCCAGGCATGGGCCGACTTCATCACCTCGGTGAAAGCGGACACGATCTAAGCTGTTCCCCTTCCGGGGCGGTGACCGGCTTTTCGCCGTGGTGTCGCCGGCCGAACTCGCTTTGCGAGCCCTTTCGGTGTTACGGCATTCCGTGCGAGGCAGGCGACCCCGAGTGCTTCCCGTCCGGCGCCGAGCACCGACACACCAGGATGTGATCACTCGCCGGGCCACGGCATTCTCTCGTCAGTGCGGCGGCTCGAAGGGGTTGACCACGGACACGCCCGTCCCCTCGAAGTCCTTGACGTTCACCTCTCGGGGAAGGTCCCGGTTCCTGGGGAACTCGATGTCGTCGTCCCAGTCGGGGGCGGCGAGAAGGAACCGTCCGAAGTCGGGGGCCTCGCCCCTGAGACGGCGGTACTCGGCGATGTCGATGACCACGGCCACCTCCTCCCCATGCCGGGTGACCACCTGGGGACCCTCGCTCACCGCCCTCCGGAGGACCTCACTGAAGCGCTGCTTCGCCTCCCGAAGCTGCCATCCGCCCATGGAGACCTCCTCTCTGGACTCAGGGTACGAAAACACAAGATCACATGCCGCGACAAACGCCACCCGCTCGGTCGGTGCTGACTCTCCACGCCAGGCGCTCACCGGCCGGCGGTCAGGGCCTCCGACCGCCACAGGTCGCGGTAGTAGCCGGGGGAGGAGACCAGCTCCGCGTGGGTGCCCCGCTGCGTCACCGAGCCGTTCTCCAGTACGACGATCTCGTCCATCGGCTCCAGCCCGCGCAGGCGGTGCGTGACGAGCAGCGTCGTACGGCCGTGGGTGGCGTCCAGGAGGTCGGCCATGAGCGCGTCCGCCGTCGTCTCGTCCAGGGCCTCGGCGGGCTCGTCCAGCAGCAGCACCGGCGGGTCGTGCAGCAGCGCCCGCGCCAGTGCCAGCCGCTGCAGCTGGCCCCCGGACACCGTGCGCCCGTCCTCCCCGAGCACCGCGTCCCAGCCGGTCCGCTCCACCCACCGGTCCAGGCGCGCCCGCCGCACCGCCCCGGCCAGTTCCTCGTCGCCGGCCTCCGGGCCCGCCAGCCGCAGGTTGTCCCGCAGCGACGTCTGGAACACGTACGGATCCTGTGTCAGCCCGGTCATCACCCGCCGGGTGTCGTCGGCCGCCAGCTCCCGGACGTCCACCCCGCCGACCCGGATCGTCCCCGACTCGGGCTCGACGAGGCGCATCAGGGCCGACAGCAGGGTGCTCTTGCCCGCTCCGCTGGGGCCGACCAGGGCGACGCGCCTGCCGGGGGTGAGGGTCAGGCTGACGCCGTCGAGGGCCGGGGGAAGGCCGGGGTCGTGCCGGACCACCAGGTCCTCGATCTCGACGGTGGGCGGCCCGGCGGGGACCGCGACGGGAACGGCCGGCTCGGTCACCGCCGGCGGGGTCGCGCCCACCTCCCGCAGGCGGCGCAGGGCGGCGAGCACCCCGGTCAGCCGCTCCCCGGCTGCGGCCATCGGCAGCACCGGCTCGAAGGACACCAGCGAGACCAGCGCGAGCACCGCGGTGGCCACGGCACCCGCCCCGGAGTTCATCGCCAGCAGGACGACGGCCGCCACGGTGAGTCCCTGGGTGAGCAGGCCCAGGGCCGAGGCGATCGCGTTCGCCCGCGCCTGCCTGCGCTCCAGCGCCGCCAGCCGGGCGTCGGTCTCGGCGGCGGCGGCCAGCGCCCGCCCGTCCGCCCCGTAGGCGGCCAGGTCGGCCGCGCCGTGCACCAGGTCGGCGACCCGGGCCGCGAGGTCCGCCCGCGCGGGGGCGATCCGCGCCGACCAGCGCCGCGCGGCGGCGGCCGTGCCCGCCGGGATCAGCACCCCGGCCACCAGCAGCCCGGCCAGGAGCGCCAGCGCCGCCACGGGGAGCAGGAACAGCCCGATCACCACCGCGGCCACCCCGGTGACCAGCGCCGCGACCGCCGGGAGCAGGCAGCGCACCAGCAGGTCCTGTACCGCGTCGGTGTCGTCGACCATGCGGCTGAGCAGGTCGGCTCCGCGCTTGTTCGACGATCCCGTGGGAATGAGCGCCTGGTAGAGCCGCTCCCTGGTCCTCGCCTGGGCCCGCAGCGCCACGTCGTGACCGGCCAGGCGCTCCCCGTAGCGGAAGACGCCCTTGGTCGTCGCGAACGCCCGCACCCCGACGATGGCCACGCTCAGCGCCGCCAGCGGCGGTTGCTCCGCGGCCCTGGTGATGAGCCACGCGGCGGACCCGATCAGCCCGAGCCCGGCCAGCTCGGCCGCCGCCGCCCCCGCCGCGGCGAGGACCAGCCGCCCTCCGGTCCGGCCCGTCGGTCGCTCGTCTGCCTGACCCGCTGGTCGTCCGTCCGTGCGGCTCGCCGGTCGCTCGTCCGAGTGGTCCGCAGGTCGTCCGGCTGCCTCGCTCGTCGGCCGCCCGCCCGTCCGGCCCACCGGGATCCCGCTGACGTCGGTCACGAGGTGATCTCCTCTCGGGTCCCCGCCGGTGCTCTGCCCCCGGCGTCCCCGGCCACCACCCGGCCGTCGGCGATCCGGATCACCCGGTCGGCCAGGTCGATCATCGCGGGCCGGTGGGCGACGATCACGGCGGTGCGGCCCTCGGCGAGGTCCCGGGTCGCGCTCACGATCGCGCCCTCGCTGCGGCCGTCGAGCCGCGCGGTCGGCTCGTCCAGCAGGAGCAGCCCGGCGTCCGGGCGGCAGAACGCGCGAGCCAGCGCGACCCGCTGCCGCTGCCCGGCGGACAGGTTCGTCCCCCGCTCGCCGAGCACGGTGTCGTAGCCCTCGGGCAGCGCCGTGACGAACTCGTCGGCCTGCGCGGCCCGCGCCGCGGCCCTGATCTCGCCGATCGTCGCGCCGGGGGCGCCGAGCCCGATGTTGTCGGCCACCGAGGTGGCGAAGAGATGCGGGCGCTGCGGTACGAACGCCAGCCGCGCGCGCCAGGAGTCGTGATCGCCGATCTCGGCGCCGTCGACCAGGACCCTGCCCTCCGAGGGGGTGACGAAGCCGAGCAGCAGGTGGAGCAGGGTGCTCTTGCCCGCTCCGCTCTCGCCGACCAGCGCCACCCGCTCACCGGGCGCGATCACCAGCGACACGTCCTCCAGCGCGGCCTCCTCACGGTCCGGGTAACGCACCGTGACGTGCTCCAGCCGGATCTCCGGCGCTCCGCCCGGGCTCGGTCCCCCTCGTCCCGGCGAGCTTGCCGTCGCCGTACGCGTGCCCGCGTGCTCATCGCGCGAAAGCCGCGCCCCCGCCTCCGCCTTCGTCGACTCCGCCTGGCCGTCGAGTACGCCGAACGCCTCGTCGGCGGCGGCGACGCCCTCCATCGCCGCGTGGAACCTGCCGCCCATGTTGCGCAGCGGCAGGTACGCCTCCGGCGCCAGGAGCAGGACCAGCAGCGCGGCCGACAGGTCCAGGGAGCCGGACAGCAGCCGCAGGCCCACCGGGACGGCCACCAGGGCCAGCGAGAGCGACGCGGCCAGCTCCAGCACCAGCGAGGACAGGAACGCCACCCGCAGCGTGCGCATCGTCGCGGCCCGGTGGGCGTCGGCCACCCGCCGGATCACCTCGGCCTGGTAGCGGGCCCTGCCGAAGGCGCGCAGCGTGGGAAGGCCCCTGACCACGTCCAGGAAGTGCCCGCCGAGGCGGGAAAGGGCTCTCCACTGACGTTCCGTCACGGCCTTGGTGTGCATGCCGACCAGCGCCCCGAAGATCGGGATGAGCGGCAGCGTGACCAGCACGATCACCGCGCTGGCCAGGTCGGCGGCGAACAGCCGGACGAGCACCGCGACCGGCACGACGCCCGCGACCGCCACCGCGGGCAGGTAGCCCGTCAGGTAGGGGTCGAGGGCGTCCAGACCCCGGCCGGTCAGCGTCACCAGCTCGCCCGAGCGCTGGGAGGCCGGCCTGACGGGCCCCAGGTCACGCACCCGCGCCAGCAGGCGGTGCCGCAGGGCGGACTTCACCCCGGTGGTCATGCGCCCGGCGGCGATCCCCTGCCCCAGGGTGAGCAGCGCCCGGACGCCGACGACCAGCGCCAGCAGGATCAGGGCCGGGGCCGCGAACCGCCCGGACAGCACCCCGGCGAGCAACTCCGCCTGGACGAGGACGAGCAGCCCGGTCAGGACGGCGGCGGCCAGGCACGCGGCCAGGTGGCGGCGGACGGCCCGCTCGCCCAGTGCCAGCCGTACAAGATCCTTGTGCATGCCAACCCTAGAGAGCTCAGAAGAACGAAGGAACCCGATCGGAGGCGGCGCGTCCGGGACCGAACGTCCGCCATACCCATACTTGCGCACCCACCATGACCGGTGCGAAGGGAAGAATCATGACACTGAGCACACTTAGCGTCCCGGTGGGTGCCGTACGGTCGAGCAGCCAGGGGGCGAGTACGGCGAGCAGCACCGCGACGGGCGCCGCGGCGGCGCACGCGGAGAGCAGGAGCGCCCGGCCGGTGCGGCGCGCGCCGGTCACCCGCCCGGGCAGCCGCCACGAGACGAACGTCCAGCCGTGGAAGGCGAGCAGCGCGGCCACCACCAGCCCGCCGGCCAGTCCCGGCAGGCCGATCGCGGGACCGGTCAGGCCGCCGGCCACCGCGACCAGGGCCATGCCCCAGCTCAGCGCCAGGCCGTACGAGCCGACGACGATCGCCCAGTCCCAGGTCGACCGCCACGCGCTCCCGTCGGCGCGGCGGCGGAACCAGAGCCCGGCGTCGCGGACGATCCACGACACCAGCAGGGAGACCACGAGCGGGTAGAGGCCGAACAGCACGTCCCCCTCGATCGAGGGGAAGACGCCGAACAGCACGCCCGCCACGGCCACCAGCCAGACCTCGTTGGCCAGGATGAACGGCGCCATGGCGGCGACGATCTCGTCCCGGTCCTTCCGCGTCCTGCCGAGGACGGGCAGCAGCATGCCCACGCCGATGTCGAAGCCCTCCAGGGCGAAGTAACCGATCAGCAGGAGGGCGAACACGCCGAGCCAGAGGATGTCCATGGTCTCTCCCTAGTGGCTGAGCGCGTGCGCGCGCTCGGTGGGGTCGGCCGGCGCGTCCGCGCCGAGGGCGACGGCGGCGGGCCCGCGCCGCACGGTACGGGCGATCAGCACGTAGTCGATCACCGCGAGCAGGGTGAGCACGCCGCCGAAGGCGATGAGCGAGACGGTGACCATCCCGGAGGTGAGACCGGGGGACATGGCGTCGGCGACGGTCAGCTTCCCGTTGATCAGCCAGGGCTGCCTGCCGGACTCCCTGGCCAGCCAGCCGAGGATCGCCGCCACGAACGGCAGCGGGGTGATCGCCATCAGCACGGGGTGCGTCCAGCGCCAGCGCGGCAGCCAGTACACGGTCGGTGCCAGTACGAACAGGATGAGGAGCTGGATCAGCTGGCCGATCAGGATCATGAAGCCGAGCCCCAGCCCGGCCAGGCCCCCGTCGTCGAACTTGCCCGGCTGGACCGCGCCGATCGCGCCGAACTGGGCGTAGCCGAAGCCGATCGTGAGCAGCGAGCCGACCAGCGAGGTGATCACTCCCGTGCGGAGCGAGCTCGTGAAGAACTCCCGCTCGGCGGTGCGCCGGAACAGCTGGTACGCGCTGGCCCCCATCACCACGAAACCGCCGGTCCACAGGCCCGCGCCGAGCACGTGCGGCAGCGCCATGGTCAGCGTCGGGTTGGTGAGGAGCGCGCCGAAGTCGGTCAGGACCAGGTGGCCGTCGCGCTCCACGGCTCCGGCCGGGTTCTGCAGGAACGAGTTGGCCACCATGATCCAGAAGGCGGAGAGGTAGGCGGTCAGCGTCACCACCCAGATGCACGCCACGTGGAGCCATTTCGGCAGCCGGTGCCAGCCGAAGATCCACAGGCCCAGGAAGGTGGACTCCAGGAAGAACGCGCCGAGCGTCTCGATCGCGAGCGGCGCGCCGAAGATGTCCCCGGCGTAGTGCGAGAGACCGCTCCAGTTCATACCGAACTGGAACTCCATCACCAGCCCGGTGAGAATCCCGAGCGCGTAGTTGATCACGTAGATCTGGCCCCAGAAGCGGGTCACCCGCTCGTGGACCGGCTTGCCGGTGACGGCGTAGCGGGTGTGCATGATCGCGATCAGGGGGGCCAGGCCCAGGGTCAGTACGACGAACAGGAAGTGGAGGCTCCCTGTCACGGCGAACTGTGTCCGGGCCAGGTCGAGCACGTCCACGGTCTCACCTCCATTGTTGTGTTTGTCTACCTATAGACATACTACATGTAGAAGGCCTACATGTAGTATGTCTATAGGAGAGGTAGGCTGACGACGTGAGCGAGCGAAGCGAACGAACCGCCGGGTGCGGTGACACGGGATCCGTCCGGCGGGCGGAGGTGGCCGGGTGAACCCCGACGCGCTCCGCGGTCACATGGACGCCCTGCTGCTCTCCGTGCTGGAGCACGAGCCGCTGCACGGTTACGCGATCATCGAGGCGCTCCAGGCGCGCAGCGGCGGCGCGCTGAACGTGCCGACGGGCACCGTCTACCCGGCGCTGCGACGGCTGGAGCAGGCGGGATACCTGGCCAGCGAGTGGGCCACGGTGAGCGGGCGCAGGCGGCGCACCTACCGGCTGACCTCCTCGGGGCGCACGGCCCTCGCCGGCGAACGCTCCGCCTGGCGGGAGTTCGCCGGAGCCATCGGCAGCGTCCTGGAACCGCGCACCAACCGCTGACGCCTCCCGGAGCCGCCGGGCTCAGGCGGTCACCGGGTTCGGACGGTCGCGGGGCTCAGGCGGTCGCGGGGCTCAGGCGGTCGCGGGGCTCAGGCGGTCGCGACGGCGGGCTCGCGCCGGGTGATGCTCAGGCAGCGGAAGGCGCAGTACAACTGCACGGACCAGATCGCGTAGCTCACCAGCGACGCGACGGCCCCCGCCGGGTAGTCGCCGAACCCGGCCGATCTCTGCGAGCCGAACATCAGGGCCCCGCACGATACGAGCATGACCGGCAGCATGGCCCAGACGAACAGGCCCAGGGCCCGGGTGACGAGCCGGGGCCGTCTGATCCTGCGCAGTCCCCGGCCCAGCGCGAGCAACGCGAGCCCGCCGACCAGGCCGATGAACATCTGGAGCGCGTCCACGCCGCGGGCGACCAGGATGAACCAGTCCGGCATGCGCTCGTACGCCGTCGGGGCGGTGGGAAAGACCTTCCAGATCACGTTCCACATGATCGCGGTGAGCGGCACGCCGACGAACAGCAGGACGGCCAGCCTCCGGCCCGCCGATTTGGACAGCTCCTCCTGGTAGCCGGGCGCGATCTCGCGGATCGGCCCGAACTCCTCGACCGCGGCCCGCTCGGCCTCGTCGCGCCTCAGGCCGTCGCCCTCCAGCGCCTCGGCGGTGTCGAGCAGGCTGTCGCGCGCCTCGGTGATCAGGTCGAGCTTCGGTCTCCGAGGACCCCTGAGAGTGCGGCTGAGCCCGGTCACGTAATCCTCGATGACCCCGGTGCCTGCCATGTGCTCTCCAGTCGCCCGATTCCCGTCCAGGGTACGCGTTTCCCATCCTGGTCTCCCGGCCGGGAGCCGCGCATCGGGGACGACCCTGAGAAGACCCCGAGTCGACCCGCGCCCACCTGCGAATACTCTCGAATTCAGCGACACCGGCGGGAGGGAGGGTTTCGTCGTGAGATTCAGGGACCTCAAGGTGCGGGAGGGCACGCTCGCCAACGACCTGCCGTACTACGCCCTCGGCGACGGCCCGCCGCTCGTCGTGCTGCGCTGGTTCACCCCCGTCCACGCCAACCCGGCCGGGCCGGCGCGCGGTGTGGAACTGCGGGTGCTGGCCCCGCTGGCCCGCCACTTCCGGCTGTACGCCGTGGGCCGCGCTCCCGGCATGGCTCCGGGAACCACCATGGCCGACATCGCCGCCCGGCACGCCGAGGCGCTCCGCGCGGAGTTCGGCGGGCCGGTCGACGTGCTGGGCCTGTCGTCGGGGGGTTCGGTGGCGCTGCAACTGGCGGCCGACCACCCGGACGTGGTGCGCGCGCTGGTCGTGGCCGGGGCGGCGCACCGGCTCACGCCGGACGTCAGGCGGCTCCAGCGCCGCTACACCGAGGAGGTCGCCGCCGGGCGGCGCGGCCTGCAGCACCAGGCGATCACGGCCGCCGCCTCGCCCGCCGGGCGGGGTCTGGCCAGGGTGCTGCTGTGGCTGCTGGACCCGCTCGTACGTCCCGGCGACCCCCGTGACATGCTCGCCTTCGCCCGCGCGGAGGACGGGTTCGACCTGGGCGGGCGGCTGGCCGACGTCGTCGCCCCCACCCTGGTCCTGGGCGGTGAGCGGGACCTCGACTACCCTGTCGAGCTTTTCCGGGAGACCGCCGAGGGGGTCCGCGACGGCCGCCTGATCATCTATCCCGGCCTCGGTCATCTGAGGGTTTTCCGCAGCGGCCGGCTCGCCGCCGACGTCACGGCCTTCCTGGCCGGGATCGGTCCGGGGGAGGGCACCCGCGCGATCTCCTAGTCTTACCGCCCCCGGGACCGCCTTCGGGGCCGCCCCCGGGACCACTCCGGTCGGCGCGGAGGTCTCACCCGTGGTCGGGGGCGCGCCACAGGGACCACCAGCGCTGCCCCAGCCGGGCACCGCGCGGGACGACGGCGAGCGCGCAGCCGCTCATCCTGAGCCCCTCGGGGTGGCGGATGCCGGTGAAGAGGCAGGTGCTGAGGTCCAGGTCGGCGAGCTCCAGCTCCTCGGCGTCCACCTCGTGCAGCGAGGTCACCCGGGCGCCGTCCCGGCCCCGCACCGTGGCGGGGCCGTGCAGGGTCGCCCCCTCCAGGTCGGCCTCGGCGTCGTCGAGCCGGACGTTCAGCCGCCCGCCGACCTCCAGGCGCCGCAGGTCCACCGAGCATCCGCCCGTGGTCACGTCGAGGCCCTTGCCCGCCCACGCCCCGGCGAGGGTGAGGTGGCGGCCGACCGAGATCGGGGCCAGGTAGCCGCCCGCCGAGAAACGCGCCCCGTCGAACCCGGCCAGCCCGCCGAAACTCGTCTTGCGGAAGGACACCGTACGGCGGAACCTGCACCCTCTCAGGGTCGCGTCGCCCGCGAAGCCGGTGCCGTCAAAGGTGACAAAACCATGGAAATCCGCGCATTCAAACGACGCGGTCCGGTTGAAGAGAGCGCCCCCGAACAGCGCGTCACCGTCGATGGAGACCCGGTCGAAGGCCGCGTGCCCGGTGACGGCGACACCGTGCAGGGACAGCCCCCGGTCGAACCTGGCCTCGCGGAAGGAAACGTTGCGCGCGAAACGGGCGTCGAAGAACGAGGCGAGGCACCGGAAGTGCGCGTGGTCGAACGAGACGTCCCCGCCGAAGGCGATGTCGCCGAACCGCACGCTCTCGGGAAAGGTCGCCCAGTCGAACCGGGCCCGGCCCAGACGCCCCCGGGTCGCGCCGAGGATCCGCTCCAGCAGATCCCTGCCGACGACGGTGGCCCGCAGGTCGACGGCGGAGCCGGGGGAGAGCCCGCGGACGACCTCGTCGAGCTCGGCGGCGTCCAGATGGGCCAGGCACCGGCCGTACGGCTGCCGCGCGGATCCGGCGCACTCCGGGGAGGCGGCGCAGGTCACCCAACCCACGTCCAGAGTTCTCATGTCCAAGTGATACCCGCGGACGCCGGGGCAAGCGACTTCTAGGTCAAGGAAAGCCATATCTGGCCAGGCTGGATAGACATGAAGTGTCAACATTCTGGATTTCACCGTCTATCCACTTATATGTGAGTGTTCTGCGATGCACAGAGCCTTACGCTCCGGTTCATGCGTGCTTTATCCCGGGCGTTCGCCGCCCTCGTCGCCGCCGGCCTCGCCACCACCGGCGTCGCGGCCCTCGCCTCAGCCCCGGCCCTGGCGGAACCGGGCACCGTCGTCATCAGCCAGGTCTACGGCGGCGGCGGCAACGCCGGAGCGCCGCTCGCCAACGACTACGTCGAGCTGTTCAACCGCAGCGCCGCGCCCGTCGCCCTGGACGGCTGGTCCGTCCAGTACGCGAGCGCCACCGGTACGGGAAACTTCGCCGCCAACCCGGTCGTCCCCCTGGCGGGGACCCTCGCGCCCGGCCAGTACCACCTGGTCCAGCTGGCCGGAGGCGCCAACGGCTCCCCGCTGCCCGCCGCGGACACCACCGGGACGATCAACCTGAGCGGCTCCGCGGGCAAGGCGGCCCTGGTCCGCTCGGCCGAGGGGCTGGCGTGCAACGGCGGCTCCACCCCCTGCGCGCCGGAGCAGACGGCCCTCATCGCCGACCTGGTCGGGTACGGCGGCGCCAACTACTTCGAGGGCGCCGCCGCCCCCGCGCTCTCGGCCACCCTGGCCGGCCTGCGCAAGGAGCACGGCTGCGCCGACACCGACGTCAACGGCACCGACGTGGAGGCCGCGGCCCCGGCGCCGCGCAACCGGGCCGCCGCCGCCGCGCCCTGCGGCGCCGTCGAGCCGACGCCCACCCCCACACCGACCCCGACGGTGGAGCCCACCCCGACGCCCACTCCGACGGGGGAGCCGTGCGAGACCCCGGCCACCCACCAGATCGCCCAGGTGCAGGGCAGCGGTGACGTCAGCCCGCTGGCGGGCCAGAACGTCCGCGTCGAGGGTGTCGTGACCGCCGACTTCCAGGCGACCACGCAGCTCGGCGGCTTCTTCCTGCAGGACCCGACCCCGGACGCCGACCCGGCCACCTCCGAGGGCCTGTTCGCCTTCGCCCGCGACTCCTTCAAGGACGTCAAGGTCGGCGACCGCGTCCTGGTGACCGGCAGGGCCGTGGAGTTCAACGGCTGGACCGAACTGTCGCCGGTCACCGCCGTGGACGTCTGCGGAAAGGGCGCCGTCGCGCCCGCCGAGCAGAACCTGCCGCGCGCCGAGGGCACGACCTTCGAGCCCGTCGAGAGCATGCTCGTCACCTTCCCCGAGCCGCTCACCCTCAACGACCACTACAACCTGGGCCGCTACGGCGAGGTCACCGTCGCCTCCGAGGGACGCCTGTTCCAGCCGACCGACCGGCCGGGCGTGGACGCCGCCAGGAACGCGCGGCGCGCCCTGCTGGTGGACGACGGCTCCTCGGTGGAGAACCCCGCGACGATCCCCTACACCGACCCGCGCACCGTCCGCCTGGGCGACACCGCGCTCGGCGTCACCGGCGTGATGGGGTACGGCTTCGGCAAGTACCGGCTCCAGCCGACCAAGAAGATCAACTTCCTCCGGACCAACCCGCGCCTGCCCGTGCCGTTCCCGGTCATCGGCAACGTCAAGGTGGCCAGCTTCAACACGCTCAACTGGTTCACCACCCTCGGCTCGCGCGGCGCGAGCAACGCCGCGGAGCAGCAGCGCCAGCTGGCCAAGCTGGTCGCCGCGCTGAAGGGCATGAACGCCGACGTCGTCGGCCTGATGGAGGTCCAGAACAACGGCCAGACCGCGGTGCAGGCCCTGGTCGACGCGCTCAACGCCGAGGTCGGCGCGGGCACCTACGCGGCGATCGCCCACCCCTACCCGGGCACCGACCTGATCCACGTGACGGCGATCTACAAGCCGGGCAGGGTGCAGCCGGTGGGGGCCGCCCTCTCCTCCACCGACCCGGTCTTCCGCAGGCCCCCGCTGATCCAGACCTTCCGCCGGGTCCAGGGCGGCCAGCCCTTCACCGTGCTGGTCAACCACTTCAAGTCCAAGGGCTGCGACGAGCAGGCCGTGGGCCCGGACGCCGACCAGGGCGACGGGCAGAGCTGCTACAACGGCGAGCGCGTACGCCAGGCACAGGCGACACTGGGCCTGATCGACAGCCTGGACCTGGCCAACCCGCTGGTCCTCGGCGACCTCAACGCCTACGGCGAGGAGGACCCGATCGACACCCTGGAGGCCGCCGGCCTGACCAGCGTGACCAAGAGGTTCGTCCCGGCGCCGCTGCGCTACAGCTACCTCTTCGACGGCCTGGTCGGCGAGCTGGACCACGCCCTGGTCGGCAAGGACCTGCTCAAGCGCGTGACCAGCGCGACGATCTGGCACATCAACGCCGACGAGAGCCGGATCCTCGACTACAACACCGAGTTCAACCCGCCGGGCCTCTACGAGCCCGACGCCTTCCGCTCCTCCGACCACGACCCCGTGGTCATCGGGCTGACCCTGTCCGGCGGGAGGCGCTGACCCGGACCGCCGGGCGGTGACGCGTACCTCCGCGGGGCCGGCGGCCCCGCGGAGGTACGCGTCGTACGAGGAAGAGAGCCGTCATGTTCACGGCTACGCGTGCCGTGCCGGTGGCCCCGCGAAAGGCGGGATCACCGGCACGTCATGCGAGGTGGCGCCGTGGATCGGTCAGCGGCCCCAGCCCGGCGTGGTGCCGCACTTGGCCTTCGCGTTGAGGCAGACCTTCACGAGCGCGCCGAGCGTCTCCGGCGTCCACGCGTTCATGAAGTCCCCGTGGATCGAGGACGGCAGGCCCGACGACAGCGCCAGGCCGTCACCGCCGAGCGAGTCGTAGCCGAGCATGAACGAGAGGTTGGGGACCGCGACCGGGTAGTCGCCGGAGCACGTGCCGTTCTTGGCCGGCCCCATGTGCGACTTGTGGTCGGGCGAGTCGATGTGCTTGCCGTCCCAGCAGTCCTGGAACGTCAGCTGGTAGATCAGGTTGCCGCCCGGTGCGCAGACGGGCCAGTTGCCGTCGGCGCTACGGCCGGTCTCCGCGCTGCCGGCGCACCAGAACTGGCCGGAGGCACCCTTCGGCGTCGCCACCTGCCGCTTCGCGTCGCCCTGCACCACGACCAGACCCGGCGGGAACGGCACGACCTCCGACGGGTCCTTGAGCCGGGAGCCGTAGTACACCCGGAAGTTCTTCATCGGGACCGGCTTACCGTTGCGCAGCAGGGTCGGCGCCCAGTAGGCGCTGTTGTCCCCAGGAGCGTCGCAGGTCGTGGTGCTCTTGAGCAGGTCCTCCGTCGTGGTGTTCGCCGACACCTTCGGGCCGAAGAAGGTGTGCAGGTGGGAGGCGCCGACCAGGCCGGGCAGCACGATCGGGTCGTCCTTGGCCTCGTTGGCCACCTCGCAGTTGGTGTGGAACTCGGGGACTCTCACGATTCCCGCGGGGACCGGCTGGGGTGCGACCTTGTTGTAGGCGTCCAGGGCCTTCTTCCACGCGGCCTGGTTCACCGGCACCCAGCCACCGGCGGGCGCGGTGGTGGTCGGGGTGGCGCTGGACGTCGGCTTGGGCGTCGAGCTCGAGCTCGGCTTCGGGGTCGAGCTCGGCTTCGTGGTCGGCGTCGGCGTCGGGGTCGGGTTCGAGGTGCCCGAGGCGGTGCCGAAGACCTGGAACTCCCACAGCGAGACGCCGTACTGGCCGGACCGCTTGGTCGCGTACAGCCGCACGAACCGGCCGGTGGCCGACAGGTTGACGGTCTGGACGCCGCCCTTGCCCGCCGTGGTGCCGTACACCGTCTTCCAGGGGCCGTTGCCACCGGAGGCGGTCTGGATCTGGAACGCCGTGGCGTAGGCGTTCTCCCAGTTGATGACGATTTTCTTGATGGCGGTGGACTTGCCGAGGTCGACCGCGAGCCACTGCGGGTCGCTGAACTTGCTGCCCCAGCGGGTGCTGGTCTTGCCGTCGACGGCGGCCGCGGCCGACAGGTCACCGCGCTCCGCCGAGGAGGCGATGGCGTTACGGCCCTGCGAGAGGGGCACCTCGGCCGCGGCGGCCGGGGAGGCGACGCTCACCGCGGAGGTGCTCAGGAGGCCGACGAGAACACCGGCCAGCGACAGGCGGCGGACCTGACGTCCGACGGACGCGCGTCCGGCTCGGATGCCGCGCGAGGCGGTTGTGCTCATAGTGAATGGAGTCCTTGTCCTGTTGGGAAGTCGTGCAGGGGACTTCTGGCGGCACCCGCAAGCACCGCTACACAGGAGACCCGCGGGCCGCGAGTGGATAACGAAAACTTCGGAGAAACTCGTGACGTCTTGTCCCGCACGCCGGGCATCTCGGGAGCGGCCGCCGCCCTCGCCTCGAACGGGCAGGTCAACGCCGAGATCCTCCCGGCGGGCGGGCGGCCCCTCGAACGCGCCGGGCCCCGGCTCGCCCACCCGGGAGAGGGGTGGGCGAGCCGGGGCCCGGCCGTCGGGCAGGAGCCGGGGCCGGCCCGTCAGGCGCAGGCGTATCCGGACGGGAGCGCGGCGTCGCCGTTCGGGCGGCTCACCTGGAAGCCGACGCCGCCGGTGCTCGCCCCGGGAGCGAGGGCGCCGTTGTGGCCGACGTTCCTGATGGTCACGGTCTGCCCGCTGACGGTGGCGGTGCCGTTCCACGAGCCGGTCATCGTGTGCCCGGCCGGCAGCGTGAAGGTGACCGTCCATCCGGTGATCGCCGAGGTGCCGGTGTTGGTGACGGTCAGCGGCTGGATGACGTACCCGGTGCTCCACTGGGTCTGCACGGTCGGCACGGCCGTGCAGGCTCCGGTGGAGGTGCCGGGCCGGGTGGTGACCTCCGCGGTGTTCGAGACCGGCGAGGTGTTGCCCGCCGCGTCCCGTGCCCTGACCTGGTAGCGGTAGGTGGTGCTCGGGGTCAGGCCCGTGTCGGCGAACGAGGTCGTGGCCGAGGTGCCGGCCTGGGTGAACGTGCCGCCGCTCGCGCCGGGCGCGCGCAGGATGTCGTAGCCGGAGACGCCGGTGTCGTCCGTCGAGGCCGTCCAGCTCAGGGTCGTGCCCGTGGACGTGGTCCCCGAGGCCGCCAGGCCGGCCGGGGCCGTCGGCGGCGAGGTGTCGTCACCGCCGCCGGCGGTCGTGGTGAACGTGACCGGCTGCGAGTCGCCGGACAGGTTGCCCGCGCCGTCGCGCGCCCGCACGTACACCTGGTACCGGGTGTTCGCGGCCAGCCCGGTGAGGGTGATCGAGTTGGTGGTGGACTGCCCGAGTCGCGGGTCGGTGTCGCCCTGCTCGCGGTGGACGTCGTAGCCGGCCAGGCCCGAGCCGCCCTGGTCGGTGGACGCGGCCCAGGTCAGCGTGGCGCCGGTGGCGGTCACGGCGGACGCGGCCGGGGTGCCCGGCGTGCTCGGCGGGGTGCTGTCGCCCGAATCGCCGAGGGCCGGAGTCTGCCAGTCCCTCCACTCGGCCAGGTTGCCGGACGCCCTGGACGAGATCCTCATCGCGCCGGGGGCGCTGCCCGTCTTCAGCAGGAACTTCTGGATGTTCTGCTGCAAGGGGGTTCTCCACTCGGACCGGTTGGCGCAGTGGCTGCCGTCCTGGATGTCGGACCAGTAGGTGATGTTGCCTCCCGCGCCGAGCGCCTTGTAGACCTCCGCTCCGCCCAGGGCCGCCACGCTCGCGGATCTGGGGCCCAGATTGGCGATGTGGGGGTTGTCCATGATGAACAGTCCGCGCGGTGCGACCATGGCCACCATCTGGTGGGTGTCCACCGGTAGCCGTGCCGGGCTGCCGGTGAAGGAGCCGAACGCGTCACCCAGCCAGGGCTGCTCTCCGTAGGCGCTGCTCAGGCTCTGGGCGCCTTCCCCGGGGATCCCGCGGAAGATGGGCACGCCGGCGCTCCCCGACTCGATCGGCATGGTCAACGCGATGCGCTGGTCGAACGCGCCGACCACGAAGGCGCCCTTTCCGAACCGCGAGCATCCCGTGACGCCGGTGGCGTCGGCCCTGAGGACGCCGCCGTTGGACTGCTCGATGACGTCGATGATCCGGCTCACCCCCCAGGCCCAGGCCATGAGCAGTCCCGTGCTGCTCGAGGAGCCGTAGACGCTGTAGAAGGCGCCCTGTTTGTTGTTGCGTGGCGTGCCCTCCCGGCCGACCGCGTAGGGGTCGTAGGTGATGACCGCGGCACCGGCCGCTCTGATGGCGGCCGTGTCCGCTCCGAATCCCCCCAGGACGACGACCGCGGGGAAGGGGCCGGACCCGCTCGGCAGCGAGACACTCGCGGAGAAGCTGGAGCTCCTGCCGTTGTGGCTCACGTTCACGGTGATGCCGCTGTTCGAGACCGTCCCTGTGACGGTGGCCGGCTTCACGGGCTTCTCGCCGTAGACGAACTTCTCCGCCAGCTTCTTGATCTCCTCGCGCCGGCACCGCCACTCGGACGTGGTGGAGATGCGCGTACCGTTCAGTTTCCTGAAGGGGTCGGGGAGCCTGGAGTCGGTGGGCAGCGATCCCGCGTCGGGCAGGCCGGTCACCGCGCAGTCGGCACCCTCGTTCTCGACTCCGGCGGCGGCCGCGGTGGTGGCGAGGGCGGCGGTGGCCTCGGCGGAGGTCACCGTCACCGCCCCGGTGACCGAGAGCATCGCCGCCACCGCCGGCGCGACGACCCTTGAGGGGATCTTGAAGCGGGTCAAGTCGATGATCACCAGGGCTCTCCCTTCCGGGGTGGGGTGCTGGCGATCAGTCTGGGAACGTGACCGAAAGACGTCAACACAGGTGCCGAAATATTTTGAAAGCCGATCTTTTCTTATGTTCCTGAACTGGAAATATCTCTATGTCGTCATTAAAACTTTCGGAAAGTAGCTGAAAAGAAGGCGTGCTTCCCTCCGCGGGGTCCGTTGCTCAGAAAGTTTCGGAGCGGCGCGCCGTGCTCGGGAGGCCCGGTGACCGGATCGAGAACGGGGGCGGCGCCCGGACTCGTCGCCCCCGGCGGCGTCCACCGGCCCGGCGGGTCCCCGCACCCCGGCGGGATGGCGGGACGGCGGGATGGAATGCTCGGGGGAGGGAAGTGGTTATGCCAGCCGTACAGACGTGAACGACAGGAGGAGCCACCGGTGGCCACCATCGAGGTAACCGAGAAGAACTTCAACGACATCGCCGATGAGGGGATCGTCCTGCTGGACTTCTGGGCGGCCTGGTGCGGACCGTGCCGCACCTTCGGGCCGATTTTCGAGAAGTCGTCGGCGAAGCACACCGACATCAAGTTCGGCAAGATCGACACCGAGGCCGAGCAGGCGCTCGCGCAGGGATTCGAGATCACCTCGATCCCGACGATCATGGCCATCCGCGATGGCATCGTCGTCTTCGCCCAGCCGGGCGCGCTGCCCGAGCCCGCCCTCGAGGACCTCATCGGCCAGGTCCGCGCCCTCGACATGGAGGCGATCCGCGCCGAGCTCGCCAACGAGCTGGGCGCCCAGAAGGGCTGATGCCCGGATCGCGAAAGCCCCGCGCCGCCGGAGGGAGGAATCCGATGGCGCGGGGCTTTCGCATGACCGGGGCCCGTGGCCCGGAAGGTCAGACCGAGCGGTAGAGCTCGGCCACCCGGAAGGCCAGGTCGAGCGACTGGCCACGGTTGAGACGCGGGTCGCAGGCCGTCTCGTAGCGCCTGGCCAGGTCGTCCTCGACGATCTCGGCGCCGCCGCCCACGCACTCGGTGACGTCGTCGCCGGTGAACTCGATGTGGACGCCGCCCGGATGGGTGCCGAGCGCGCGGTGCACCTCGAAGAAGCCCGCCACCTCGTTCAGGACGTCGTCCAGGCGGCGGGTCTTGTGGCCGCTGGGCGCCTCGAAGGTGTTGCCGTGCATGGGGTCGCAGATCCACGCCACCTGGGCGCCGCTCGCGGTCACCTTCTCCACCAGCTCGGGGAGGTGCTCGCGGATCTTCGACGCGCCCATCCGGGTGATGAAGGTCAGGCGCCCGGCCTCGTTGTCCGGGTTGAGCTTCTCGATCAGCGCGAGGGCGTCCTCGGCGCTGGTCGTCGGGCCGAGCTTGACGCCGATCGGGTTGCGGATGCTGGCGAAGAACTCCACGTGGGCACCGTCGAGCTGGCGGGTGCGCTCGCCGATCCAGACCATGTGCGCCGAGACGTCGTACGGGCGGCCGGTCCGCGAGTCGATCCGGGTGAGCGCCTGGTCGTAGTCGAGGATCAGCGCCTCGTGCGAGGAGTAGAACTCGACGGTGTGGAACTCCTCGGGCTCCACGCCGCAGGCGCGCATGAAGGCCAGCGCCTGGTCGATCTCGCGGGCGAGCTGCTCGTAGCGCTTGCCGGCCGGGGACTCGATCACGAAGTCCTGGTTCCAGGCGTGCACCTGGCGCAGGTCGGCGTAGCCGCCCTTGGTGAAGGCGCGGATCAGGTTGAGCGTCACCGCCGAGGAGTGGTAGGCCCGCAGCAGCCGCCAGGGGTCGGGAACGCGGGACTCGGGGGTGAAGTCGAAGCCGTTGACCATGTCGCCCCGGTAGGCGGGCAGCTTGACGCCGTCGCGGGTCTCGAAGTTCTTCGAGCGCGGCTTGGCGAACTGCCCGGCCATCCGGCCGATCTTCACCACGGGGACCTTCGCCGCGTAGGTCAGCACGATGGCCATCTGCAGCAGCGTCTTGAGCTTGTTGCGCACGTCGTCGGCGGTGGCGCCGCCGAAGGTCTCGGCGCAGTCTCCGCCCTGGAGGACGAAGGCCTCGCCCCGCGTCACCGCCGCCAGGTCCGCCTTGAGGTTGTCGCACTCGCCCGCGAAGACGAGGGGCGGGAGGCCCTTCAGCTCGCCGACGACCTTGTCCAGCTCGCCGCGGTCGGGCCACTCGGGCTGCTGCGCCGCAGGCAGCCGCCGCCAGGAATCGAGGTTGATGCTCACGACATACCAGGCTATTGCAAGCGGCTCTTCGAACAGACCTGATTGTCCACGTAGTGAGAAGGTCTTTATACCTGGTGAGATTTCACCGGGCTGGAAACATGTTCCGGAAGGACGCCCAGACCGACGAAACGCCTGGCCAGGAAGCCGATCAGGGGAAGCCGGGAGATGTCGCGCGGCAGCCGTACCGGCCCGGGGCGCTCGCTCAGCGCCGGCCGGATCAGCCGGCTCTGGACGACGCGCTGGGCGAACTGGGTGACGGCGGTGGGCGGGGTGCGGCGCCGCTGGACCCTCGCGAGCAGTGATTCGGGGATCTCGGCCCCGGCGGCGAGCGGCGCGGCCAGCAGGTTCGCGGCGGCGACCGCGTCCTGTACGGCCAGGTTGATGCCGACGCCGAAGATCGGCGACATGGCGTGCGCGGCGTCGCCGATGACCAGCAGGCCGGGGCGGTGCCAGCGGCGCAGCCGGTTGAGCGCGACCGACAGCATGCTGACCGCCTCGAAGTCCCGCAGCTGCCCGACCCGGTCCCCGAGGAAGGGCAGGAGCCTGGCGACCGGCTCGCGGACCGCCTCGATCCCCTGGGAACGCAGGGTTTCGAAGCCGCCCTTGGGGATCAGGTAGGCGAGCTGCCAGTAGGTCTCGCGATTGATCGCCACCATCAGGTGCCCGTTGGATATCCGCAGGAACGTCACCCCGGGATCGGCGGGCTCGCGCGGCAACCGGAACCAGAGCACGTCCATGGGGGCGCTGTGCTCCACGGGGACGAGCCCGGCGGCCCGGCGCACGTCGGAGTGACGGCCGTCGGCGGCCACGGTGAGCGTCGCGCGCAGCTCGTGCTCGCCCGAGGCGTCCCGGTAGCGCACCCCGCGCACCGCGTCGCCCTCGCGGATCACCCCGTGCACCTCGGCCTCCATGATGAGGCGGAAGTTCGGATACCGCTTGGCGGCGGTGGTCAGCAGGTCGAGGAACTCCCACTGCGGGACGAAGGCGATGTACTGGTATTTGCCGTTGAGTTTCCTCAGATCGGCGACCGGCACCGTGGTGTCGTCGGTGTGGATCTCCATCCCGTACGTCTTGCGGTGCGGGAGCCGGTGGAACTCCTCGGCCAGGCCCAGCTCGTCGAGGACCTGCAGGGTCGAGGGATGGATGGTGTCACCCCTGAAGTCGCGCAGGAAGTCGTTGTGCTTCTCCATGAGCGTCACCTCGACGCCTGCCCTGGCCAGCAGCAGTGCGAGCATCGCCCCCGCCGGGCCGCCCCCGGCGATCACGCATGTGTTCCGTCTCATAATTCATCACCCAGTGAAATTCTGGCACAGGATACGGCGGAAGGGAACAGGTTCACCGGCGATTCGCCCCTCGTCCAGTGTCGGATCGCGGGGTGCGAGGACGGAACGCGACCCCTCGGGGGAAGCCTCCGGCTCCAAGACCGTGGAAGACGGGCGAAGGCGGCGTCCGGCCTGCAGGGCCGCCGAATAGATTGGACCGTGCGGTCCAGGGGGCTATGCTGTAGACATGTCGACCCCGGCGAAGTTCACCGCCAAAGGGACGCTCACGCGCGCCCGCATCGTCGAGACCGCCGCCGACCTGGTCCTGGCCCGCGGGGTCGGCGGCACGACCCTGGACGACATCCGGGCCGGGACGGGGACCAGCAAGAGCCAGCTGTTCCACTACTTTCCGGACGGAAAGCGCGACCTGGTCGCGGCGATCGCGTCGTTCCAGGCCGAGCGGGTGCTCCAGGCGCAGAGACCGTTCCTGGACACGCTCGACACCTGGGAGGCGTGGGAGGGGTGGCGTGACGCCGTCCTCGCGCACTACGGCTCGCAGCCGCACTGGGGCTGCCCGATCGGGGCGATGGCGAGCGAGCTCATCGGCAGTGATCCCGAGCGCGCCGCCGAGGTGGCCGGGCACATGGACCGCTGGTGCGGATACCTGCGGGCGGGGCTCACCCGCATGCGCGCCACCGGCCTGCTGCGCGCCGACGCCGACCCCGAGGCGCTGACCCTGGCGGTCTTCGCGGCGCTCCAGGGAGGCCTGCTGCTCACCCAGACGACGCAGTCGATCAAGCCGCTGCGCGCGGCGCTGGACGCGGCCCTGACGGCGTTGCGTGCCTCGGCGCCCTGAACCTGGAGGGCGGCGAGGACGAGGAGGGCCGGGAAGGTGTCCGAGGTCTGGAAGGTGCCGGCGGGGATCGTGGGTGGCCTGCTGCTGCTCTGGCTGGCCCTGGCCGCCTTCCTGGTGATGGCGCGCCCCAGGGGCGGCGCGCTGGGCGAGACGTTGCGCCTGCTGCCCGACCTGCTCCGCCTGGTCGCCAGGCTCGCGCGCGACGACGGCCTGCCGCGCGGGGTGCGGGTGCGGCTGTGGCTGCTGCTGGGCTACCTGGCGCTGCCCCTCGACCTGATCCCCGACTTCATCCCGGTGCTCGGCTACGCCGACGACGCGATCATCGTCGCCTTCGTCCTGCGCTCGGTCATCAGGCGTGCCGGTCCCGGCGCGCTGGCCGGGCACTGGCCCGGCACGCCGGAGGGGCTGGCCGTCGTCCTGCGCCTGGCCGGAGGGTCCCCGCAGCCGGAGCCGCGCCTCCCCGCCCCGGCGGGCGGTGACCGACGACCGGCTCAGGTCACGGCGCCGCCGAGAGCACGTCGAGGGCGTCGAGCACGGCGGCGGCGGAGCGGTCGCGCAGAGAGGCGTACTCCTTCTCCGGGTACTGGCGGGGGCCGTTCTCGACCAGGAGGATCAGGGCGAGGTAGAGGCGATAGAGGGCCATCCGGGTGCGGGCGGGGCCGGTGAACTCCACGACGCCGCCCGCCTCGCGGTATCCGGCGATGATCGGGTCGGATTCGTCCAGCCTGCCGAAGATCGTGGGGGTGACGAAGTCGGCCAGCGGGTCGCCCCAGAAGGCCCGCTCGTGGTCGATGATCGCCTGGATGCGCGGCGTCTCGTCGCGGGTCAGGAAGACGTTGCCCGGCCACACGTCGAAATGGACCAGGCGGGGGGTCACGACCTCGTCCAGCGCGCCCGCGCCCGACTCGATCGCCGCCGCGATCTCGGGCACCGGCCTCGGCAGCGGGGTGGCGTAGCGGCCGGCGTCGGCCAGGAGCGCGCCGGTCATCGTCAGGAACGCCTCCCGCCAGGTGTCGCCGGTCAGGCCCGCGTGCGGGTAGCCGTAGACGTCGCCGGTGATCGCGTTCAGCCGGGCCAGGTGGCCGCCGAGCTCCCGGCGCAGGGCCCGCCGGTCCGCCTCCGCCGGCTTCGCCCGGTTCCACGGCACCCCGTCGAGGGCGGACAGGATCAGGTAGTCGCCGCCCAGCACCGGGTCGTCGAACCCGGCGCGCAGCAGCTCGGGGATCGGCACCCCGGCGGGGCCCGCCAGGTCGTAGACCATGGCCTCGGTGCGCAGCAGGTCGCGCTCGTAGCGCAGCTGCTCCAGCTCGGGCGGCGGCGACAGCTTCAGGACCACCTCGCGCCCGTCCAGCAGGGCCAGCCGCCACACGGCGTTGGCGAAGCCGTCGGTCAGCTCGGTGGCGGAGGAGAGGCCGGCGCCCAGGGCCCGCCGCGCCAGCGCGTCGAGTTCCGCGGGCGCGAGCGGGCGTTTCGTCCTGCTGTCCATTTCCTGCCTTGTCCTGCCTCGGTGCTGCTGGGGGGAACGGCGCGACCGGGAGGGGGCGCGCCGGGCAAGGGTGAGCCAGGTGAGGAGACGAAGGTGAGCCGGGTCAGGCGGACCCGCGCTCGATCAGGTGGGTGTCCAGTATCACCACCGGCTGTTCCAGCTGCTCGCCGTTGATGCGGGCGACGAGCAGATGGGCCATCTGCCGGCCCATCGACTCGGTGGGCTGGTGCACGCTGGTGAGGGCGGGGGAGGAGTGCGCCCCGGCGGGGGAGTCGTCGAAGCCGATCACCGCGACGTCGCCGGGGATCGTCCTGCCCTCCTCGCGCAGCACCCGCATCGCGCCCAGCGCCATCGGGTCGGAGGCGGTGAAGACGGCGTCCAGGTCGCGGTGCTCGGCGAGGAGCCTGCGCATCCCCGCCATCCCGCTCTCCTCGCTGAAGTCGCCGTACGTCACCATCTCGCTCACGCCGGTCGCGAGCAGCGCGTCGCGGTAGCCCGCGAGCCGGTCGACGCCCACGCCCATGTCCTGGGGGCCGGCGATGGTGGCGATCCGGCGGCGGCCCTTGGCCAGCAGGTATTTGACCGCCTGCCTGGCCCCGGCCCGGTTGTCGACGTCGACGTAGCTGTAGGGGGTGAGGCCGACCGGGCGGCCGCCGATGACGGTCGGCACGCCCATCGCCTCCAGCCGCCCCGGCAGCGGGTCGGCGCCGTGCAGGGAGATCAGCAACACCCCGTCGACGTGCTGCCCGGTCAGGTAGTGCTCCAGCCGCTCGTGGTCCTGCGCCGACTGCGCCATCGCGAGGATCAGCTGCAGGCCGGTCTCGGACAGCGCCGAGCCGATGCCGCGGATGGTCCCGGCGAAGTACGGCTCGTCGAAGACCCTCAGCTCCGACTCCGAGACCACCAGCGCCACGGTGTCGGTGCGCCGGGTGACCAGCGCGCGGGCCGCCCGGTTGGGCACGTAGCCCAGCTCCTGGATCGCCCGCAGCACGGCGTCGCGAGCCTTCTCGCTCACCTTCGGCGAGCCGTTGATGACCCGCGACACCGTGCCCCGGCCGACACCGGCCAGGGCCGCGACCGCCTCGAGCGTCGGACGACGGTCGCCGTTCATGTGTGTACGCCCCCAGTGGTGGATTTCCCGGCCCCTATTCTGTCGGACCGCTCAGGCCTCCACGCCTGATGGTCCCGGCATACCAGAGAGCGCTCTCTTTGGGAACTCTGACCTGGGTCTCGTAGTCGACGTGGACCAGCCCGAACCGCTTGCCGTACCCCCACGCCCACTCGAAGTTGTCCATCAGCGACCAGGCGAAATAGCCCTCCAGCGGGATCCCCGCCTCGATCGCGGCGTGGCAGGTGCGCAGGTGGGCGTCGAGGTAGTCCACCCGCTCGCGGTCGTGGACGACGCCGTCGGGGCCCACGACGTCGTCGAAGGCCGCCCCGTTCTCGGAGATGACCAGCGGGACGCGCGGGTACTCGGCGGCGAGCCGGTGCAGGATCTCCAGCAGCCCCGAGTGGTCGATCTCCCAGCCCATCGCCGTCACGGGCCGCCCGCCCTCGACGAACGACACGTGCTCGCTGCCGACCCAGGGCGACCCGGTGTCGGTGGGCGCCGCCGCGGCCGACGCGGCGCCGCCGGGGGTGCCCGAGACGGTGAAGCGGCTGTAGTAGTTGATCAGCAGCTTGTCCAGCGGCGTGGAGATGATCTCCATGTCCCCGTCGTGGACGAGCCCCTCCGGCCGGCCGAGGTCCTCCAGGACGTCGGCCGGGTACTCGCCCTTGAGCAGGGCGTCCAGGAAGAAGCGGTTCTGCAGCCCGTCGATGCGGCGGGCGGCGTCCTGGTCGGCCTCCGAGGAGGTCTGGGGCGAGATCGCGTACAGGTTGACGCAGCCGCCGATGACGGTCTCCGGCCGCTGGGCCCGGATCGCCTGGGCGGCCAGGCCGTGCGCGAGCAGGAGGTGGTGGGCGGCGTGCACGGCCTTTTCCGGCTCGCGCCGCCCGGGGGCGTGCTCGCCCGAGGCGTACCCGAGGAACGCCGAGCACCAGGGCTCGTTGACCGTGCTCCAGTTGCGGACCCGGTCGCCCAGCGCGTCGTGCACGGCCGCCGCGTACTCGGCGAAGCGCTTCGACGTGTCCCGTGCCGGCCAGCCGCCCGCGTCTTCCAGGGGCTGGGGCAGGTCCCAGTGGTAGAGCGTCACCCACGGGTCGACGCCCCGGGAGAGGAGCTCGTCGACCAGGCGGCTGTAGAAGTCGATGCCCCCCTGGTTGACGGTGCCACGCCCGTCGGGCTGGATCCGGGGCCAGGAGATGGAGAACCGGTACGCGCCGAGGCCGAGTTCGGCCATCATCCGCACGTCGTCCCGGTACCGGTTGTAGTGGTCGATGGCGATGTCGGCGTGCTCGCCGTTCACCACCCGTCCCGGCTGCTTGACGAAGGTGTCCCAGATGGAGCGGCCTCGGCCACCCTCCGAGACCGCGCCCTCGATCTGGTAGGCGGAGGTGGCCGCGCCCCAGACGAAGTTCGTCGGGAAGATCAGTTCCGGGGTCTGAATTCGCGTCTCTTGCGTCGTCACGCCTTGACCGCACCTTCCATGAGTCCGCCGACGATCTGGCGGCCGAACGCGATGAAAACGATGAACAGCGGCAGGACCGACGCCGCGGTGCCGGTGAACAGCATCACGTAGTCGGTTCCGTGGGCCTGGTTGAGTGCCGCGATCGACGTCTGAACCACTGGGTTGTCCGGGTTCAGCACGATCAGCGGCCACATGAACTCGTTCCAGGTCTGCATGAAGACCAGGAGCGTGAGGACCGCCATGCCCGGCCGGAGCGCGGGGAGGATGACGTTCACGTAGATGCGCATGGTGGAGGCGCCGTCGACGCGGGCCGCCTCGACCAGCTCGTCCGGCACCGCCTGGGTGGCGTACTGGGTCATCATGAAGACCCCGAAGCCGTTGACCAGGAAGGGAAGGATCACCGCCTTCAGCTGGCCGGTCCAGCCGAGCGTGACCATGAGCTCGTACAGCGGCACGACGCCCATCTGCTGGAGCGGGACCATCATCGTCACCAGGATCAGGCCCAGCAGGATCTTGCTGCCCCGGAAGCGCAGCTTCGCGAAGGCGAAGCCGGCCAGGGTGGAGATCAGCACGACCGAGACCGTCACGGTGACCGAGACGATGGCCGAGTTGATCAGACCGGTCATGAAGTAGGCGTCCTCGGTGGACAGCAGCCGCGCGATGTTCTCACCGAGGTGGCCGCCGGGGAGCAGCGGCGGCGGTACGTCGATGGCCTCCTCGTTGGTCCGGGTGGCCATGATGAACATGTAGTAGATGGGGAACGCCGACAGCACGAGGGCGAAGGCCAGCACGACCTTCGTCATGGGGCCGGCGTCCCAGATGCGGTTCCGTGCGGCCGACGGGCCGGAAGGCCGCCGCCGGGCGTGCTGCGCCGGCGGTCGCCGGATCTGGGTGACCGTCACTTGGAACCCCCGATACGGCGGGTGAAGGAGTAGTTGATGAGTGTCCCGATCAGGATCAACGCGAACAGCAGCCATGAGGCGGCCGCGGCGTAGCCGAAGTCGAAGTCGCGGAACGCCTCCTTGACGATGAACATCGCCACGGTCTGGTACTGGCCGGTGGCGCCGCCGCTCATCGTCGGGTTGCCGTCGAACATGACCGGCTCGGTGAACAGCGTCAGGCCGCCGATGGTGGAGATGAACACGACGAAGACGATCGTCGGGCGCAGCATCGGGATGGTGATCTGCCAGAACTGCCGCCTGGGCGTGGCGCCGTCGATGGCGGCGGCCTCGTAGAGGTCCTTGGGGATGGTCTGCATGGCGGCCAGCAGGATGATCGCGTTGTAGCCGGTCCAGCGCCAGTCGATCATGGTTGAGATCGCGATCCAGGAGGACCACTTCTCGTTCTGCCAGTTGATCGCGTCGACCCCGAAGAAGCTCAGGAACCAGTTGATCATGCCGTAGTCGCGCCCGTACAGCTGGGTGAAGACCACCGCGACGGCGACGACGGAGGTGATCAGCGGCAGGAGCACGCCGAGGCGGAAGAAGAGCCGTCCCCGGATGCGCTTGTTGAGCGCGTTGGCCAGCAGGAGGGCCAGCACGAGCTGCGGGATCGTCGACATGACGAACATGCCGAGGGTGTTGAAGACCGCGTTCCAGAAGGCCTCGTCAGTGATCAGCTCGATGTAGTTCTCGAGGCCGACGAGGGTCTTGTCCCCGGCGAGCTCCCACTCGTGCAGGGAGACCCAGAGGGTGTAGCCGAGCGGGAAGATGCCGAAGATGGCGAAAAGCAGAAAATAAGGGGATACGAGGAAGTAGGGGGTCGCCCGGAGGTCGAACCGGGCCCACCCATTGCCCCGACTCGGTCCGCGGGGCCCGGCCGGGGAGCCGACGTGCAGTGTCATCGATCAGAGCCTTTCAGCGGGGGCAGGCGACCGGCCCGGCTGCGGGATCGCCGCAGCCGGGCCGATGCGGGTCGGTACGGGGATCAGCCCGCTGCCTTGACGCCGGCCTCGAGGAACTTGGTCCAGGCCTGGTCGTACTTGACCGAGCCCTGGTCCATGCCCTCGAGCACCTTCTCCACCGAGGTCTTGACCTGGGCGTGCTTCTCACCGAGGAAGACGGGCAGGAGGTCCTTGACCGAGTCGCCGAAGATCTTGCCGGTCGGCGCGTCGTTGAAGAACGGGTTCTTCAGGTCGGCGACCGCCGGGTCCTGCTGCGCGGGGAGGGAGCTCGGGAAGGCCGCGGCCTCCTGGAAGGCCATGACGTGGCCCTCCTTGCCGGTGAGGTAGTTCAGGACCTCGGCGGCCTCCTTGGGGTGCTTGCTCTGCTTGGGGATCGCCAGGTAGGAGCCGCCCCAGTTGCCCGCGCCGCCGGGCACGGCCGCGACGTCCCACTTGCCCTTGTTGCTGTCACCGGCCGCGCCGGAGACCACGCCGAGCATCCAGGCCGGGCAGCCCATGGTCGCGAAGGCGCCCTTCTTGATCGCGGCGTTCCACGGCGGGGTGAACGAGGCGAGCTTGGCGGTCAGGCCCGCCTCGCTGAAGCTCTTCACCGTGTCGAAGGAGGTCTTGATGGCCGGGTTGGTCTCGATGATGAGCTGGTTGTTCTTGTCGAAGTAGGCGACGTTGCCGTTCTTCGGCGCCTCCTGCGACAGGATCACGTTGTAGAGCGTGTTGGGGCCGTCGAGGAACTTGGGGTCGGTCTTGCCGGGGTTGGCGGCCTTGAACTTCTCGCCGATCGCCTTGAAGGCGTTCCAGTCCGGCCAGAGCTTGCCGACCTCCTCGCGGTCGGTGGGCAGGCCCGCCTTCTCGAACAGGTCCTTGCGGTAGCACATGGTCATGCCGCCGATGTCCGTGCCCAGGGCGAAGAGCTTGTTGTCGGCGTTGATGCCGTTGTCCCACTTCGCTGCGGGGAAGTCGGCCTTGCGGCTGTCCAGCCCGTACTCGGCCAGGTCGGTGAAGAACTGCGGGCGGGCCTTCATGAGACCCATCGCGCCCTCGTCCAGGGCGATGATGTCGGCGGCGCCGCTGCCCGCCTGCAGGCGCTGGAGCAGCTGCGGGAGGTAGACGTCCTCGAACCGGTCGGTCAGGTTCTGGTACTTGACCTGGATGTTCGGGTGCGCCGCGTTCCACGTCTCCACGGCCTTGTCGTAGCCGAAGTTCTCGCCGCCGCCGAAGGTGTGCACGGTGATGGTCACCGGCTCGGCCGGAGCGGCGGCGGAACCGGTGCCCGCGGCGGGCGCGGACGGCTCGCTGGAACTGCACGAAGTGATGGCCAGGGCGGTGGCCGCCATGACCGCGACGGCGGCCAGCTTGCCGTGCCGCTTGTTGTTCAACATTACGGACCCCTCTCAGGTGGTCGCCCGAATCATTGGGAGGCGACATCGCGGGCCGGTCCCCGACAAACGCGGTCCTCGCGACGAGGTCGTTCCTCAATGTGCTTTGGGAGCGCTCCCACGAAGAGTGGACGATAGGCAACCGAGACGTCAATATGCCGAAACTCAACCGTTACATCCGGTCGTTTTAGGCAGGACTATCGGCATCGAATATGCACAAACACCTCATCAGGGTGATTGGGAGCGCTCCCATCTCACGGGCATACAGTCGGGGCATTTCGTGTCCGTGCGGGGTGGGGGACGCGTAACGCTCCCGGGGGCGGCGCTCGAACGAGCGCCGCCCCCGGGAGCGGGTGGACCGGGCGGCCGTTCACCGGCGGGGGGCCGGGACGCCCGCGCCGCCGGGGGAGGCGGGCGCGGGCGGCGGGCGCGGGGTCAGTCGGAGTAGACGGGGTATCCGTAGCCGACGATCTGGGAGACGGGCCGGACGCGCTGTTCGACGTCGCCGTTGCCGGTGTTGCCCTCGATCGTGGTGATCGTGCCGTCCCCGTTGTCCTTCTTCACGAAGCCGACGTGGTCGATGCCGTCGATGCTCTTGCCGCCGGCCCAGTCGAAGTAGACGACGGCGCCGGGGGTGGGGATGGTGCCCCAGTGCCCGTTGTCCTTGAACCACTTGGCGTGGGCTACGGTGTAGGCGTCCCAGCCCATCGTGGGGCGGATGCCGGCCATCTCGCCGACCCAGGAGACGAACATCGCGCACCAGGGGGCGTTGGCGTAGTCGTACACGGTGTTGCCGCCGTCGCGGGCGAGGGTCTCCTTGGCGCGAGGGCTCGACATGTACCAGGAGTGGAACTTGGTCCCGCCGCCCTCGGCGTTCTCGCGGATGCCGATCTGCTTGGAGGCGATGTCCAGGACCTTCGCCGCGGAGACCTTGGGAAGCCTCTCGGCCACGGTCTGGAGCGGGGTTTTGGCGGCCTTGGACGTCTGCGCCTTGGTGTCGACGGGCGGAGCGTTCACGACGCCGTGGCCGTCGGCCAGGGCGACGCCGGTGGTGCCGGTCGTCAGGGCGATACAGGCGCCCAGGACGGCGCATGCCGCGCGGGGGGTGGAGATGAGGCGATGCTTAGCCATACGGGGGTTCGACTCCTTGCTTCGCTTCCATTCCGCCTACCGGGTTAGCTGACGGGTTCGGGCTGGGAAGTGCCCTACGGCGCACAGGTGCGCTGATTCACCCCAGGAACGTGGTTCCCCGGTTCCGCAGACCTCGCGGATTCGGCGGCCGTGCTCACCGGCGGAAGGTCTCCGTCAGGTGGGACACGGTCGGGCAATGTGACGGCAATGCATAGACCTGGATAGATCTAGGCAATCGCCATGAATAGGACGAAGGTACGCCAGACGGACAGACGATTACAAGTAGGACATATTGCCCTGACTTGGGAATACGTCCGAATCGGATCGGTGTTGCGGGGTGCCGCCCGGCCCGGGAGCGGGGTGAGGCCGCGCCGGCCGCGTCTCCTTCCGGCGGCCGGGGGAACGCCCCGCCGAGGCCGGGATCCCCTGCCCCCACGGCGATCCCGGTTTTCCGGACCCGCCTGCGAGCCGTCGGCCGGGGGGTGCTATGACGTGCGGGCGAACCCCCTGGTCCAAGGTGGCGTGTCCTTATGTTTCCGAACAGGCATTCGATAGTAAAAAGTATTCGGATGGTAGGGGTTCTCCCATGGAAGGTCAGGAGAGGGCGCGCGGGAGCCGGAGGTCCGCGACCCGCGCCTGACGAGGTTTCCGCAGCTCAGAGCGATGGGGCATGGGTGCGATCCGGCCGTCGGCGGGCCTGGCCGCCCGAAGGGTAAAGAAACGTGCGCTCGGAGGGGCCCGACGCCCGCGAAGGTAAAGATAAGAGGTAAAGGAACACGCTTTCCAGGAGGCCTCGCCGTCCGCGGAGGTAAAGGCGTGCGGGACGGGGGAGCGCGTTCCCGGGAGGTGCGGGCCGCCCGCCGGGGTCAGGTCGCCGAGCCGGACCACGCGCGAAACAGCGGAAGCAGGAAGCGGTCGACCGTCTCCTCGACGAACTCCCGGTCCAGCGGCTTTCCGGTGAAGAACAGCCGGTACCACACCAGCGCCTCGGTGACCTTCCTGAGCTCGACCGCGTCCACCGGCCCCGGGAGCTCGCCGCGCTCCCTGGCGCGGTCGAGCAGCGGGGTGGTGCCCGTGATGTCGGCACGGGGCACGTTGTCGCGCAGGGCGGCGGCCAGGTCGGGGGAGGTGAGGAGCGCGGGGAACAAGCCGAAGATCATCGCGTGCTTCCGCTCCAGGATCCGGCAGAACCCGTCCACGACCTCGATCAGATCCCCGCGCATCGTCCCGGTGTCGGGCGGCGGCGCGACCTCGATCTCAAGGTGGTTGCAGATCAGGTCCACGACCAGCGCCTCCTTGTCCTGCCAGCGACGGTAGATCGTGGCCTTGCTGGCGCTGGCCCGCCTGGCGATCTGGTCGACGGACATCCGGTCGTATCCGACCTCGGACAGCAGGTCCAGAGTCGCGTCGAGGATCGCCCGTTCCCGCGCGGGATCGAGACGCAAGGTGCCTCCGATGGTTCACGAGTGCTGCCTGATCTCCCAGAAGCGTACGCCGGTCAGCTCCTCCGACCTCTCCCAGAGCCTGGCCGCCACCACCGCGTCCAGCGCCTTCGGCGAGGGGCGCAGCACCTTCGGCCCCGGCCCGACGTACTGCCCGCCCCTCGCCTCGGGAGAGGTCGCCGCGTACAGGGACGGCAGGGCGCCCCTGGCGGGCGGCTGCAGCGCCAGGCGCATCAGGGCGCTGAGGGGGCGGGTGAGGGCACCCAGCTTCATGATGCCGGTGGCCGTCATGCCCGGGTGGGTCGCCAGGCTCAGCAGGGCGGCCCCCGAGGCGTCGGCGCGGCGCTGCAGCTCCAGGGCGAACAGCAGGTTGGCCAGCTTGGAACGGCCGTAGGCGGAGAACCTGCCGTACCGGCGCTCGAGAGCCAGGTCGTCGAAGTCGATCGCGCCGACGGAGTGGGCGTCGCTGGAGACCGTGACCACCCGGGCGGCGGGGGCGGCCAGCAGGCGTGGCATGAGCAGCCCGGTCAGCGCGAAGTGCCCCAGGTGGTTGACGCCGAACTGGGTCTCGAAACCGTCGGCGGTGGTCCGCCGGGGCATCGGACCCACCCCGGCGTTGTTGACCAGCAGGTCGAGCGGCCCGTCGACCGTCTCGGCGAACGCGCGCACCGAGCCGAGGTCGGCCAGGTCGAGTGTCCTCACCTCGGCCGCCGCCCCCGGCACCGCCGCCCTGACCGCGTCGAGCGCGGCCCGGCCCCTGTCCGCGTCGCGCGCGGTCAGGACGACCCGGGCGCCGTGCCTGGCCAGTTCGAGCGCCGTCGGCACGCCGATGCCGCCGCTCGCACCGGTGACCACCGCGACGGAGCCGGTCAGGTCGGGGATCTCGTCAGCTGTCCACATCGCTCGCTCCTCTTACGGATCGACGGATCTGTGCTGGATCACGAAGTGTACGAAACCGTTCCGTACACCACGGTAAAGGCCGGAAAGATCACACACAAGCGCGCGTGGTCGGCTGTTCACCCGCAGTTCCCGGGCGCTTAAGGCCGCCGGGTTAGGTTGTGGCAGTCGTGAACGGGTCATCGCCCGGCGTGGAGGACGGCCGAGACCACGCGCGGGAACAGGGTTCGGCCGTTGCCTGGGTGGAGTCCCCGCTGCAGATGCTCTGCGCGGTGGAGGCCCACCATGCCGGGCTGCTCGGTGCCCGCAGCCATCTCGTGCCCAGGGCGAAACTCCGCCCGCTGGCCGTGACGGGTCGCGAGCTGGGCCGTCTCGCCCTGCCCAGAGGGCTGGAGCTCACCGCGGCCAGGCCGGACATGCCCCGGCCGCGCCGGGGCGAGACCTGGGTGGTGGGCGACGCCTTCTCCGGCAAGGTCCAGTTCCGCTGGCTCACCGCCCTCCCGGGCCGGATCGTGATCGTCGACGACGGGCTCGCCACCATCCGGCTCCTGGAACTGCTCACCGGCAGGATGGGAACGCCCCTGCTGAGGGCCAGGGGGAAGGCCGGAAGGCTCAGGACCGTCCTCGGCGCGGCGGCCGGGCTCAGGCTGCGCGCCGCCGCCCGCTCGGGGCGGCTGTCGATCTTCACCGCGCTGCCCGTGCCCCCCGACCTGGCGAAGGCCGTACGCGCGGGGGGAGCCGAGCTGGTCACCCACGACTTCGCCTGGCTGCGCTCCCAGCCGCTGCGCGGGCCCCGTCCCGAGGAGCGCACCGTCGTCCTCGGTACCTCCCTGGTCCGCAACGGCCTGATCCACCGCGACCGCTACTTCAGCTGGCTGGCCGGGCTCGGCTCGGCCGGTCCGGTCGCCTACTTCCCGCACCGCCGCGAGGATCCCGACGACCTCGCCCGGGTCGGGGAACAGCCGGGGATCACCGTCTACGACGGCGGGACCCCCGCCGAGATGACCCTGCGCGGGCTCGCCGCCGAGCAGCGGGTGCTGAGCCTGCCGTCCACCGCGGTCACCTCCCTGCGGGTGCTGCTCTCGGCCCGGGGCGTCGCCGTGGAGACGGTGGACGTCCCCGACGAGTGGTGGACGGCCGAGGCGGTTCCCTCGCTCCGCTCCCACCTGTCGAGGTTCGCCCATCACGACTCGGGAGTCACCGGGCCATGACCCCGCGGCCGGCGCACGGCGGGCCCGCCGCTCGCGGGACGCGCGCCGTGCCGCCTCTCCACGAACGAATCCTCTTCACCCACGAAATCGCGCGAAACCGGGGATTCCCCGTCGGAGGTTCTCTTTGAAGGTCCTGGCCGTGGCCGACTCTGACTCCTACCTGAAGTGGGCGGCCTGCCTGCTGAGGGACCTGCCCTCGGGCTGCGAGACGGAGCTTGCGGTCATCCGCACCCCCATCACCCCGTCGCCGGCGCAGATCCACGCCGCCGTCACCGGCTCGGCGGCCGACCCGCCCGTGCTGTCGGCCCGCGCGCTGCGCCGGACCGCGGAGCGTTTCAGGCCCGACGTGGTGCTCGTCGCCTGTACGGGACCCGTGGTGGACGTGCTGGTCGGCGAGGTGCTGGCCGGGCTGCGGCCCCGGCCGGTGTTCGTCTCGGGGCTGCCGGGCATCTCCGTCCCGGCCACCGAGAAGGCGTGGCTGTTCCGCAGCGGGTGCGACCTGTTCGTGCTGCACAGCGGCCGGGAGGTCGAGGAGTTCTCCGAGATCGGCCGCAGGCTGGGCGGAGGCGGCCAGGTCGGGCTGGCCCGGCTGCCGTTCCTGCGCGACGGCGTGGAGACCCCCGTCACCGGGCCGCGCGACCGGGTGGTGTTCGCCACCCAGGCCAAGGTGCCCAGGCGCAGGGAGGAGCGGGAGCGCATCCTGCTCGCCCTGGCCGAGCTGGCCGGGAGGCGGCCGGACCTTGACGTCGTCGTCAAGCTCCGCGCCCTGGACACCGAGCGCCAGACCCACAACGAGCGCCACCACTACCAGCGCCTGTGGCAGTCGCTCGCCGCGGAGGGCCGGGTGCGCGCCGAGGCCGTGCGCTTCGCGGTGGGGCCCATGCACGAGCACCTGACCCACGCGGCGGGGTTCGTCACCGTCAGCTCCACCGCCGCGCTGGAGGCGATCGCCCAGAAGGTGCCGCTCCTGGTGCTGTCGGACTTCGGGGTGAGCGCCGAGATGATCAACCTGGTCTTCGAGGACAGCGGCCTGCTCGGCACCCTCGACGACCTCTCCGCCGGGCGCTTCCTGGACCCGGACGACGCCTGGTGCAAGGTCAACTACTTCCACCCCGGTGGTGAGAGCGACTGGGTGTCGCGGATGGTCTCCCTGGTCGGGCAGGCCCGCTCAGGGCGCCTGGTCCCGGCGAGCTCCCTGCTCGAAGGCCCCGAGTTCGCCGCGGCCCGCCGCCGCGCCCGCATGCGCGTGGAGGTCCCGCCGAACGTGCTGCGCGTCGGTTACCGCGCCAAGCGCCGGATGCGCCGCTACCTCAAGGCGCTCGGCTAGCCACGGACCGGGATCGTCCTCGAAACCGGTCAGCGGTGCAGGGTGAGCCGGAAGGCGCAGCCGTCACCGTCGGGCAGGGAAGGGTCCAGCGTGAGGTCGCCGCCGTGGGCCAGCGCGATCTGCCTGGCGATCGGCAGGCCGAGCCCGGTGCCGGGGACGTCACGCCGGCCGCGCCAGAAGCGCTGGAAGACGTGCTCGCTTTCGCCGGCGGGGATGCCGGGGCCGTGGTCGGTCACGGTCACCGCGGCCTCGGCGCCGGTGACCTCGACGTCGATCTCCACCCCCGATCCGGCCGGGGCGTACCTGATCGCGTTGTCGACGAGGTTGGAGATCGCGCGGCTCATGGTGGGCTCGTCGACGGAGCATACGGCGGTGGGCGGGCCGGTGACCGACAGGGCGATCTCCTTCCCGGCCGCCAGCACTCCGGCGTGCTCGACGACGCCGCGTACCAGGGCCATCAGGTCGGCCGGCCGCCGGTCGACGGCGCGGGCCCGCGCGCGGGCGTCGACCAGCAGGTGGTCGATCGTCGTCTGGAGCCGTTCCGACGCCTCCCGCGAGCGTTGCAGCCCTCGCCGGTAGATCTCGACGGTGGGCGCGGGGTGGTCGAGGAGCACCTCGGCGTTGGTCATCAGGACCGACAGCGGCACGCGCAGCTCGTGGCTGGTCTCGTCGATCAGCCGCCACTGCGTCGCGGCGGCCTGTTCCAGCCGGTCGAGCATGGCGTCGAAGGCGGCGGCCAGTGCCACTATCTCGGCCGGCCCGCGGTCCAGGGCGATGCGCCGGCTCAGGTCCGTTCCGCCGATGTCGTCGGCCGCCGCGCGGACCCGCTCGATCGGGGCCGTCGCCCGGCCCGCCCACCACCAGGCGAGCGCGGCGGCGGCCGGAGCGAGCGCGAGGACGGTCCAGCTGACCCACGCCGACCTGTGCGTGGAGGTGCTCCGGACGCTCTGCGTGCCGTCGAGCGTCTGCAGGGTCGTCTCGGTGTCGGTCACCAGGATCACGCCGAACAGCAGGAGCGCAGGGAGGTAGCTCGCGAGGAATCCGAGCACGGCCAGGCGCGCGCGCAGCGACCGCCAGGGACGGGTCATGACGAAGGCCCCTTCAGCCGGTAGCCGACATTGGTGATCGTGAGGATCAGGGGAGGATCGCCGAGCTTCCTGCGCAACCGGCTGAGGATGACCCGTACCGAGGCGGTGAAGGGGTTGGCGTGCGCGTCCCACACGTGCTCCAGCAGGTCCTCGGCCGAGAGTGTCGCACCGGGGTGGTGCATGAAGTAGCGCAGCAGCGCGTACTCGCGCGAGGTGAGAGCGAGCTCGACGCCGGATCGCCACACCCGGTGGGCGGCCAGGTCGAGCGTCAGCTCGCCCACCCGCAGGACCGATCCGTGGTCGTCGCCGCGACGGCCCAGCGCCCGCAGCCGGGCGACGAGCTCGGCGAAGTGGAACGGCTTGACGAGGTAGTCGTCGGCACCGGCGTCCAGCCCGGCCACCCGGTCGGCGACGGCGTCGCGGGCGGTCAGCACGAGCGTGCGCCGGGGCCGGTGCAGGTCGGGATCACGGGCGAGCCGGTGCACGAGGTCGAGCCCGTCACCGTCGGGCAGGGACAGGTCGAAGCAGGCCACGTCGTAGGCCGTGGTCCGCAGCGCCTCCTCCGCCTCGCGGTAGGTCGCCGCCAGGTCGACCGCGTACGACTCGTTGCGCAGGCCGAGGGCGACCAGCTCGGCCAGATCGGGGTCGTCCTCGACGATCAGGATGCGCACGGCGGGTCAGCCGGTTCGCCGGGCGGTCGAGGTCCCGTCCGCTCCGGAGACGACCAGGTCCCGGTCCCGGAGGGAGAGGCTCACCTGCGGCCCGGTGCCGGTCGGGTCGTCGGGGACATAGCGGCCGTCCCCGGAGGCGACGAAGGTCAGCCTCGGGGGTTTGGTGGGAACCTCCGCCGCCTGGACGCCCCCCTGCTCGTTCACGGCGTACCAGCCGAGGACCGGCCTGGCTCCCGCGGTGATGGTGACGTAGGTGCGCACCTCGCCGCCGCCGGTCACGGTGCCGGCCAGGGTGACGCCGTTCACGGGCCCGAAGGCGGCGGTCAGGGACGCCCGCTCCTTGCGGCCCTCCTGTGTCCGACCGGCCAGCAGCGCCAGGACGCGCTCGTCGTGCCCGCGCGTGTCGCCGGCGCCGGGCCCGCGCGGCGGGAACAGCGCCGTGACGGCGTCGGGACCGGTGGCGGAGACCGTCACCTTGCCCGCGGCGGCGCTCACGTCGAGGGAACCTCCCGTCTCCAGCTCGTACGATCCGACGATAGCGGCGAGGTCGGCGCCGTCGCGGGGCGCGGTGGTGGGGGTGGGCAGCGGGCCGCCGGTGAGCAGCGCCGGGCCCACCGCCCGCAGCAGGTCCTCGGCGCTCACCTCCGGCCTGTTGGCCGATATCGCGACCACCCGATCCTGCCCGGGGATCCACGCGACGGTGGTGTTGTGGCCGACCTCGCCGCCGCCCCCCGCCGCGGTCAGGAACGGTTCGCCGAACACCGACTTCTCGAACGCCACCCATCCCGGGGTCTCGGCCCTGCCGCCGCCCAGGTCGTGTCCGGGCCTGCCGACGGCCTCGGCCGACTCGCGGGAGAGCAGCCGCCCGGTGAACAGCGCGTGCGTCCAGGCCGCCAGATCCCGCATGGTCATGGCGAGGCCCCCGTTGCCCTCCACGGCCCAGTACGGCCCGCCGAAACCACCCGGGTGGCCGGTCGTGTCGTTGTCGAGGCGGCCGACGGCCCGGGGGCCGGTCACGGCCGGCTCACCGTCCCAGAATCCCCCCGCGACCCGTCCGCCGGGCAGCCGCAGGATCCTCGATGCCAGGTAGGAGCGGAAACTCCGGCCGGACGCCTTCTCGACGACGAGCGCCAGCAACGTGTAGCCGGCGTTGGAGTACAGGTAGCCGCGGCCGGGCTTGAAGGCCGGCTCCAGCGCGCCGATCGCCGCCACCGCGGCGTCCCGGTCGAGCGGCTCGTAGTCGTCGTCGGCGTGCGAGCCGTTGAGCCCGCCGGTGTGCAGCAGCAGCTGCCTGACCGTCGCCTTGGCCGCGGCGCCGCCCAGCTCGGGCAGGATCCGTCCCGCCCGGTCGTCGAGCGACAGCTTCCCCTCCTCCACCAGGGCGAACACGGCCGCCGCGGTGAAGGCCTTGGTGACCGATCCGATGCTGAACACCGTCTCCGGCGTGTTCGGCCTTCCGGTGGCGGCGTCGGCCGTGCCGTAGGCGGCGAGACACTCGACCTCGCCGCCCTTCATGATCGCGATCGATCCGCTGAACCCGGCCCTCGCCCACGCGCCGAAGGCCGTGTCCAGCCGCTGGTCGCACCGCGGCGCGCCGGTGTCCGCGGCCCGTCGCGGCTGCGGGCCCGCCGACCCGGCAGGGCCGGCCGGATCGGCGCTGCACGCCGCCAGGGCCGCCGTCAGCGCGAGGGCCGCGATGGCTGGAAGAGATTTTCGCATGAGGCGAAGCTAGGACCCCGCCCGCAAACCTGATGTGAACGGCTCCGCGCCGGGCCGGGGTCCCGCCCGGCCCGGAGCCGTTCACCGGCCGCCGCCGTGGCAGGGCCGTGGCGGGGCCGGGTCCGCGGGTCTAGGGGAACGCCTTCGACAGGCGGTCGCGGAGCCTGCCCAGGGGACTCCGCTCCCGGGAGGCGGCGGTGGCCCGCGGGGCGATCAGGTCCAGGGCGCCGAGGCGCTGGCGCTTGAAGTAGCGGGCGGGGCCGTGCGCCTCCAGGTAGGCGGCGGCGTTCTCGCGCAGCCCCGGATACACCTCGGCCTGCATGCAGTAGCCGACCGCGCCCACCAGGGCGGGAAGATCCACCGGCGGCGGTTCCTCCAGCGAGCCGTCCGCCGACAGCCGCGGCAGCAGGGCGTCGGTGACGGTGGCCGGGATCCGGTTGCTGTTCTCGTACGGGGTGAGCCGCTCCAGGACCAGCTCACCGCCCACCGTCGCCACCGGGAGCCCGAAGTACCGGCTCGCGGTGATCAGGGCGGTGGAGAAGCAGCCGACCACGAGCTCGGGCCTCAGCGCGGCGAAGCACGATTCGGCGGGTACGGTCTCCGCCACCACGTCGAGCTCGACGCCCAGCTCGGCGGCCGTCTCGCGCAGCCGCCTGGCGTGCTCGCGCCCGGCGGCCGGGTGGGGCTTGAACAGCACGCCGCGAAATCCCCGGGCGGCGAGGCCGCGCAGCATGTCGGCGTGCAGCCGCGCCTCCTCCTCGGGGGTGACGAGGTCGAGGGCGGACAGGTACTGCCCGAGGATCATCGCCCGGCCCGAGGGCGCGTCGCCGGCCTCTCCGCCGACCTTCCCGATCACGTCGAGGAAGGCCCGGCCGGGGATGATCTCGGCGGGGACCCCGTACTCCGACAGCAGCAGCGGCGTCAGGCCGGGGACCAGGTCGAGGTGGAGCAGGCGGGTGATCCGGCCGGAGATCTCCAGCGGCAGCGGGTCGCGGGTCGGGCCGTAGCTCATCAGGCCGTCGGAGTAGACCGAGATCGGGCAGTCCTTGACCAGCCCTCCCAGGGTCCTGGCCGGGGGGACCGCGATGGACTCCAGGACCAGCTCGGCGGGCCCGTCGCCCAGGGACAGGTGCGAGCCGACCAGGCGGCTCAGCATCGGCACCTCGATGACGCGGGCCTTCCAGTCCGAGGGGTGCAGCGGGGCCACGATCTCGTTCCACGAGTGGACCTCGTCGAAGCGCGGGCGCAGCGCGGCGAAACCGGGGGTCTCGTCCAGGGACGGGGTGATCTCCGGGATGGCCGCGTTGTTGGACACCAGCAGGATCCGGCGCCCCTCGCGGGGACCGAAGCGGCCGTCGTCGATCGCCGCCGCCAGCGTCATCGCGCCGAACAGGGTCGAGGCGTAGAACAGCTGCGTCAACAGCCCTCCAGGAGTCTCTGCAGGATCTGGTCACGTTCCGGGTCCAGGCGGGTCTCGGCGAGCAGGTCCGCGGGGAACCGTCTCAGGGTGGCGGCGCCGCGCTCCTCGAAGCGGGCGCGCAGCTCGGGGGAGAACCGCTCGCCCATCTCCAGGTGGTGGGCCAGGAGCGCGCGGAACATGCGCACCGCCTTGGGCGCGAACTCCTCCTCCAGGCCGTCGAAGACCATGTCGAAGGCGTCGAAGAAGTGCAGCTGCCTGGCGTCGCCGATCTGCGTCAGCGAGCCCGCCACCATCCGCCGGTAGAACAGCCCGGCCAGCGACACCACCGCGAACGAGCTCGCGGCGCGGTGCAGCCGCCAGATCCACGGCCTGTCCTCGGCGGTGTGCAGGTGCCCGGGAAAGGTCAGCAGCTCGCCGAGGTCGCGGCGGTAGATCCCCGCCCACGCGTACGGGTAGTCGACCATGGTCTTCGACCGGGCGGGCAGGATGTGGTCGCGCGGCTTCAGCACCACCTCCCGGGTGGCGAGCGGCGCCCGGTGGATCACCCGCTTCCTGCCCTCCACCTGGACGTGGTCGACCCGGACGAAGTCGCAGCCGAGCCGCTCGATCGCCCCGACCAGGTCCTCCAGGTAGCCGGGCGCGAGCCAGTCGTCGCCGTCCATGAACGTCAGGTAGCGGCCGGAGGCCAGGGCGACCCCGAGGTTGCGCGCGTCGGCCAGCCCGACCGGCGCGTCGTTGTGCAGCACGACCAGACCGGGCAGGTCGTCGCGGAAGTCCTCGACGATCTGCCCGGTCGCGTCCGCGGATCCGTCGTCCACCACGATGAACTCGAAGTCCCGGCGCGCGTTCCTGACCAGCGAGGTCAGCGCGTCACCGATGTATGCCTCCGCGTCCCGCACCGGGACGACGACGGACAGCTTGATCAAGTTGTTCTTCCCGTTCCCGGTCGGAGGTTCGTACGAGGCGGCTTCCCGGTCGGAGGGTCACACGGTGACGCGGCGCAGGCGCGACTTGGGCGCCTCCTCGCCGGGGAAGACCCGCTTGACGCCGTCGCCCAGGGCGGTCTCGATGATCCGGATGTCGCGGACCAGGTGCTCCAGCCCGGCCGGCTCCAGCGAGGCGGCGTGGTCGGAGCCCCACATGGTGCGGTCGAGCGTGATGTGCCGCTCCACGGTCACCGCGCCCAGGGTCACCGCCGCGAGCGAGATCTGCAGGCCGCGCTCGTGGCCGGAGTAGCCGACCGGCACGCCGTACCGCTCCTGGAGGGTGACGATCGCGCGGAGGTTGGCCTCCTCGGGGGGAAGCGGGTAGGTGGAGGTGGCGTGCATCATCACCAGCTTGGAGGTGCCGAGGATCTCCACCGCCTGGTCGATCTCCTCCAGCGTGGACATGCCGGTGGACAGGATGAGCGGCTTGCCGGTGGAGGCGAGCGCGCGCAGCAGCTCCAGGTCGGTCACGCTCGCCGAGGCGATCTTGTGGGTGGCCACGTCCATCGACTCGAGGAACTCCACCGACGGCACGTCCCACGGGGAGGCGAACCAGTCCAGGCCGCGCTCCTGGCAGTGCTTGGCGATCTCGGTGTACTCCTTCAGGCCGAACTCGGTCCTGATCTTGTACTCCATGTAGGTCATCTCGCCCCAGGGCGTCTGCCGGATCTGGTCGCGCTGCTCCAGCGGCACGCAGATCTCCGGGGTGCGCTTCTGGAACTTGACCGCCTGGCAGCCCGCCTCGGCCGCCACGTCGATCAGCCTGCGCGCGATGTCCAGGTCGCCGTTGTGGTTGATGCCGATCTCGGCGATCATGTAGACCGGCTGGCCGGCGCCGACCAGCGAGTCGCCGATCTGGACCGGCTTGGCGACCGGGGTGAGCCGCAGCTCGGCGCGGGGCGCGGGAGCGGTGACGACCTCCTCCAGCGGGCGGGCCGCGAGGACCCGGTCGCACAGCTCCCGTACGGCCCCGGCCCCTCCGGCCCGGGTCAGCACGGTCCTGGCGGCGGCGCGGACCTTGGGGTGGGCGTCGGGAACCGTGATGGGCCAGCCGACGTCGCTCATCGGGCCCAGGTCGTTGACGTCGTTGCCGACGTACGCGACGCGGGCCGGGTCGATCCCCTCGATGGCGAGCCAGTCGCGCAGCACGGTCCGCTTGTCGGTCAGGCCCTGCAGGACGGGCACGCCGAGCTTGCGGGCGCGGGCCGCGACCACCGGGTTGTGCTCGGTGGACATGATCATCAGTTTGACGCCGGAGCGGCGCAGCAGCGAGATGCCCATGCCGTCGGAGCGGCTGACCGCGACCATCTCGCGGCCGTCCTGGTCGACGTAGGCGCGGTCGTCGGTGTGCACGCCGTCGAAGTCGGTGATCACCGCGTCCACGTCGATCGGCTCGGGCTCGTCGACGAAGGGCGCGAGCGCCCGTACGATCTCCAGGTCCTCGGGGGTGTCGATCTCGATGGCGTGGCGCGAGGGCACCTGCTGCACGGCGACGGCGCCGAAGAAGCGGTGGCCGTGCTCGCGCAGGCCCTCGGCGCGCATCACGTAGAACGCGCCGGTCTCGCGGAAGTTCGGCTCGCGGTCCTGGCGGCGGGGGCGGTGGGACGGGTCGTGGTTGACGCCCGCGCCGGCGGCGCTCCACAGGAACTCGTGCGTCTCCAGCCCGGAGAACACCACGTCGGCGCTGCCGTCCAGGACCTTGGCGATCGCGCTGTCCAGGTCGGCGGGGTCGATGAACGCGCTGGTGCACTGCACCAGGACGACCACGTCGGGGACCTCGGACAGGTGGTCCAGCGCGTGCAGCACGGCGGACTCGCTGGAGGCGGTCGCGCCGCTGAGCTCCTCCGGCCGGTGGATCACGGTGGCGCCCGCGGCGCGGGCGGCCTCGGCGATCCCCTCGTGGTCGGTGCTGACCACGACCTCGTCGACCAGCTCGGCGCGCACGCAGGCCCGTACCGCACGGGCGACCAGGGGACTGCCGCCCACCGCGGCCAGGTTCTTCAGGGGGACCCCCACCGAACCTCCACGGGCGGGGACAACGGCCAGGACTCGCAAGGTGGCTCCTCATGACATACGGCGAACGCCCCTGAGCTGGGGTGTCATAGGAACCTAGCCACGGGGGTGACCGGAAAGGGGTGTCTGAGCTGAACGCCCAGAGTCGCCCGTCTTAACTTTCCGCGCGACCGGGAGCGCCGGCTCGCCGGTGCCCCGCGGCCTCTTGCTCACCGGCCCGCCGGTCGCTCGCGGCCCTCCGAGCGCCCGCCCGCCGATGACCCGTGGCCTCCCGGTCGCCGGCCCGCCGATGACCCGCGGATCCTCAGACGGACGCGCCGATGGAGCCCATGAGCATGGGGAGCGAGCGTTCGAGGCCGCGGCGCCAGTAGGGCCAGGAGTGGGTGCCGGGGCCGTAGAAGTCGACCGCCACGTCGGCGCCGTTCGCCTTGGCCCGCTCGACGAAGGTCACGGCCTGGAGGAGCAGGGAGGCCTCGCCCTCGTCCCGTGCCTCGGAGGCGTCGTCCAGCGGGCCGGGGGCGCCGTCGCCGCTGGAGACGAAGAGCCGCACCCCGCGCAGCGCGCCGGTGAGGTCGGCTGGATTGTGGGCGGCCCACTCCGGGTCCCGGGGGGAGCCCCAGAGCCTCACGGACTCCTCGTCGTACTGCTCGAGCAGCCAGTCGACGCCGCCGTTGCCGTCGCGGGTGTGCAGCACCCCGGAGTAGGAGGCCGCCGCCTGGAACATGCCGGGGTGGCGGGCCGCGTACGACATCGCCCCGAACCCGCCCATGGACAGCCCCGCCACCGCCCGCCGGTCCCCGGCGCCGTAGTCGCGCTCCAGGACGGTCCGCACCTCGGTGAGGTGGAAGGTCTCCCAGCCGGGCCCCTCACGCCAGTCCGAGTAGAAACCGACGGGGCCGCTCTCGGGGATGACCACGAGCGCGGGGTAGCCCGAGGTGAGCTCCGCGGCGCCTCCCTTGGTCACCCAGGTGTCGTAATGGGACTGGCAGCAGCCGTTCAGCAGATACAGCACCGGCCACGGACCCGAGCCCGGCTCCCACCCCTCGGGCAGCAGGACCCTGACCTTGCCCTCGCGGCCGAGCGCGGCGGAGGTGACGGTGAGTTCGTGGTCGCGCTCGCCCAGTTTCTTCACCGCGACGGCGGCGGCTCGGGCGTCCTCCTTGCCGTACGTGCCGGTGGAGGACGGGGGCAGCAGGGCGAGGAGCACCGCCACGACCGCGACGGCGGCCAGCAGGAACACTCCCAGGCGTACAGCGGTGCGGTTCACGCCGCCAATCCTCCCGCGTCCCGCTGATCGCGTGAAGCCCACATGCCGTACCGGGCCCGCGGGGGAGGTGGTGAGGCGGTGTGTCCGGCGGAGGCGCGGGAGTTCGCGGCCGGTACGACCCGCTGTTTGGGCCCGTCCATTCATGTTAATTCTGGTGACATATGGCGCTTTAGTAACCCGAAAGCTTGAAAAGTACACAAGATCTATTCAGGATTCTCCACGTGGGTTGTAAAGATCGTGCGCATCCCGCGTCGCTCTGCCGGGCGGGAGACTCCCGCCCGGAGTGAGTGAAGGAGATCGTGTGTCAAACCCCCCTCGACACCGGCGATCGGTCCTGGCCGGGATCACCACCGCCCTGATGCTCGTCCTCCCCCAGGGGGTGGCCCAGGCCGCACCCGCCCCAGACAAGATCCACAAGGCCGTCCTGGCGGATCTGGCCACCGACGACAAGGCCACTTTCTGGGTACGCCTGAACGGCGACGCCGACCTCGGCGCGGCTCGCAGGGCGAAGACCAGGACCGAGAAGGCCGCGCAGGTCTTCCGGGCCAAGACCGAGCTCGCCACCTCGTCGCAGGCGGGCCTGCGCAAGCTCCTGACCGCCGAGAACGCCGACTTCACCCCCTTCTGGATCGCCAACGCCATCCAGGTGACCGGCAACGCCAAGCTGGCCGAGGAGATCGCCGGGCGGCCCGAGGTGGACCGGATCGAGCCCGGCCGGGTCACCAAGGTGCCCGAGCCGCTGCCCGGCAAGGAGGTGGCGAGGATCAACGCGATCGAGTGGAACATCGACCGCGTCAACGCCCCCCGCGTCTGGGGCGAGCTCGGCGTCCGCGGCGAGGGCGTCGTCGTGGCCAACATCGACACCGGCGTGCAGTTCGACCACCCCGCGCTCGCCGCCAAGTATCGCGGCAGGAGCGCCGACGGCGTCGTCGACCACGCCTACAACTGGTTCGACCCGGCCGGCATCTGCCCGGGCACCGCGCCGTGCGACAACAACGGCCACGGCACCCACACCATGGGCACGATGGTGGGCGACGACGGCGGCGCCAACACGATCGGCGTCGCCCCCGCCGCGAAGTGGATCGCCGTCAAGGGCTGCGAGTCCAGCACCTGCTCCGACGCCTCGCTGCTCGCCGCCGGGCAGTGGGTGCTCGCGCCCACCGACCTGGACGGCGGCAACCCGCGTCCCGACCTGGCGCCGCACGTCGTCAACAACTCCTGGGGCGGCGACGGCTTCGACCCCTGGTACAAGGAGACCGTCGACGCGTGGGTCGCGGCGGGCATCTTCCCCGTCTTCGCCAACGGCAACGTCACGAACGCGGGCTGCAACTCCAGCGGCTCGCCCGGCCAGTACGTCGCCGGATACAGCGCCGGCGCGTTCGACGTCAACAACGCGATCGCCACCTTCTCCACCCGCGGTTCCGGCGAGAACGGCGAGATCAAGCCCAACCTCGCGGCACCCGGCGTGAACGTGCGCTCGTCCGTGACCAACGGCGGCTACGGGTCCAACTCCGGCACGTCGATGGCCGCGCCGCACCTGGCGGCCACCGTCGCACTGATGTGGTCGGCCTCTCCCGCCCTGCTGGGCGAGATCGCCACCACCCGGGAGCTGCTCGACCGGACCGCGATCGACGTCGACGACACGCGCTGCGGCGGTACCGCCGCGGACAACAACATCTGGGGCGAGGGCAGGCTCGACGCGTTCGCGGCGGTCCAGGCCACCCCGGCCGGCGAGCTCGGCGGGCTGAGCGGCACCGTCACCTCCGGCGGCACACCGCTCGCCGCGGCGGCCGTCACCGTCACCGGGCCGCTGAACCGCACGACCACCACCGCCCAGGACGGGACGTACGCGCTGCCCCGCCTGCTCGCGGGCGAATACCGGCTCACCGTGAGGAAGTTCGGGTACGACGACGCCACCGCGACCGTCACCGTCGTGTCCGGCCAGGAGGTCACCCAGGACGTGTCGCCGGCGCAGCTGTCCTCGGGCACGGTCTCCGGCACGGTCACCGCCGCGGGCGCCGCCGAGCCGGGTGCCACGCTGACCGCGGTGGGCACCCCGGTCAGCGCGGTCGCCGACGCGGCGGGCCGGTACCGGCTCACGCTGCCCGACGGCGACTACCGGCTGAAGGTCACCCCCGGCTCCCGGTGCGCGGGAGAGCTCACCGTGCCGATCACGGTGGCCGGCGACCTGACCAGGGACGTCGACCTGCCGCGCCGCGCCGACTCCTTCGGCTACACCTGTGACAGCGCCGCCGAGGCGTACGTCGCGGGCACCGCCAGGAGCACGCTCACCGGCGACGACGCGGTCCAGCAGATCGCGCTGCCGTTCACCTTCCCGTTCTACGGCACCGGCTACACCGGCGCCTGGGTGAGCAGCAACGGGTTCCTGGCCTTCAAGGACAGCACCGCCCTGGCGGGCAACGTGGCCCTGCCCGCCCCCGGCGCGCCCAACGCGGCGCTCTACGCCTTCTGGGACGACCTCGTGCTGGACGACCAGTCCGGGGTCTACACCGCCACCGTCGGGACCGCGCCGAACCGGACCTTCGTCGTCGAGTGGCGCAACGCCCGCTTCTACGCCGACGCCACCCAGCGCGTCTCGTTCTCGGCGCTGCTCGGCGAGAACGGGTCGGTCGGATACCGCTACGACGGCGTCGACGGCGAACGCGACGCCGGGATCGGCGCCACGGTGGGCATCGAGAACGCCGACGGCACCGACGCGCTGCAGTACTCCTTCAACAGCGCCGCGATCGGCGACGGCCAGAGCCTGACCTTCACCGCGAGCCGGCACGGCCTGCTGACCGGCGTCGTCACCGACGCCAACGACGGCGAGCCGCTGGCGGGCGCGACGGTGAAGGTCGGTGACGTGGCGACCTTCACCACCGGGGCGGACGGCAGGTTCCTCGGGCAGATCCTGCTGGGCGACTACCAGGTCGAGGTCTCCAAGGAGAACTACGGGACCTTCACCCAGGAGGTCACCGTCACCGCCGGGGCGGTGACCCGGGCCGACATCGCGCTGGCCACCGGCCGGGTGACGGCCTCGGTCGCCGAGCTGACCCTGGTGCAACCGGCGGAGACCACCAGGACGGGCACGGTCGAACTGTCCAACCTGGGCGTCACCACGGCCTACACCGTGGTGACCGACCCCGCCCAGGGCTGGTTGAGCGTGGCGCCCGCCACCGGCGAGCTCGCCAAGGGCGCGTCGGTGACGCTGAAGGTGACCGCCTCCAGCGCGGGCGTCCCGCCGGGCACCGTACGCACCGGCAAACTGCTGGTGCGTTCGGCGAGCGGCCGCGACCCGCAGATCGAGATCGTCGTGACGGTCGTGGTGCCCAGGCACCAGGTCGCCGTCGAGGTGGGCGGCACCAGGGACGTCGTCGACGCCGCGGGCGACCGCTGGACCGCGGACCGCAAGCACAGCGCCGGCGGTCACGGCTACGTCGGCACCGGCACCAAGACGAACACGACGAGCAGGACGATCACCGGCACCACCGAGCAGGCGCTGTTCAGGAGCGTCCGCGAGGGGATGCTGGAGTACCGGTTCGACCAGGTGCCCAACGGCACCTACACCGTCGAGCTGGGCTTCGCCGAGACCCGGGGCAAGCGTGAGGGCCAGCGCGTCTTCGACGTCATCGTCGAGGGCGGGCTGGCGATCCCCGCGCTGGACCTCGCCCTGGAGACCGGCGCGTACGTCGCCACCACCCGGCAGTACACGGTGAAGGTCACCGACGGCCAGCTCAACGTGCGGTTCGCCAAGCGGACCGGCGACACCGTGCTCAACAGCGTCCGCGTCTCCGAGCGCCCCGACAAGGCCACCCCGTAGTGGCCTGACCCCCCACCGGCCCGCCCCGTCTTCCCCACGGGGCGGGCCGTGCTCGTCCCCCGGCGGTCCGCGGTACGACGGTGCGCGACCCGGGAGCCGCGGTGTGACGGTGCGCGGGCCGGTGGTCCGAGAGCCGGCCGGACGGGCAAAGTCCTGGTCAAACGACGTTACGGGTCGTGCGGGGCCGGGGATTGGCGGGGTGTGTCGCCTTCACCGGGACGCGGGACCGGGACCGGGGGTGATGGGGATGGCACCTCTCGGTGAACTCGCCGGACAGGGCTGGGCGCAGGTGGGGGCACTGTTCCTGGCCTTCGCGCTCTCGGCCATGATCGGCCTTGAGCGGGAGGTCCGCCAGAAGAGCGCGGGCCTGCGCACCCACACCCTGGTCGGCTTCGCCGCCGCCCTGATCATGCTGGTGTCGAAATACGGCTTCGCCGATGTTCTGGGGGAGAACGTCAATCTCGATCCGTCCCGGGTGGCCTCCCAGATCGTGTCCGGCATCGGCTTCCTGGGCGCGGGACTGATATTCGTCCGCGGTGACGCGGTCCGCGGTCTCACCACCGCCGCGGCCGTCTGGCTCACCGCCGGGGTGGGCATGGCGGCGGGGGCCGGGCTGTGGCTGCTGGCGATCATCGTGACCGCCGGGTACTTCGCGACGGTGTTCGTCCTCACGCCGCTGGCCGACCGGCTTCCCCGGTCCAAATACGCGCCCTCGCGGCTCCACCTGACCTACCTCGGCGAGCACGGCGTGCTGCGGAGGGCACTGGCCGAATGCACGCGCCGGGGATTCGGCGTGGACGAGCTGTCCGTCGGCCAGCGCCCCGAGGGGCAGAGCCCGGAGACCGTCTCGCTCTGGCTCACCGTGCACGGCCCCGGCTCGATAACGGAGCTCACCACGGCGCTCTCCGAGATCGACGGGGTGCTCGCCGTGGTGAGCAGGGACGCCAACACGGCGATGCCCTGAACCGCGGCCGCGCGTCCTCGGTGATCACTCCTCGGCGTCGTCGTTGCCGGGTACGGAGGGGAGAATGTCTATGACGTGGGGATTCGCGGGTTTTTGCTGGGCGGGGATCCGGTGGGATGAGTAGGGGATACTCATGCTTTCCGGCGCGTCCCTGCCTAACGTTCGGAAAGACCCGTCCTGACCGATCCACGGGGGGTGGGTGGGAAAAGGGCTTGATCCGTCCTCGTCATCGTGTCGATGACGCCGGTGCCGCTCCTCGCGGGTGTCGCACCGGCTGCCGGGAAGGCCGCGAGCCTGGCGGGGGCCGGCTCGCGGGCCGTCCCCTCCGGGTAATCCCGTCCGAGCCGTTCCCGGGGCCGGTCGTGGGAGCGGCGGGAGGTCGCCGAGGTCGCCCCACCGCGGGTGGGGCCGGGGAGACCCATGGGCGTTCGGTCTGGTTCATCGGTGATGGCATGCTCTTTTCCGGGACTCGGCCTACCGCGGTCCGGCGCCAACTCGTTCTCCAGGCCCCGGCACCCGTCATCACCAGGTCTCTCGGCCATCACCACGTCACCGCCACACGAGTCGCCGCTGACGCCGACGCGACCTGGAATCGCTACGCCCCAACGACCGCTCCGGGCGACCGCCACCGGGGCCGTGCTCTCGAATACGGACCACTTGATCAACGACTCCCGCCGGCATCAACCCCCTCTTCGCCGCCGTGCTTTTGAACCGGGTGGAACCGCTGGCACACTTGCGGAGGCGACAGTCGGGTGGAAGCGGTCGGTGAAGGCTGGTCGCGGGTGGAGCGGAGAAGGCGACGCGACAGGGGCAGGTCGGGTTCGTGGGGCGGGAGCGTGAGCTTGCGCTGCTCGCGGACCGGCTTGGCGCGGCCGCCGGTGGCGCGGGCCAGGTGGTTTTGCTGGCCGGGGAGCCCGGGGCGGGCAAGAGCCGCCTGGCGGAGGAGGCCGCGGCGCTGGCGGCGCGGATGGGGATGCGGTGCTGGTGGGGGCGGGCCACCGATGAGGAGGGCAATCCGGCGTATTGGCCGTTCCGGCAGGTCCTGCGGGCGCTCGGGCGATCCGGGGGCGCTCCGGGTCAGCACGCGGGTCACGGTGCCGGGCAGGGCGCCGAGCAAGGCATGGGACAGGAGGCCGGGCAGGGCACGGGAGGCGTCGTGCCGGAGCTGGGTGACCTGGTGCACGCGGGAGTGGGCGGGGCCGAGCAGCGGTTCCAGCTGTTCGAAGAGGTGAGCGGGCTGCTGGTGGCCGGGGCCGGGGCCGATGGGCTGCTGGTGGTCCTGGATGACCTGCATTGGGCGGACGAGGCGTCGCTGCGGCTGCTGGTGTACCTGGCTCGGGGAGTGGCCGGGTCACGGCTGGCGGTGCTGGCGATCTACCGGGACACCGAGATCGGGGAGCCGCTGCGGCGGATGCTGGCCTCGCTGGCCGGGGAGGCGTCGGTGACGCGGGTGCGGCTGACGGGCCTGGCCGAGGCCGAGGTCGGCGACTTGCTGGCCGGGGTCACCGGCTGGCCGTCGCCGGAATCGGTGGTCGGCGCGGTGAGTCGGCGTACGCAGGGAAATCCGTTCTTCGTCACCGAGTTGGCCCGGGTGCTGGGCGGCGAGCAAGGGGATGATGCAGAGCTGCCGGTCGGGGTCCGCGACGCCGTACGGGGTCGGCTGGATCGCCTGTCGGCGTGGTGCGGGCGGGTGGTGTCGGCGGCGGCAGTGCTGGGCTCGGCAGTGGACCCGCTCGCCTTGGCCGCGGCGGCCGAGTGGGAGGTGGGGGAGGTACTGAACGCGCTCGACGAAGCGGCGGCGGCCGGAATCCTGACCGCTCTGGCGGACACGGGGGCGCGCGCAGGCGGGAGCACGGGTGGCGCGACGGAGGCGAGACCCACAGGTGTGCGGTTCGGGCACGATCTGATCCGGGAGGCGGCGCGGCTGGAGGTGTCCACGGCGGAGCGGCTCACGTTGCATCTGCGGATGGCGGAGTACCTGATCGGGCGGGTCGATGCGGCCGACCGGGTCAGTGAGGTGGCCTTTCACCTGCTGGAGTCGCTGCCCTCGGGGGACGCCGGCCTGGCCGTGGCGTGGGCCGAGCGCGCCGCGGGGCAGGCGATGGCGCAACTGGCGTGGGAGGAGGCCGCCGCCCTGTACGGGCGCGCGGTGGCCGCGGCGGCCGACGCGGCCTTGGGCGGGCCGGACCGGTGCCGGTTACTGATGGCGAGAGCTCGTGCGCAGGTCAGGGCGTACGAGATGGTCGGCGCCCGCCGGTCGTTGCTCGCGGCCGCCGCCATCGCGCGAGAGGCCGGCGACGCGCGGACCATCGGCGAGGCGGCCATGATCATGGAGGGGGTCACCGACTTCGCGTGGGACGCCACCGGCGGCGCGCTGTACGCCGAGGCGCTGGCGGGCATCCCCGAACAGGACAGCGCGCTGCGGGCGCGGCTCCTGGCCCAGTTCGCGGTGAACGATTCGTGGACTTCGTCCAGCGATGCCGGGGCCCTTTCGGCCGAAGCACTGGCCATGGCCGAACGGGTCGGCGACCGAAGGGCCGTCAAGGAGGCGCTGCGGGCCAGACAACTCGCTCGCAGCGGCCCGGACGGCGTGGCCGACCGGCTGGCCCTCGGGGACCGGATGCTGGCCATGGGCGAGGCCGACCGTGACGATGACGCGGTGCTGTGGGGCCGGCTGTGGCGTTTCGACGCGCTGGCGCAACTGGGCCAGATCGACCGGGCCGAGGCCGAACTGGACCCGATCGACACGGTGGCCCGGCGGCTGCGCTCGCCACTGGCACGCTGGCACGCGCTGCGCTACCAGGCCGCGATCGCCCTGGCCCGCGGCCGTTTCGGTGATGCGCTCGCGCTGGGGGAACAGGCGTTGGAATTGGCGCGGCGGGCCGGCCACGAGGGCGCCCTGGTGCCGTCGCACGGCTTCCTGGTGATGGTGCGAACCCAGGCCGGAAGCGCCGACCAGTCGATCGAGGCGGCGGTCCAAGTGAACCCGGCCACCGTCGCGATGCCTCCCGCCTGGGCGTTGTTGCTGGTGGCGTCCGGACGGCGGGAGGAGGCCCGGCAGATCTACCAGACGTTGCCGCCCGCGTCGTCGGTGCCGGGTTTTCTTCTGCTGAGCGCGCTCGCCGTCACGGCCGAACTCGCCGCGGAGTTCGACGACCGGGAGGCGGCCGCCGAGACGTACCGTGCAATGGCACCGTATGCCGATCTGTTCGCCTGCGGTGGGGCCGGCGTGATCGCGGTCCTCGGCTCGATGCGGCTGCCGCTCGGAAGGGCGGCCGCCGCGCTGGGCCGCCTCGACGATGCCGTACGTCACCTGCGCGTCGCCGCCGAGATCAACGAGCGGGCGGGCATGCCGCCCATGGCCGCCTTCGCCCGATACGAACTGGCCCGTGCCCTGGCCAGGCGCCGACGGCCGGGAGACCGGGACGAGGCGGTCGCGCTGGCCGAGTCGGCGGGCTCGGCGGCCGGAGGGCTCGGCATGGCTCCCCTGCGGGAGCGCTGCGCGGAACTGGCGCGATCGCTGTCCGGCCGGGTGGCCGGCCCGCTGACTCGGCGCGAGGACGAGATCGCCGTGCTGGTGTCCCAAGGCCTGACCAGCCGGCAGATCGCCGCCGCCGTGCACATCGCCGAGCGGACAGTGGAGAATCACGTACAGCACATCCTGGGCAAACTCGGCTTCACCAGCCGCGCCCAGATCGCCGCCTGGGTCGCCTCCGGCCGTCCGCGGCGACAGACGGACACGGAGCCCGGGTAGACGCACGGGTTGCCCTGGATGAGTACCGGCCATGAGTAGTTTCCCGGACGCGGGCAGGGCCCCGGTGGCCGCACGCTGACGTGCATGAACACCAGCTCCTCCCGGCTCGGCGGACTCACGGTCCTGCGCGCCGCGTGGCTGTACGACGGCATCGGCCCGGCCCTGACCCCCGATCCCGTCCTCGTGCTCGACGGCGGCGTCATCGTGGCCGTCGGCCCGTTCGACGGTGTGCCGCAGGGGGCCACCGTCGTCGACCTCGGCGGTGCGACGCTGCTGCCGGGCCTGATCGACACGCACGTTCACCTGGCCTTCGACGCGAGCCCGGATCCGGTGGGCAACCTGGCAGGCCGAGACGCCGCCGCCGCCCTCGCCGCGATGGCGGCGGCCGCCAGGCGGGCCGTCCGCGGCGGGGTGACGACGGTGCGCGATCTCGGCGACCGGGACTATCTGAGCCTCGCGCTGCGCGGCGCCGCCGCGTCCGACCGCTCTCTACCGACGATCGTCGCGGCCGGGCCGCCGATCACCACGCCCAGAGGGCACTGCCACTACCTGGGCGGCGCCGCGACCGGCGTGGACGGGGTCCGCGCGGCCGTGCGGGAACGCGCCGAGCGCGGCGTCGACATCATCAAGATCATGGCGAGCGGGGGCAACCTGACCCCCGGCACCCACCCTGAGCTGCCCCAGTTCACGCCGGAGGAGCTGCGGGCCGCCGTGGCCGAGGCGCACCGCCACCACCTGCCGGTCACCGCCCACGTGCACGGCACCCAAGCCGTCGCCGACGCGGTCGCGGCGGGTGTGGACGGTCTTGAGCACGTCACCTTCATGACCTCGGAAGGCGTCGACCCGGCGCCGGACGACCTTGTCAAGGCCATAGCGGAACGCGGCATCGCACTCGGGATCACGCTCGGCGTGGTCCCGGTGGAGGGGGGCGCGATGCCGTCCGCAATGGCGGCCCGGGTACCGGCGCTGACCGCCAACGCCCGCCGACTGCACGCGTCCGGGGCGCGAATCGTCGCCGGGACCGACGCCGGCATCGGCCCGGTCAAGCCGCCCGACGTCCTGCGCTGGGCCGTCGGCCAGTTCCCCGGCATCGGCCTGACCAGAACCGAGGCGCTGCGCGCCGCCACCTCCCTCGCCGCCGAGGTGTGCGGGCTGGGAGATCGCAAGGGCCGACTCGCCCCTGGCTACGACGCCGACATCCTGGCCGTCGACGGCAACCCACTCGAAGACCTCAACGCCCTGCACCACATCCGCGCCGTCTACGTCCGCGGTACCCCCCTGCTCACCCCGATTCCGCCTCCGACAACCTTCGGCCGGCGCATTCCGACCAACCCTCACTACGAAAGGAATCAACCGTCATGAACCGATCCCGCTTCCGCATGACCGTGGGCGCCACCTCGACCCTGGTAGCCCTGGCCTTGGGACCGACGCTCCCGAGCGCCGCGTCCTCCACGTCGCTGTCCCCCATGTCCTTCACGTGGAGCAGGCCGATGACGGCGGGGAACTGCACGATGTTCGAAGGCGCCCGATGGACCCTGTACCCGAGCGGCAGAGCCACGTTCGACGGCACGGTCACCAGCGGCGACGACAACGACGCCTGGCTGATGTGGGCGCGCCTCAAGGACGAGAACAACGCCGTGCTCGGCACGTTGACCAACGTCGACGTCCAGGACCGTTCCGACCCGACCAAGTTCGTCCAGGGCCTGCCCAGCAGCTCACAACGCTACCGCTGGTTCGCCTCCGGTGAATTCAAAAAGCACCTGTTCCCCCTCATCAAGCGCATGTCCCTCGCCAAGCACTGCTGACCACCCTCCGCGACAGGCCACACGGCCTGCCGCGCCCCCACGATCAGACCGGCGGGAACGACATCCGGCCGCTGGCGCGCTCGGTGTGGGACATGCGGAGGGAGGATTTACATTTCGCGATCAGAGGTGGACCACCAGGTTGTGGAATCATCCGCACCCGCAATACACCCTGTGATTTGAGTGGAGGTAGCGAATTATGACAGGCCCACACATAATGTCGATCCGGGTGCCTGCAATGGCCTGGCTGGAGTGGAATCCTGACGGCGACGACTTCCCGCGCTGGTCCGAGGCGCGCAACGTGATAGGGACGACCATCCGCTGGACCGAGCCGCAACTGCTCTGGGATCGGCGAACCAGCAACGTCCCATCGATCGCGGGCAACAGCACCGACACCGTCATGGCGTGGAAGGGCTCCGGTCACGACGAGCACATCTGGTTCTCGCGGCTGCAGCGGCTGCCTGACGCGATCCCAGGCGGCACGCAGTACGCCTGGGGGCCGTACGTCCCAGCGGGAAACGGCCACCGCACTTTCAAAACCAAGAATTTTCCTACCATGGTTCAATACAGCGGCCGGATGTTCATGTTCTGGAAGACGACCCCGGATGCGGCTGCAGGCGACGGCGGCACCTCTATGCGCTGGTCGGAGCTACGTGGTGACACGTGGGTGCAGCCAGGCGAGGGGAACCCGCCCACCCCCGCATGGTGGCTCCCGGACATCCGCACCGAGGACGGCGTCGCGGCCACGGAGCACCAGGGAAAGCTGTACATCGCCTGGCGCGAGGAAGGAACCAAGGAGATCCGGCTGGCGCACTGGGACGGAGCGCGTCTGTCAGACCCGATTTCTTTCACCGATCATAGGGTCACCAGCAAGGTTCCTGCCCTCGTGTCCGATGGCAGACATCTGTACATGGCCTGGCGAAGCGTCGACAACAACGATATCTGGTGGTCGACGTTGGAGGGACCCCCACAGTACCTGCCCGTAGGATGGACCACCGGCAGCCCGGCGCTCGGCCGGACGAACCGGGGCCTCGTGATGGTCTGGGTCGGCAGTGACGACAACTTTCTCTGGTGGTCCCAATTCCAGAACGGACAGTGGAGCGGTCAGCAGCGGTTCACTGACCGGCACATGAACCTCGACCTGCGGGTCAGTCTGGCGTAGCACCAGCAGTGTGACCCCTCGCGGCGCCCCATGTCGCCGGTTCCCGGATGACACAGGGGTGTGTGTTCAGAGCTGACGGCTACTTGATGTGTTCAAACCCGGGTCACCCTGGCATGCACGCTCCCGTGTGCCAGAAAAGGTCGACTCTCCTGATTTCATGCCGCAGGTCGGCTGCGGCAACGACGCCACCCCTTCTCCGCGAAGCAACTCCACCAGCGCCGAACTCTTCACCGGGGGTTGAAGAACAGTCGAACGCTGTTTCCGGAAGATCAAGACCTGGCGCGGCCTGGCGACCCGCTACGACAAAACCCCGGAAAGCTACAAGGCCGGACTCCACCTCCGAGGCGCGATCATGTGGCTGAAGCTCCTCACCTCAGCCACATGATCCGAACTCTGAACGGTTCCTAGTCCCAGCGGAAGAACACGGCCGCGACAACGCTGCCGAACACGACGCAGGCGGCGAGGCCGATCAGGTTGGAGGCCTCGACGGGGGCGCCGATCCAGGCGGCCGACAGGGCCTGGCTCCCGGCGCTGAACGGCAGCCACTGCCCGATCGTCGTGATCACCTCTGGGAGACTGCCGCGCCCGCCGAACATGCCGCCGGTGGCGCCCAGGACGAAGAAGACGCTCAGGCCGATCGCCACGGAGGAGTTCGGGGTGGGCGACAGCGCGGCGACGATCAGGCCCACGGCGTACATGGCGGCCACCGTCAGCGCCAGCGCACCGAGCGCCGCGCCGACACGCACCGGGGGGCTGGCGTCGAATGCCAGCAGGGCCAGGAGCCAGGCGGCCGCGATGCCGACGGTGATCTGCAGCGCGCCGGCGGCCGCCTGGGCGACGAGAACCAGCGCGGGAGAGGCGGGCGTCACCCCGAGGCGTCGCAGGATGCCGCTGCGGCGGTAGTAGGCCAGGAAGCTCGGCATGTTGACGATGCCGGTGGTGGCCACGACCATCGTGAACACCAGCGGCAGTACGTAGACGTCGAACGCCGTGCGGCCGTGCGCGATCGTCTCCCGGCCGGCGGACGAGGCGTTCATCACCAGGATGAGCATGGGCATGCCGATCGGCACGATCAGCCCGGCGGTGTCGCGGGCGACCATCTTGAGCTCGCAGATCAGCAGTCCGGCCCAGGCGCGCGGGCCGGGGCGGTGGACGACGATGTCCGTCATCGGACCGTCTCCTCCTCGGCGTCGAGCCGGTGCCCGGTCAGGACGGCGAAGGCGTCGTCCAGGCCGGCCTGTTCGCTGCGCGTCCCGGTCGCCACGACGCCGGCGCGTACGAGCGCGACGCTGACGGCCTGGAGCAGGTCACCGTGGCCTTCGACGACGACGCGGTCGCCGTCGGCGCGTACCCGCTCGACCTCGTCGAGTCCTTCGAGCAGCCCGCCCGGCACGGGGGCGGCCGTGCGGAAGGTGACCCTCTGGGCGAACCCGGCCCTTCGCACGAGTCCGGAGGGCGAGTCGAGGGCGATGACCCGTCCCTCGTCGAGCAGTGCGACCCGGTCGCACAGTCGTTCGATCTCCTCCATGGAGTGGCTGACGAGCAGGACGGTCACGCCGGACTCGCGCAGCCGCTCAAGGGTCGACCACATCTGGCGGCGTGCCTCGGGGTCGAGCCCGGTGGTGAGCTCGTCGAGGATCACCACCCGGGGCCGCCCGACGAGGGCGAGCGCGATCGACAGCCGTTGCTGCTGGCCGCCGGAGAGATTCTCGAAGCGGGTGCGGTGGGAGGCGGTCAGGCCGACCGACTCGATCAGGTCGCCGGCCGGCAGCGGGTCGCGGTAGAAGGTCCCGTACAGGCGGACCAGTTCGGTGACCGTGAGCGCGGAGTGCAGGGTGGCCTCCTGCAACTGGACTCCGAGAACCTGGCGCAGCCGGGCCCGGTCGCGCCGGGTGTCCAGGCCGAGCACGCGGACGGTGCCGCGGTCGGGCCGCCTGAGCCCGGCGATCAGCTCGACGGTGGTCGTCTTGCCGGCTCCGTTGCGTCCCAGGATGCCGAAGATCTCGCCGGCGGCGACCGAGAGGCTGACCTCCTCGACGGCGACCTTGGAGCGGTAGCGCTTGTGCAGACGGTCCGCCTCGACGGCGGGAGATGACGTTGTCGCATGCATGCCGTCGACGTTAGAAAGGGCGAGCCCCAGGCGCCTGTGCCGATGGTCAGTATCGGCACCCATGACTTTTGGCACCTCGGCCCGGATGCGAGCGCCAGTAAAGTGATGCTATGCGGCGAATCGAGCCGGACGCGTGGGCGGGGCTGGCGGTGCTGCTGGTGTGCCTCGCGGTGGGCACCCCGATACTGCTCGGCGCGGCCGAGACGTGGGTGCCCCGGCCGGTGTGGGGCGCGCTGTTCGTGGCGCTGCTGGTCACCTCGCTGACCGCCGTGCTCTGGGAGGATTGCCGGCGAAGGCGGGCGTGGGCCTGTTACGGCGCGGCCGTCGTGCTGGGGTGGCTGACGATCCTGACGGCGCCCGGCGCCGGGTGGCTGCCGATCCTGCTGGTCTTCGTCGCGGCCTTGGGCGCGTACATCGCACCGCCGTGGGCGGGCCCGCTGGTGGTCGTGCTCAACACCGTCGTCATCGCCGTGACCGTGGGTCTCACCGGCGCCGCCTTCCCCCAGATCGGCCTCAGCGCGCTGCTGTACCTGCTGATCCAGGTCGCGACGCTGCTGAGCTCGCTGGCGACCATCCGGGAGCAGCGGATGCGCCGTGAGCTGAGCGAGGCACATCTGGAGCTGCGGGCGGCGAGTGTCATCCTGGCCGACACCGCACGCGCCCACGAACGCCTGCGCATCGCCCGGGAACTGCATGACCTGATGGGGCACCAGCTCACGGCGCTCACCCTGGAGCTGGAGGTCGCCCGGCACCGCGACGGCCCCGGCGCGCGCGTGCACATCGAGCGCGCCGACCGGGTGGCGCGGGACCTGCTCCGCGACGTGCGCACGACCGTCGGGCAGCTGCGCACCGACGCGCCCGATCTGCGCGAGTCCCTGACCGCCGTAGTACGCGACATTCCCGGCCTTGAGGTCGGTGTGTGGATCGACGACGACGTACGCCCCACCGAGGAGGTGACCATGACGCTCATCCGCGTCGTCCAGGAGATCGTCACCAACACCGTCCGGCACGCGGACGCGACCTCGTTGCGCATCCGGATCGAGAGCACGCCGGACCGGGGTGTGAGGCTCACCTCCGTCGACGACGGGCGCGGCAGTCCCCATCTGCGGCCGGGCAACGGGTTGCGCGGCCTGAGCGAGCGGATCGGCGCGGTCGGCGGCGACGTGCGGCTCGACGGCAGCGACGGTTTCCGCGTCACCGCCAGGGTGCCGGCGCGGTGATCCGGGTGATCGTGGTCGACGACCAGACCCTGGTGCGGCAGGGCATCCGCAGCCTGCTCGACCTGACCGACGACATCGAGGTGGTGGGGGAGTCCGACGACGGCATGTCCGCGCTGGCGGCGATCGAGGAGCACGCCCCCGACGTCGTCCTGCTCGACCTGCGCATGCCCCGCCACGACGGCATCTGGGTGCTCAGGGCGTTGCAGGAGCGCGCGGGCGGCTCGCCGCCGGTGCTCGTGCTGACCACGTTCGACAACGACACCCTGGTGCTGGACGCGATGCGGGCGGGGGCATGCGGCTACCTGCTGAAGGACGTGACGCTCGAACGGCTGACCCGGGCCATCCGCGTCCTGACCGACGGGGGGACGCTGATCTCGCCGTCGATCACCGATCGGCTGCTGCGCGCGGTGCACCGCCGCCGGTCGGCGGATGACGACGATCTGCCCGCGATCCAGCAGCTCACCGAACGAGAGGTGGAGGTGCTGCGGCTCGTCGCGGAGGGGTACAGCAACCGCGAGATCGCCCGGGCCCTGTTTCTGGCAGAAGGCACGGTGAAGAACCATGTCTCGACCGTGCTGCTCAAACTCGGGGCTCGCGACCGGACCAACGCGGTGCTGCGCGCCCTGCACGCCAGCATCCTCGACTGATAGTAGTTGGCCAGCATTTGGCGCAATTCGCTGATACTGGCATGCTCCTTTCCGGGACTCGGCTGCCCGGAACCCGGCGCGTGCGGCAGGGCGCCGGCCGCCGGACCACTCGGGCGGGTTCGCGGCGGGGGGAGGAGCACGATGGCCGGTACAGAGCTCAGATCCGGCGACCCCACCGCCTTCGGGCCGTACACGATCGAGGCCAGGCTGGGCGAGGGCGGGCAGGGCACGGTCTACCTCGGCCGTGACCCGGCCGGTGAGCGCGTCGCGGTCAAGGTGCTGCACCCGAGGTTCGCCGCCGACCAGGTCGCGAGGACGCGCTTCCAGCGGGAGATCGCCGTCGCCCGGCAGATCGCCGAGTTCTGCACCGCCCGGGTGCTCGACGCGGGGGAGAGCGACGGCCACCTCTACGTGGTGAGCGAGTTCATCGACGGGCCGTCGCTGCAGCAGGCCGTCGAGAGCGAGGGACCGCGCGATGGCGCCGCCCTGCAGCGCGTCGCGATCAGCACGGCCACCGCGCTCGTCGCCATCCACCAGGCGGGGATCGCGCACCGCGACTTCAAACCGGCCAACGTGCTCCTCGGCTTCGACGGCCCGCGGGTCATCGACTTCGGCATCTCCAAGGCGCTCGACGCCGGGTCCGCCCAGACCAGCGGCGCCATCGGGACCCCGGCCTACATGTCACCCGAGCAGGTGCACGGTCAGCTCGTCGCCGCCCCCTCGGACGTGTTCAGCTGGGCCGTGACGATGGTGTTCGCCGCCACCGGCGGCCCCGCGTTCGGCCAGGACTCCATCCCGGCCGTGCTCCACCGCATCCTCAACGCCGAGCCCGACCTGTCCGGGGTGCCCGAGGGGCTGCGGCCGCTGCTGCGCGCCTGCCTGGCCAAGAACCCCGCCGCCCGGCCGGCCGCCCCCGACCTGCTGTTCCGGCTGATCCGCCAGCCGTCGGCGGGAGCCGTCGCGCCACCGTCACCGCCGCAGGCCGGGCACCCGGTACGGGACCGGCCACCGTCGTCCCAGCCGTCCCCCGGTCGGGACGGCGAGTCCGGGCAGCCGTCTCCCGGGTGGGGTGCCGACTCCCGGCGGCCCACCTGGCTCCCGCCGTCCCGGCAGCCGCTCTCTCGGTCGCCGTCCGAGCCGCCGTCCGAGCCGCCGTCCGAGCCGCCGTCCCCGCCGTTGCCGTCGTTGCCGCCACCCGGGCGGAGCGCCGCGCCCCCGCAGCCGTCGTACGCCGGGCCGTCACCGATCGGCCCGGGCGCCGCGCCGGGGCAGTGGCGCCCGGCGGATCCCGGGGTACCGGCCTTTCCCGATGACGCGCGGGAGGGGTCCGCCGACGCGACCGTGCCCGGCGGGTCCGGACGGTCGCGGCCGTGGCGGATCGGGGCCGCCGTCGCCGCCACCGCCGTCGCGGTCTCCGCGGGAGTCTTCGTGCTCCCGCCGCTGCTGGCGGGTACGGGGGAGGAGCCCGCGGACCCCACCCCCGTCGCGCTGACCGGATCCCCGTCGGTCTCCGGCGGATCCCCCTCGCCCGGCGAATCAGCGCCGCCCAGCACTTCGCCGTCTCCCGGCGGTTCCCCCTCTCCCGGTGGATCGGCGTCCCCCGCGGCCACCCCCACCTCGGTCACCGGGGACTGGAGGAGCGCGCCGGTCGGCGGCCCGCTGCGCGGCCATCGCGACGACCTCCAGACGGTGGCGATCGCTCAGGTGGACGGCAGGCCCGTGATCGTCTCCGGTGCCAACGACCGCACCGTCCGCCTGTGGGACCTGGCCACCCGCAGGCCGCTGGCCACGCTCGCCGGGCATACCAACTGGGTGCGCTCCGTCGCGGTCACCGAGCTGGACGGCAGGACGATCGCGGTGTCGGGCGGCGACGACGGCACCGTACGCCGCTGGGACCTCACCACCCGCAAGCCGGTCGGCAGGCCCTTCGACGCCGCCGTGCCCGTCTTCTCCCTCGCCCTGGCCACTCTCGACGGCGAGCCCGTCGTGGTGACCGGTGGACGCGACGGGAGCCTGCGCCTGTGGGACCTGAGGACGGGCGCCGCGATCGGCAAGGCCCGCCGTGCCGCCGACGGCGCCGTGTTCGGCCTGGCCACCGCCGAGCTCGACGACGAGCCCGTCGTGTTCACCGGCGGCGGCGACGGCACGGTGCGCCGCTGGCCGCTCCGCTCGGGGCCCGGCGAGACGATCCTCACCCAGCGCGGCCAGGTCACCGCCGTCACCACGGCCGAGCTGGACGGCAGGCTCGTGGTGCTGTCCGCCGGTGGCGCGCAGGACATCCACATCGACGACGCCGCGGGCGACGGTGAGGCACGCCCGCCCATCCGGAGCCACAGCGGCTGGGTCTACTCCCTGGCCGTCGGCCGGGTGGGATCGCTCACCGTCGTCGTCTCCGGCAGCAACGACTCCACCGCGCGGGTCCACGACCTCGACACGGGAAAGCCGGCGGGGCGGCCGTTCAAGGCCCACGACCACAACGTGTTCGCCGCCGCGGTGACCGAGCTCGGCGGGCGCCCCGTCGCGGTCACCGCAGGCGGCGACGACACCGTCCGCGTCTGGCGCCTGGGCTGACCGGTCCCCGCAGGATGCCCTCGCGCTCGTAGAAGCGCAGCGCGTCCGTCTGTGTCCGGCGCCTGCGCTGGCCGGTCCCCGGGTCGCCGGGCTCCTGCCTCGACCAGCCGTACGCTCCCGGAACGTGCCGCGTCTCCGGGGGGCGTGCGGATTTCCAAGAACGTGCCGCCTGTCCCGGAGCGTGCCGCGCCGCGCCGGTCAGCGACCGGCGGCGAGCTCCGAGAAGATCTCCACCAGTTCCGGCCGGTCGAACGGGCCGACGTGGGGGGCCGCGACGCTCCGCACGTCGGTCGGGTTGTCCGGGGTGAGACGGTCGGCCTCCTTGATGAACCGGTCCTGCAACGCGGGCGGGATCAGCCGGTCGAGGGTGAGGCGCACGTAGGTCCGGGGAATCCGGCCCCAGGTGTGCGCCTCACCCTGGGCCTCGGCCGTCGGGATGCCGGCGGTCTCGTCCGGCTCCAGCATGTTGAGCAGCCGCCGCCCCCCGTCGGCGCCCTCATGGGCCGGACGCGGCCGGTCGTCGTGACTCCTCCTCCGGCACCACGGCGGGCCGGCGTTTCCCGGCAGGCGTTGGACCGGAGGCGGACTCTCCGCGCCGCCATCGCGATCGCCGACACCGAGCGACTCGACGCCGTGTCCATGCGACGGTTCGCGGCCGAGTTCGGTGTCGGCCCGATGTCGCTGTACCGGCACGTCGCGAGCAAGGAGGAGCTGGTGACGCAGATGACCGACGAGGTCTTCGGCGAACCCGAGCTGCCCGTTCCGGGGCCGGACGGCTGGCGGGCCAAGCTCGAACTGATCTCCCGCCTGCAGTGGGAGCCGTGCCGGCGGCACCTCTGGCTACCCAGGGCCGTCTCGCTCGTCCGCCCGTCGCTGGCGCCCAACGTGATGGAGCACACCGAATGGACCCTGCGCGCGCTCGACGGGCTCGGACTGCCCATGACGACACGGATCCGCGAGGCGCTCACGCTGCCCGCCTTGGTCCTCAGCGTCGCGCTGTCCATGGCGGACGAATCTCGATGGTCTCGCCGTCCTGGTGGAGCGGGCGCGCCCGTAGTCCCGTCCTCGGATCAGGCGGCTCCCAGCAGGGCGATGGCCGACAGGGTGCCCAGGGACAGGACGCTGGAGACGAGGATGGCGTCGCGGGGCAGGTCGGTGGGGCGGCCGTACTCGGCGGCGTACACGTAGGTGTTCTGCGCGGTGGGGAGCCCGGCGAACAGGACGGCCGCGAAGAGCGCCGGGCCGTCGAGGCCCAGGAGGAAGCGCCCGGCCAGGAAGGCCAGCAGCGGCTGGAGCAGCAGCTTGAGCATCACCGCCGGTGCCGTCGCGCGCCAGGAGACGGCCGAGCCGTTCAGGGACATGCCCAGCGAGAAGAGCGCCAGGGGCACCGCGGCGCCGCCGAGGATCTCCAGGGGCCTCAGCGCGAGGTCGGGCAGCCGCAGGCCGAGGGCCGACACGCCCAGGCCGAGGAAGGAGGCGATCACGATCGGCGTCCGCAGCGGGGCGAGGAAGGACGCGCGCCCGGCCCCGAGGCCGAGGAAGATCAGCGGGGAGACCACCAGGACCTGGAAGATCAGGACCGACACCACGAACGTCGCGTCGTTCAGGACGTACAGGCCGACGGGGATGCCGAGGTTGCCGGCGTTGACGTAGGACGACGACATCGCGGCGAGCACCCGTTCCGGCAGCCCGCCGCGGAACAGCGCGAGCGCGAGCAGGCCGACGGCGAAGGTGCTGATCGCGAAGGCGACCAGCGGGCCGGGCTGGATCCGGTCGAGCGGGGTACGGCTGAGCGTGGTGAACAGCACCGCGGGCATCGCGACGGTGAACGCGAACCGCGTCAGCGCCTGCCGGGCCTGGTCGCTCGCCCATCCGAACCGGGCGGCCAGCCAGCCGAGGGCGCCGATAAACCATATCGGGATAAATGCTGCTATAACCGCCTGCACCCGGCATACCGTATCTGGGCCCTCGCGCTCCCCGGCGAGCCCGGCCAGGGCCGGGCCGTGTCAGTCAGGGCCGGTCGGGGGTCAGCGCCAGGAGTCGGTGCGGGTCGCGGTGCCGCCGGAGGGGGTGGTGAAGGAGCGGTTGGGGTCGCTCTCCCAGGTCACCGAGCCGTCGGAGTTCTTCTTGATGTACTTGTACTGGATCGCCGTGCCGGCCGGCAGGTTCACCGTGGCCCTCCAGACCGGGTAGGCGGCCGACGACAGGGCGACGGCGTTCACCGGGTTCCAGGAGCCCAGCGCGGCGACGTCGCCGACGACGAAGACGTTCTGGCCCCAGCTCGTGGTCACGGTCGCGTTGAACGTGGTGGCGACCTGGCCGGGGTCGACCGTCGGGGTTGGGCCGGGGCCCGGGGCGCCGGTGTGGACGGCGACCGCGCCCCTGGCGGGGACGGTCACCGAGGCCGAGCCGTCCGCGCCGACGGTCACCGAGCCGCCGCCCGCGACGTTGGCGTAGGTCCCGGCGGGCAGGCCGGTGGCGAAGGTGCGGGTGACGCTCCCGCCCTCGTTGTTGATCGCGACCCAGCCCTTCGCGCCCCGGCTGAAGGCGATCACGTTGTTGCCGTTGTCGTACCAGTCGCCGACCGAGGTGCCCTGCACGGCGCGGTTGAAGCCGACCATGCCGTTCATCTGGCGGTGGAAGCAGGTCCACCGGCCGTTGCCGCAGTCGGCGTCGGTGGCGAAGCCGCCGTTGGCCGACGGCGGGCCGGCCTCGCCGTCGCTCCAGGTGAACCCGGAGTAGACCCTGGGCGTGCCGTACGGCCAGGCGAGCATGAAGACGTTGGCCAGCCGGTAGGCGTCGCCGTACTTGTAGTTCATGGTCGAGCCGTTGCGCTCGGTGTCGTGGTTGTCGACGAACACCACGGCCTTGTCGCTCGGCACCGACAGGCCCCAGCTCTGCCCGAAGGACCGCAGGTTCCTGATCTGGCCGCCGTTGAACTGCTCCTTGAGCCTGCGCCCGTACACGAACTCGTGCACGTCGCCGATCCCGGTGTACTGGCCCGGGCTGATCGCCTCGCCGTCGCCCTGGATGACCTCCTGGTGGATGTACGGCGAGCCGGTGAGCCTGCCCTTGATCGCGGCCAGGTCGCCGGGGTCGATGTGCTTGGCGGCGTCGATACGGAAACCGTCCACACCCAGGGAGGTCAGCTTGTTGAGGTAGCCGGCGATCCGGTCGCGGACGTACTCGGAGCCGGTGTTGAGGTCGGCCAGGCCGACCAGCTCGCAGTTCTGCACCCGCCAGCCGTCGTTGACGTAGTCGGAGCCGTTGATCCCGCAGGTGGGGGAGTGGAAGTCGGCGGCGGAGTAGAGCCCGGGGTAGTCGTACTTGCCGAAGGTGTGGCCGCCGTAGCTGGTGCTGCCCTGGCCGGTCATGTGGTTGACGACGGCGTCGACGTGGACCTTGAGCCCGGCGGAATGGCAGGCGTTCACCATGTTCCTGAACGCGTTCTCGTCGCCGAACTTGCTGGTGAGGGTGTAGCGGGCGGGCTGGTAGACGTCCCACCAGACCGCGCCGCCCCGCGACATCGAGTCGTTCGGCGGGGAGACCTGCACGGCGGCGTATCCGGCCGGGCCGAGGACGTCGGTGCACTCCCTGGCGACGGAGTTCCAGTTCCAGTTCCACAGTTTGACGATCGGGCCGGGGGTGGGCGGCGCGGCCTGGGCGGGGAGGGCGCCGGGCACCAGCACGGCGGCGCTCACCAGAGCGCTCAACGCCGTGGCAACGACGACTCTGTAGGGTTTCACGGGTGGGGGCCTCCAGGATCGATGGACGGGTTCCCTGGCCGGGCCGGGTGCTGCAACACCTGGCCCGGCCGCCTTTCCGGGGTGTACGGGGGTCAGGGCCGGACGAAGACGGCGACCGTGCGGGCCGGCACCGTCAGCGTGCCCGTGGCGGGGTCGAACGTCGACCGCTTCACGACGGCGTCGTCGCCGGCCGCCTGGACGGGGTGGAGCGTCACCCGGGCGCCCTTCAGCGCGGCGACGGTCTGCGGCCGCGCCTCGGGGGTCGCGTTGAAGACGACGGTGACCGACTTCCAGCGCGGGTCGATCCCCGTGGCGTCCAGGTGCATGGTCACGACACCCGGGGTCTCCGAGGTGCCGCCGGCCGGGAAGGTGAGGCGCTCCTGCACCTCGGCCAGGGTGGCGAGGCCGAAGACCGGCGAGGAGGAGCGGATCCTCAGCAGCTCCCCGTACCGGGCGCGGGCCGCGCCGATCGCCGCGCAGTCCGGCTTCAGCGCCGGGTCGGCGAGCAGCGGCCTGGCGTACTGCCACTTGTCCTCGTTGTCGGGCTTCGGGGGGAGCCCGGCGCCGAAGCCGTTGCCCGCCGAGCAGTCCCACAGCAGCCGGTTGAACCAGTCGCCCGAGTCGTAGGAGTTGCGGTCGAGCGACTTGGAACGCAGCCGCTCGCTGCCCGCGTGCATGAACGAGGTGCCCTGTCCGAGGACGGCCGTGGCCAGCGAGAGCGACTGCATGCGCACCCGGTCGGCCATCGCGGTCGCCGGGGGCAGCTTGTACGCCAGCGCGTCGAACAGCGTCTCGTTGTCGTGGGCGTCGACGTAGGTGACGACCTCGTCCGGCGCGGCGGTGTACCCGGCGGGGGAGCCGTTGTAGCTCACCTGCGAGCCCTTGACCCGCTCGCCGCTGGAGGCGGTGAAGGTGTAGTCGCGGAGGTTGCCGGCGAGCCCGACCTTGATCAGGTCGTGGTAGTTCAGCAGCCGGGCCCGCCGCTGTCCCTCGTCGCCGTTGGCCGGTGAGCCGTTGGGCGCTCCGGCGAGCCCCGAGCCGAAGCCCTGCACGCGGGGGTCGGCGTCGAACGGGCCGCCGCCGCGCACCGCGTCGCGCAGCCGGTCGCTGAAGGTGCCGATCCCGGTGCCCGCCATGTTGGCCTGGGTGGCCTGCTCGAAGCGGGCGCCGTCGGCCACCTCGCCGAAGTTCCAGCCCTCCCCGTACAGGATGATCGACTTGCCGTCGACGCCGTCGCGGGCGACGGTCAGGGCGTCCAGGGCCTCGCGGACCGCGACCATGTTCGCCTTCGGGTGGTGGCCCATCAGGTCGAACCTGAAGCCGTCCACCTTGTACTCGCGGGCCCAGGTGACGATGGAGTCGACGACGAGTCTGCCCATCATGGCGTGCTCGGGCGCGGTGTTGGCGCAACAGGTGGAGGTGGCCACCGTGCCGTCGTCGAGCAGGCGGTGGTAGTAGCCGGGCACGAGGCGGTCGAGCACCGAGGCGGGGTCCTGGCCCGCGGCGTGGGTGTGGTTGTAGACCACGTCCATCACCACCCGCAGCCCGGCCCTGTTCAGCCCGCCGACCATGCCGCGGAACTCCCTGATCCGCGACGACCCGTCGGGGTCGGCGGCGTAGGAGCCCTCGGGCACGGTGTAGTGCAGCGGGTCGTAGCCCCAGTTGAAGGAGTCCTTGGCCGCGGTCCTCGCGACGCAGGCCTGCTGCTCCTCGGAGTCGGGGGGCATCGAGGCGAGGTCGCAGGCGGGTTCGGTCCGGTCGGCCCTGCGCTCGGGGACGGTCGCCATGTCGAAGACGGGCAGCAGGTGCACGTGGGTCAGCCCGTCCTCGGCCAGCCCGCGCAGCTCCCTCATCCCCGCCGAGTCGCCGGTGAACGCGGCGTACGTGCCGCGCTCGGCGGCCGGGACGGTCGTGTCGGAGGCGGAGAAGTCGCGCACGTGCAGCTCGTAGATGGACGCCTTCCGCTGGGGCACGGCCTTCGGCTTGGCCAGCGACGACCAGCCGTCGGGCCGCAGCGCCCGGTCGGACAGGTCGGCGAGCTGGCTGCGGCCCGAGCCCGCCGACAGCGACAGGCTGTACGGGTCGGTCACCTCGTTGACCACGACCTTCCCCTCGCCGGGCACGTAGACCGTGACCAGGAAGGTGTAGTAGCGGTCCTTCCAGTCCCGCCGCCCCCGCAGCGACCAGACGCCGGTGTCGTCGTCGCGGCGCATGGGGTGGACGGTGCGCCTCCCGCCGGAGGAGTCGCGGTAGAGCGCCAGCTCGACCTTGCCCGCGGTCGGCGCCCAGACCGACAGCCTGGGCGTGCCGCCGCTCCAGGAGGGGCCGAGCTCGGCGGTCGCCGCCTTGGGGTACAGGTCGTCGAGCAGGCCGGGCAGCTGCACGCCGGTGGCGGCCAGCAGCGCGCCGGAGGCGTCGCGCTCGACGGCCACGACCTGGCCGCGGACGGCCTCGCGCACCAGGTCGGCGTCGCGCGGGTCGACGGTGAACGCGGCGTGCCCGGCCAGGTGCGGCCACTTCGCCTTCTGCGCCTCGGTCAGCGCGCCGGGTATGAGCCGGATGATCCTGAGGTCGCCGGTCAGGTCGCCCTTGTCGTAGGTGACGCCGCCCTCGGCGGAGAAGGCCAGGGAGTAGCGATTCGTGGTGGAGGGGCCGACCTTCCAGGCGACGGTGGCGCGGTCGATCCAGTGCGCCGACGACTTCGACAGGTCGGCGTCGGCCCCGCGCGCCGAGGGCTGGGGCAGCAGGTGGCCCTCGGTGGCCGCGACCCGCCACACCTCGTGGCCGGTCGCGGTCAGGTCCAGCGACTGGTCGTCCGGCAGGTCCTTGGTGTCGCCCTTGTGGATGATGTAGTTCACGGTCTTGGCCCCCTCGGTCAGGGGGACGCGGAAGTGAACGCCGAACCCGTCCTCGCCCGCGGGCGGCAGCGGCGCGGCCCACTCGGTGGGATTCGCCACGTCACCCCACAGATGAAGTCCCCAGCCGTCGTAATTCCCGTCCGGCCGGTGGTAATGCAGGATCGCGACGTTCTCGGCCGCCGCCCGGGTCGGGTGGGCCTTCGCCACGCCCGAGGCGACGTACGCGTCGGATTGCAGAGCGGGGGTGAACGACTGGTCGGGCCCGGGGTCCTTGGTGTCGCCCCTGTGCACGATGAAGTTCGCCGGAAGGGAGGCGTCCTTCAGCGGCACCTTCCAGAACGCGCCGTAGGAGTCGACGCCGTCCGGCGGGCGCGGCGCGGCCCAGTCGGTGGGCACCCCGTCGGCGAGCCCGTCACCCCACAGGTGCAGCCCCCAGCCGTCGTAGTCCTTGTCCGGGCGGCCGTAGTGGACGGTCGCGTACCCCTGGGCCGCCGCGCGGGACAGGTGGGTCTCCGGTCTCCCCTTCGCCAGCCAGACCTCGCCGTTCCTGGCGGGGTTCACGATCCGGTCGCCGCCGTCCTTCTCCTCGCCCCTGTGGGCGATGATCCCGACGCTGGTGGCGCCCGGCTTGAGCTTGATCCAGGCGAAGCGGCCGTAGGAGTCCTCGCCGGTCAGCGGGAGCGGGGCCGCCCACTCGGTAGGGTTCTCCACGTCGCCCCAGACGTGCAGGCCCCAGCCGTCGTAGTCGGCGGCGTCCTCCCGCTGGTAGTGCACGACCAGCCAGTCGCGCCTGACCGCGCCGGGCTCCTCGGGGGCGGGCTCGGCGCCGACGGTCGCCTGCGCGACCGCCGAGGCGAACCGGCCCGCGGAGTCCTTCACCACGGCCTTGTACGAGATCCTCGTGCCCGCCGCGACGCCGCGCAGGTCGTGGAAGACCCGGAAGGCGCGGCCGGAGGGGGTGGCGTTGGGGGCGTCGTCGGTGCCGATCGCCCGCCAGGCGCCGTCGCCGGTCTTGGCGGCGAAGGTGACCTGGTCGAAGCCGGTGCCCGGCACGGTCGCGACGACCGGGATCCGGCCGTCCTCGGCGGTGCCCCTGATCTCGGTCCCGGGCAGGGCGATCGAGACGGCCGGAGCCGCGGCCGGGGCCTCGAGCCTGGCGGGCGCCTTGTAGACCACCGCCGACAGGGCGGGGACGGTGAGCGCCAGCTTCGTGTCCGTGCCGGTGGTGAGCGTGGCGGCGCCCTCGCCGTACACCCGGGTGAAGGCCGCGCCCGCCGAGAAGGTGGGCACGCTCGCGGTCGCCGGCTGCTCGGCGTTGTTGACCGCGACCAGGTACTCGACCTGCCGCGCGGCGTCGATCCTGGAGAAGGCGTAGACGCCGCCGGAGACCAGCCGCTCGATCTGGGCGCCGTCGGCCAGCGCCGGGTGGGCGTCGCGCAGCGCGGCGAGGGCGGAGATGCCCCGGTAGAGCGGGTGGGAGAGGACGAAGTTGTCCTGGGCGTGGGTGGAGCCGGTGCCGATCAGGTCGTCGCTCAGGTAGCTCTCGGTCCTGGAGGCGAACATGGACGCGCGGGCGTCCTGGTCGCCGCCCTTGCCGGTGAAGCCCTGCTCGTCGCCGTAGTAGACGACCGGCTGGCCCCGGGTGAGGTACATCAGCTCGTGGGCGAGCAGGTCCCTGCGCAGCAGCTCGGAGTCGGGGGCGCCGGGGTTGTCCTGGGCGACGAAGCGGCCGATGCGGCCCATGTCGTGGTTGCCGAGGAAGGTCGGCAGCGACGACGCGTTGCCGTCGGCGTCGATGTGGTAGTCGTCGCCCGCGTACAGCCGGGCCAGCCGGGACGCGTCCGCCGTGCCGCCGCCGAAGGAGCGGGCGGCCTCCTGGAACGGGAAGTCCAGGGTGGCGTCCATGGCGCCCCGGGTGGAGTAGCGGCTGGTGAAGGCGGGCTCGCCGGAGTAGACCTCGCCGAACATGAAGAACCGCTTGTTGCCCTGCTGGGCCGCGTAGCCGCGCAGCGCCGGGGAGAACCTCTCCCAGAACTCCATGTCGACGTGCTTGGCGGTGTCGATGCGGAAGCCGTCGAGGCCGGTGTCGCGCACCCACGTCCGGTAGATGTCGATCATGCCCTTGACGACCTCGGGGCGCTCGGTCCACAGGTCGTCGAGGCCGAAGAAGTCGCCGTACTCGTCGTTCTCGCCGCCGCTGAAGGTGGAGTCGCCCCGGTTGTGGTACATCGTCGGGTCGTTCAGCCAGGACGGGGTCTTGGCGTTCCTCGGCGCGACCGGCGTGTACGGGAACGAGCCGGTGTCCACCTTCGGGAAGGTGTCCTCGCCCGCGTGGTCGCGGTCGTCGAACGGCACGCCGCCGGTGTCGACGTAGGGGTAGGCACCCTTGGAGCGGTAGGAGTAGGTCTTCTCCGCGTAGTCGACCACGTCGGCCGTGTGGTTGGTGATGATGTCGAAGAAGACCTTCATCCCGCGCCGGTGGGCCTCGCGCACCAGCTCCCTCATCTGGGCGTTGGTCCCCAGGTGCGGGTCGATCCTGGTGAAGTCGGTGATCCAGTAGCCGTGGTACCCGGCCGAGACGTTCGCGCCGGTGCCCTGCACGGGACGGTTCACGAAGGCCGGGGTGATCCAGATCGCGGTGCTGCCCAGGTTCTTGACGTAGTCGAGCTTGCCGAGCAGGCCCTTGAGGTCGCCGCCCTGGTAGAAGCCCTTGTGCGTGGGGTCGAAGCCGGTGGCGAGCCGGTCGCCGGACAGGCCGCCCCGGTCGTTGCCGGTGTCGCCGTTGGCGAACCGGTCGGTCATCGCGAAGTAGAAGCGCTCGCGGCTCAGGTCGGCGCGGAGCGCGTCGCGCGCGAGGTCCCGGTCGGAGGGCTCGGCGGTGCGGCTGAGCGCGGACACCACGGGACCGGACGACACCACGGCGCCGGACGCGGAGGGCTTCGTGGAGGCCGGTACGGAGCTCGTGGAGGCCGGGACCGGTGCTGAGAGGGGCGCGGGGGAGGAGGACGCGGCGGCGGGGAGCGGGGTGGCGGCGAGAGGGGTGGCGATCAGGGTCGCCGCGAGCGCGACCCCCGTCAGGAAGGTCGTTCTCGCGCGCCGTGGGGGGAGCGGCCAGACCACGGGGGCCTCCACGGGAGTTGTTTCGAGGGTATTGCCCGGAAGTTACTCATTGGGAATGGTCTGTGCAATCCCTTGCGGCAATTTTCTGAATCCCGGCAATTCACGGTCGTCCGGAAGGGGACCCAATCGGTTGCCCAAAACGTACAAACAGTGATTTTTCATCACTAAGAGGGCGATATAGCTGCTCGCAGGTCGAGGGGAAGGGTGGTGAGACTCCTCGGCTTTGGGGGGCTTTGTAACGACTTTGCAGACTCTTGCAGAAACTTCTTCCAATGAGGTTCACGTCGGCGTAACGTCCGGCGTACTCCAGACCCGGCCGGACGGCTCTTCGGTCCCGGCCGCCCCCTGAACACGAGGAGAAGAACATGCGGCGAGCCTTCTCGGCCGCGACGATTGTCGCGGCCCTCGCCCTGGCGGTCTCCGCCTGTGGTGGCGGTGACGCCGGTACGGCGGCCCCCACCCAGCCCGCGGCGACGGACCCGTCGAAGATCACCGGTGAGATCACCTGGTGGGACACCGTCAGGCCCGACAGCGAGGGCCCGACCTTCCAGGCGCTCATCAAGGACTTCCAGGCGAAGTACCCGGGCATCAAGGTCAAGTACGTCAACGTCCCCTCCGACCAGGCGCAGAACCAGTTCCAGACCGCGGCGCAGGCGGGCGCGGGGGCGCCGGACGTGATCCGTTCCGAGGTCGCCTGGACCTCCCAGTTCGCCTCGCTCGGCTACCTCCAGCCGCTGGAGGGCACGCGCGCCGTGGAGAACGAGTCGGACTTCCTGCCGGGGCCGCTGAGCAGCACCAAGTACAACGGCAAGACGTACGCCGTCCCGCAGGTCACCGACACCCTCGCGCTCATCTACAACAAGCGGCTGCTCAAGGAGGCCGGGCACGAGAAGGCCCCCACCACGGTCGAGGAGCTCAAGCAGACCGCGCTCGACGTCAAGGAGAAGACCGGCGCCAGCGGCCTCGCGCTCAACGTCGACTCCTACTTCCTGCTGCCCTTCATGTACGGCGAGGGCGGCGACCTCCTCGACGTGCAGAACAAGAAGATCACCGTCAACTCCCCGGCGAACGTGAAGGCCATGGCCACCGTCGCCGACCTGATCACCTCCGGCGCCGCGCCCAAGCCCGCCATCCAGGACAGCTACGCCAACGCGATGACCGCCCTCAAGGACGGCAAGGCCGCGATGATCTACAACGGCCCGTGGGCGCTGTCGGAGATCTACCAGGGCAAGGAGTTCAAGGACAAGGAGAACCTGGGCATCGCGCCCGTCCCGGCGGGCTCGGTCAAGGCCGGCGCCCCCACCGGCGGCTGGAACCTGGCCATCTACGCCGGTTCCAAGAACCTGGACGCCTCCTACGAGTTCGTCCGCTTCATGAGCACCCCCGAGTCCCAGGCCAAGGTCGCCAAGGAGATCAGCCTCCTGCCGACCCGCGTCTCCGCGTACGACAACCCCGACGTGCAGGCCAACAAGGACGTCTCCGTCTTCAAGCCCATCATGGAGACCGCGACCGCGCGGCCGTGGATCCCCGAGGGCGGCCAGCTCTTCCAGCCGCTCCTCGAGGGCTACCAGTCGCTCGTCGGCGGCACGGCGACCCCCGAGGACATGCTCAAGAAGGTCGACGGCCAGTACCGGGGCATCTTCAAGGACTGGAGCTGACCCGTGGCGCTCTCGACTGGGCGTGTGAACAGCACGGCCAGGGGCCGGGCCGCGGGTGCCGACGGCGCCCGCGGCCGGGGCCGCCCGCCGGGCGGCCCGTTCCGGCGGGCGCTGGGCAGGCACTGGTACGCCTGGGCCATGGTCGCCCCGGTGATCCTGGTCACCGGCCTGCTGGTCGGCTGGCCGCTGGCCAGGGGCGTCTACCTGTCGCTGACCGACGCCACCGAGGCCAACATCGGCCGGACGATCGGCGTCAACGTCATCCCCTCGACCTACGAGTTCACCTGGTTCGACAACTACGTCGCGATCCTGACCAGCGGACTGTTCTGGGAGAAGCTGACCTGGACGGTCGTGTGGACCGTCGCCTGCGTGGCGTTCCACTACGGCCTGGGCCTCGGCCTGGCCATGCTGCTCAACCGCAAGGTCAGGTTCCGCTCGGCCTACCGGCTGCTGCTCATCCTGCCGTGGGCGATCCCCGGCTTCGTCTCGGCGTTCATCTGGCGCTACCTCTACAACAGCGACTTCGGCGTGATCAACGCGATGCTGCGGGCCGCCGGCCTGGGCGCGGTCGGCTGGCTCGACGACCCGACCACGGCGAAGATCGCGGTCATCGCGGTCAACGTCTGGATGGGCGTGCCGTTCATGATGGTCGCCGTGCTGGGCGGGCTCCAGTCGATCCCCGGTGAGCTGTACGAGGCGGCCGAGGTCGACGGCGCCACGCCGTGGCAGCGCTTCCGCTTCATTACGATTCCCGGCTTGCGTACCGTGTCGAGCACGGTTGTCCTGCTGGGCACGATCTGGACGTTCAACATGTTCCCGGTGATCTATCTGATCAGCGGGGGAGGACCGGGCAGCTCCACCGAGATCCTGGTCACCTACGCCTTCCGCGAGGCCTTCACCGGCGTCCGCAACTACTCCAACTCCGCGGCATGGGGAGTGATCATTCTCCTGCTCCTCGTCGTGCTGGCCGTGGTCTACCGGCGCTCGCTGCGCAAGCAAGGGGAGGTCTGGTGAGCACCGCCACCACCACCGCGGCCACCGCGGCCACCACGGCCAGGGCCGGGACCGGGCGCGCCCGGGGGCGCGGGGAACGCGCCGTGGGGAAGTCGATCCTGCTGCACGCGACCCTGCTCGCCGCGGTCGTCACCTCGCTGTTCCCGATCGTCTGGCTGGTCCTGACCTCGCTCAAGCCGCGCGACGGCTGGCTCTCCAGCGAGCTGGAGATCTTCAACCAGCCCTCGCTGGACAACTACGTCCGGGTGCTGACCGAGACGCGGTTCCCGACCTGGCTGCTCAACTCGGTGATCGTCGCCGGGCTGACCACGGTCATCGGCGTCTTCCTGGCCTCCACGACCGGGTACGCCATCAGCCGCTTCCGCTTCCCCGGCTACCGCGGGGTGATGTGGATGCTGCTCGTCACCCAGATGTTCCCGGTGGCGATCCTGATCGTCCCCCTCTACAACCTGATGGCGGGCCTCGGGCTGCTCAACCAGATCCCCGGGCTGGTCATCGCCTACATGACGGTGGCGGTGCCGTTCTGCGCGTGGATGATGAAGAGCTACTTCGACTCCATCCCGCGCGAGATCGACCAGGCGGGACTGGTCGACGGCCTGACGCCGTTCGGCGCGTTCTGGCGGGTCGTCCTGCCGCTGGCCAGGCCGAGCCTGGCGGTCACCGCGTTCTACTCGTTCATGACCGCCTGGGGCGAGGTGGCCTACGCCACCGTGTTCATGTCGCAGGAGGAGAAGCGCACGCTCGGCATCGGGCTTCAGCAGTTCGTCGGCCAGCACTGGTCGGACTGGGGCCTGCTCACCGCCGCGGCGGTGCTGATCGCGGTTCCGGCGGCGGTCGTCTTCCTGCTCGTCCAGCGGCATCTGGTCACCGGGCTCACCGCCGGTGCCACGAAGTCGTAACACCACCGTGCTAGAACGTCCTGATATGTCATCTGATCGGGGGATTTAATATGACCGAGCTTGTCCGGGCGGACCGGGGTGCCGGGACCGCCACCCGATGGTGGCGCGACGCGGTGATCTACCAGGTCTACGTGCGCAGCTTCGCCGACGGCAACGGCGACGGCGTGGGCGACCTGCTCGGCGTGCGCGGCAGGCTCCCGTACCTCGCGGACCTCGGGGTCGACGCGGTCTGGCTCACCCCGTTCTTCACCTCGCCGATGGCCGACTTCGGCTACGACGTGGCCGACTACCGGGACGTGGACCCGATCTTCGGGTCGCTGGCCGACGCCGGGGCGCTGATCGACGAGGCGCACCGGCACGGCCTGCGGGTCATCGTGGACGTGGTGCCCAACCACACCTCCGACCGGCACGCCTGGTTCCTGGAGGCCCTGGCGGCGCCCTCCGGAGACCCCGCGCGGGAGCGCTACATCTTCCGCCGGGGCCGCGGAGCCGAGGGGGAGCTGCCGCCCAACGACTGGGAGTCGGTCTTCGGCGGGCCCGCGTGGACCCGGCTGCCCGACGGCGAGTGGTACCTGCACCTGTTCGCCCCCCAGCAGCCCGACCTGAACTGGGAGAACCCCGAGGTCCACGCGGAGTTCGAGTCGATCCTGCGGTTCTGGCTCGACATGGGGGTGGACGGCTTCCGCGTCGACGTCGCCCACGGCATGGTCAAGGCGGACGGCCTGCCCGACGTCGGCCACGCCGACCAGGTCGGGATGATCGGCACCGAGGTGGTGCCGTTCTTCGACCAGGACGGCGTGCACGAGATCCACCGCGCCTGGCGCAAGCTGCTCGACTCCTATCCCGGGGAGCGGATCGGCGTCGCCGAGGCGTGGGCGCCCTCCTCGCAGCGGCTGGCCAACTACATCCGCCCCGACGAGATGCACCAGGCGTTCAACTTCCACTTCCTCGTCGCCCCCTGGGAGGCCGCCACGTTCCGCGCGGTCATCCAGGAGTCGCTGACGACGGCCGGGACGGTCGGCGCACCCTCCACCTGGGTGCTGTCCAACCACGACGTCAAGCGTCATCTCACCCGGTACGGCGGCGGCGAGGTCGGCCTGCGCCGCTCCCGCGCCGCCGCCCTGCTGACGCTCTCCCTGCCCGGCTCGGCCTACATCTACCAGGGGGAGGAGCTGGGGCTGCCCGAGGTCCTCGACCTGCCGGAGGAGTTCCAGCGCGACCCGCAGCGCCTGCGCAACCCCGACCACGGCCGCGACGGCTGCCGGGTGCCCCTCCCGTGGGCCGACGGCGAGCCGCACTTCGGCTTCAGCCTGCCCGGCGCCGAGGAGACCTGGCTGCCCATGCCGCCCTCCTGGGGGCCGCTCAGCGTCGCGTCCCAGCTCGGCGACCCGGTCTCCACGCTGAACCTCTACCGGGAGGCGCTGCGGATCAGGCGCGAGCGCCGCTCCTTCGACGACGCCCCGCTGACCTGGCTCGACTCCCCGCAGGGCACCCTGGCCTTCGCCAGGGGCGACGGGTTCGCCTGCACGGTCAACCTCACCGGCGAGCCCGTGGAGCTGCCCGCCCCCGGGCGGATCCTGCTGGCCAGCGCGGAGACGGCCGTCGCGGGCGGCACGGTGCGGCTCGCCCCCGACTCCGCCGTCTGGTGGGAACCCGATGCCGCATAGCACCGGGCAGCTCGGTGCCGGTGCCGGCGGCACCGGCACCGGCACCGCCAGGCTGACCGACATCGCCGCCCAGGCCGGGGTGAGCGAGGCCACGGTCAGCCGGGTGCTCAACGGCAAGCCGGGCGTGTCGCGGTCGACCCGGCAGGCGGTGCTGACGGCGCTGGACCTGATGGGCTACGAGCGCCCGCAGCGGCTGCGCCAGCGCAGCAACGGGCTGGTCGGCCTGGTCACCCCGGAGCTGGACAACCCGATCTTCCCGGCCTTCGCCCAGGCCTTCGAGAAGACGCTGACCCAGCACGGCTACACCCCGGTGCTCTGCACCCAGCTGCCCGGCGGGGCGGTCGAGGACGAGTTCACCGAGATCCTCGTGGAGCGCGGGGTGAGCGGCATCATCTTCGTCTCCGGGCTGCACGCGGACATCACCGCGCGCTCGGACCGCTACACCCAGCTGATCGGGCAGGGCGTGCCGATCGTCCTGCTCAACGGGCACGCCGCCGACGTGCCCGCCCCGTTCATCTCCCCGGACGACCGGGCCGCGGCGCGGCTGGCCGTGCAGCACCTGGCCGACCTCGGGCACGAGCGCATCGGCCTGGCCGTCGGCCCCGGCCGGTTCGTGCCGGTGATCAGGAAGATCGAGGGCTACCGGCAGGCCATGTCCCAGCTGCTCGGCGTCACGGACGTCGACGGGCTGATCTCGCACTCGCTGTTCTCGGTGGAGGGCGGCCAGGTCGCGGCGGCGCAGCTGCTGGAGCGCGGCTGCACGGGCATCGTGTGCGCCTCGGATCTGATGGCGCTGGGCGCGATCCGGGCCTGCCGCGACCGGGGACTGTCGGTGCCGGGGGAGGTGTCGGTGGTGGGGTTCGACGACTCGCCGCTGATCGCGTTCACCGACCCGCCGCTGACCACCGTGCGCCAGCCCGTGCAGCCGATGGTCACCGCCGCCGTGCACACCCTCCTGGAGGCCGTCGCCGGGGCGCCCGGCCAGCACTCCGAGCTCATCTTCCAGCCGGAACTCATCGTGCGGGGCTCGACGGGCTCCGGCCCCAAGATCGTTCGCTGAACGTCCCCGCCCGTGTACGTTTCACGGCGATCCGTTTCCGCCACCGTCGCGGGCTTCCCCGGTGTGCCCGTCGATCTCTATACTCCGAGATCCTCACACCGAGAGGACCGCCGCAGCCGCCGGTCCCCCGGAACACCGCGAAGACCGTAGCCGCCGGTCCTCCCGGGCAGTGCGAAGGCCGTCAGAGCCGCCGGCCCCCTCGAACATCGCGAAGGCCGTCAGAGCCGCCGGTTCTTCCGCTCGGCACGTTTTGATCCGGGTCGCCCGCGGCCCGGGACCTCACCCTCGTTCGACCCGTCGATCTCGCGCGCCCGCCCCAGGAGGCCGGTTTGAGTGTGCACGATACCGCCCGGATCGCCATGACCGCCGATCCTTCCCGGTCCACCGTCCCGATCCGCGACCGCGCGGGCACGCCCTCGTGGCGCGGCGTGGAGCCGGAGGAGACGCCGTGACGGACGTTTCCCACTTATCTGATTTATCCGACTTACCCGGCGGCTCGCGCCGCCCCGAACCCCACCCCGCCACCGAGCCCCGCCCCACCCCCGGGGACCGGGCCGCGCGGGCCGCGGTCGTCGGGGCGGGCCCGGCGGGATCGCTGCTCGCCGTCCTCCTCGCCCGCCGCGGCCACCCGGTCGACGTCTACGACATGCGCCCCGACCCGCGCGACGGCAAGGGCGACGGAGAGGGACGCTCGATCAACCTGGGCCTGTCGGCCCGCGGCATCCGCGCCCTGCGGCACGTCGGCCTGTGGAACGCTCTCGGGGACAGGCTCGTGCCCATGCGGGGACGGATGATCCACCGTCCGGGCAGGCCCGCGGCCTTCCAGGCGTACGGCACCGACCCGGGGGAGATCCTCTACTCGGTCCGCAGGGACGAGCTGACCACCCTCCTCGTCGAGAGCGCCGCCGCGCACGAGGGGGTGAGGCACCTCTTCGGCGTCCGCTGCGCGGGAGTCGACCGCGAGAGCGGGGAGCTGACCCTGGCCGACGTGACCACCGGGGAGACGCGCGAGGCCCGCGCGGACTTCGTGGTCGGCGCGGACGGAGCGTTCTCCGCCGTACGCACCGCCATGCAGCGAGGGCTCGCCGCCGACTACCGCCAGGAGTTCCTCGAATGGGGGTACAAGGAACTCACGATCCCCGCCGCCCCCGGCGGCGGCTCCCGCATCCCGCTGGAGGCGCTGCACGTCTGGCCCGGTGAGAACGCCCTGATCGTCGCCCACCCCAACGTGGACGGCTCGCTCACCGCGACGCTCTTCCTGCCGCACTCCGGCACCCCAGGCTTCGCCGAACTCGCCGGGGAGCGGGACGTCACCCGCTTCTTCCGGCGGACGTTCCCCGGCGTGGTGGACCTCGTGCCCGACCTGGCCGCGCAGTACGCCGCCAACCCGGTCGGGAACCTGGTGACCATCCGCACCTCGCGCTGGCGGCACGCGGACCGGGTTGTCCTGGCGGGCGACGCCGCCCACGCGGTCTACCCGTTCTACGGCCAGGGCATGAACTCGGCCCTGGAGGACTGCCTGGTGCTCGACGGCTGCCTCGCCCGGCACCCCGGCGACCGCGCGGCCGCGTTCGAGGAGTACCAACGGCTGCGCAAACCGCACACCGACATCCTGGCCGACCTGTCGGAGCGGAACTTCGCCGACCTGCGCGACGGCACCCGGTCACCGCTGCGGCTGGCCCGCAGGCAGGCCGACCTCGCGCTGAACCGCGCCTTCCCCGCCCTGTGGCGGCCGCTCTACACCATGGTCTCGCACACCGACATGCCCTACGGCGAGGCGTTGCGCCGGGCCCACCGGCAGGACCGCGTGCTGCGCTGGTCGGGCGCAGGGCTGGCCGCCGGGCTGGCCGCGGGAGCAGCCCTCGCGGCCGTACGGATCGGCTCCTCACCACGGAGGACGGCCCCATGATCACGCACCCCGACGACCCGTCGCTCCGCCTGATCGAGGTCGCCGACCTCGACGCCCCGTCCCCGCCGCCCGAGGTCCTCGCCCACCGGGACGCGCTGCGGGCCGTCGTGGACTGGGCCGGGACCTACCTGTGCCGCCCGCACCCCGACCTGGGCCGCAACGGCCCGGTCTGCCCGTACGCCCAGGGCTCGCTGAGCCGGAACAGGTTCTACCTCGCGGTGCCCGAGGCGGGACCCCGCGCCGTCGAGACCGTCGAGGACGTCGTCGCCGCGGTGGAGCCCTACCGGGCCTGGTTCGTCCGGCTCGCGCCGCTGGACGGGCCCGAGGCCGTGTTCACCACGATCCTGCTGCTCCTGCCCTGCCTCCGCGACCGCCTGGAGTTCGTCGACGGCGCGCAGAACGCGCTGAAGGCCGCCTTCGTCGAGGAGGGCCTGATGATCGGGGAGTTCCACGACGGGCCGCCCGACAAGCCGGGGCTGTGGAACCCGTCGCTGCGCCCCCTGGCCGGTCCCGTGCCGCTGCTCGCGATCCGCCACATGGTCGCCACGGACCTCCCCTTCCTGTGGGGGGACCCGGCCCACCGGCGCGCGTACCTGACCCGGTTCGACGGCAGGGTGCCCGCCCATCTGCGAGAGATCGTCATGGAGGCCGTCATGGAGGGGACCGAGTGATACCGCCCGCGCGCCGCGACCCCGCCGCGCCCGTCCCGCTCACCCCCGCCCAGGCACGCCTGTGGTTCCTCGACCGGGTCGGGTCCGGCGGGGCGTCCTACGTCTGCTGGACCTTCCAGCGCCTCGTCGGGCCGCTCGACACGGAGGCGCTGCGCGCGGCCTTCACCGCCGTCGTGGACCGGCACGAGGCGCTGCGCCTGGTCATCGTCGAGGGAGCCGAGGGACCCGCCCAGGTGGTACGGGAGAGCGGGCCGGAACTGCGGGTGGTGGACGCGCCCGACGAGGAGCGGGCGCGCGACATCGTCAGGGACGTGCTCTCGCGCAGGTTCACCCTCGACGGAGCCCCGCTGCACCGGGCCGTGCTGATCAGGCTCGCGGCAGGGGAGCACGTCCTGGGCTGGTGCCTGCACCACATCATGTGCGACGCGCCCTCGCTCGGGATCCTGGAGGAGGACCTCTGGGCCTGCTACCGGGTCCTGGTCGACGGCGAGGAGCCGCCGGGGCCGGTCTCCGCCCAGTTCCCCGACTACGCCGCCTGGCTCGCCGGGCAGGGGGCGGAGGGGCACGAGGCGGGGCTGGCCCACTGGCGCGAGCACCTGTCCGGCGCGCCCGCCGTCACCACCCTCCCGCAGGACCGGGCCCGGCCTCGCGAACCCGTACGGGGCGGGGCCCGCCGCTCCCTGCGGCTGCCCGACACCCTGGTGGCGGACCTGTACGCCCTCGTCAAGGCGCGGCGCTGCACCCTGTTCGTCATCGCGATGTCGGCGATGACCGCCACCCTGGCCAGGCACTCCGACGAGGAGGACGTGGTCGTCGGGACCGCCCTGGTCAACCGGCACCTGATCGAGCTGGAGGGCTCGGTCGGCTGCTACATCAACCTCATCCCGGTGCGGACGGACCTGCGGGCCGACCCCACCCTGGCCGAGCTCCTGCGGGCCGTGCGCGGCTCGGTCATCAGAGGGCTCGGCCACCAGGCGACGCCGTTCGAGGAGATCGCCGAACTGGCCGGAGCCCCCCGGGACCTGCGCAGGAACCCCGTCTTCCAGACGCTGCTCGTCATGGGGGAGGGAGGCCGGTCCACCGAGCGGGCGGCGAACCTCACCACGGAGACCTGGGAACTCGACGAGTCCTCGCCCGGCGCCCGCTTCGACCTCACCCTCGTCGTGAGCGTGAGCGAGAGAGGGATCGAGCTGCACGCCGACTACTCCGCCGACCTCTACGACGAGGTCACCGTCGACCGGTTCCTGCGCCACGTCGTCGTCTTCCTGTCCGCCTTCACCGCCACGCCGGACCTGCGGGTCTGGCAGATCCCGCTCCACGACGAGGTCCACGCCGGTACGCCCGACGCCTCGTACGGCGGTTTCCCGGGGGGCGCGCGGCCCCTGGACGGGGGCACGCCCGACGGCGGTCCGGAGCCCCGCGATCCCCGGCCCGCCGAGGACTTCACGGCGGTCCACGAGCTCATCGCCCGGTGGGCGGCCGAGACCCCCGCCGCTCCCGCGCTGGTCTCGGAGGCGGGGACGATCGGCTACGGCGAGCTGGAACGCCGCTCGGCGCGGCTGGCGGCGCGGCTGAGGGAGGCGGGGGCCCGGCGCGAGTCCGTCGTCGCCGTCGTCCTGCCGAACGGCGAGGACGCCGTCGTCGCCCTGCTCGCCGCGCTGAGGGCGGGGGCCGCCTACCTGCCGCTCAACCCGGCCGACCCGCCGGACAGGATCGCCGGGATACTCCTGGAGGCCGGGGCGGTCGCCGCCGTCACCTCCGACGAGCACCGGGACGCGCTCGCGGGCTACCCCGGCGCGGTTCTCACCGCCGGGGCCGCGGAGGAGGCCGGGGACCCCGGGGGCCTCGGGGACCTCGGTGAGGTGCCGCCCGCGGGACCGGAGGACCTCGCGTACGTGATCTACACGTCGGGGTCCACCGGGCGGCCCAAGGGGGTGATGGTGACCCACGGGACCCTCGCCCGGCTGACCGGGTCGTTCCGCGACATCCATGGGTTCGGGCCCGGCGGGCGGGTGCTGATGCTGCCGCCGCTGACCTTCGACGCCTCGGTGGGGGACGTGTTCCCCGCCCTGTGCTCGGGGGCCGCCGTCGTGCTGCATCCCGACCCCGCCCTGCTCGACGGGCCGGAACTGGTGCGCTTCTGCGCGCGGCACGGCGTGACCGCGGTCGACACCGCGGCCTCCCTGTGGCGCGGGTGGGCGGCCGGACTGGCGCCCGGAGCGGTGCCCGACGGCTGGCCGGTCACCACGATGATGGTCGGGGGGGAGCGGGTGCCGCTCTGGGCGGTCCGCGCCTGGGCCGCCGCCACCGGCGGCCGGGTCGAGCTGTTCAACCACTACGGCCCGACCGAGGCGACCGTGTGCGCCACGGTGCACCGCACCCGCGACGGCGCCGAGGCGGCCGGGCGGGAACACCTGCCGATCGGGCGCCCCCTGCCGCACGTCCGCGCGTACGTCCTCGACCGCAGGGGCGGCCTGGCGCCCACCGGCACGCCGGGCGAGCTCCACCTGGGAGGTGACTGCCTGGCCCGGGGCTACGTCGCCCGGCCGGAGGAGACCGAGGCGCGGTTCGTCCACGACCCCCACGCCGGGCGCGAGGGGGCCCGCATGTACCGGACCGGGGACCTGGCCAGATACCTGCCCGACGGGACGCTGGAGTTCCTCGGGCGGGTCGACCGGCAGCTGAAGGTCAACGGCTACCGGATCGAGCCCGCCGAGATCGAGTCCGCCGTCGCGGCGCACCCGGGGGTGCGGGACGCGGCCGTCGTGGCCTCCCCCGAGGGAGACCGGCTCGTCGGCTACGTGGCGCCGCGCACCACCGACCCCGAGGAGCTTCGGGGCTTCCTGCGCGAGCGGCTGCCCCGGCACATGGTGCCCGCCGTGCTCGTACCGCTCGACGAGATCCCGCGCACACCGCACGGGAAGGTCGACACCGGGCGGCTCCCGGACGCCTCGCGGGACGCGCCCGGATACGTCCCGCCGCGCGGCCCGCTGGAGACGGCGCTGGCCGGGGTGTGGGCCCGGGTGCTCGACCTTCCCCGGGTGGGACGCCACGACAACTTCTTCGCCCTCGGCGGCTCCTCGCTGCTGGCCGCCAGGGTGCTCGGCGAGGCCCGCGGGGAGACCGGGGCCGAGCTCTCCCTCGGCGGTCTCTTCGAGACGGCCGACCTGGCGGAGTTCGCGGCCTCCGCGGCCACGCCGGAACCGGCCCTCGGCGACGACGACCTGAGGGCGCTGGCCGTGCTGCCCGGCGATGTGCGCGACGCCCTCGCCCCGGCGCGCGGCGTACCGGGGGACGGGGGCGAGGCGCCCGGTCCCGTGTCCGGCGTACCGGGGAACGCGCGCGGCGTCCTCCGCCCGGCCGGCTCCGCGCCGGGCGGGGCGGCGGGGTGGCCCGAGCGGGTGCTGCTGACGGGGGCGACGGGCCTTCTCGGGGCGCACCTGCTGGCCGAGTTGCTCGACCGGGGCGTTCCCGAGGTGGTGTGCCTGGTCAGGGCGGGGGACGGGCACGCCGCCGCCGGCCGGGTCCGTGACGTCCTGACCCGGCACGGCCTCTGGAGACCCGGTTACCGGGAGAGGGTCACCGGTCTGGCCGGGGACCTGACGGCGCCCCGGCTGGGGCTGGAGCCCGGCGTCCACGACGCCGTGGCGGAGGGGAGCGACCTGATCTGCCACACCGGGCGGATCGTCAACTTCGTCCAGCCGTACCGGATGCTCGGCCCCGTGAACGTCGGCGGGACCGTGGAGATGGTCCGGCTGGCCGCGCACCTGCGGCCGACCCCGCTGCACGCCGTCTCCACCCTCGGCGTGTACCTGGGCCGGGCGGGCGAGGACCGCCCGATCACCGAGGACGAGGCCCCGGACGACCCCGCCGGATTGGACTCCCCGTACTACCAGACCAGGTGGGTCGCCGACGCGGTGGCGCGGCGGGCCCGCGAGCACGGCCTGCCCGTGACGGTCCACCGGCCCGCGCGGGTCGGCGGCCACAGCCTCACCGGCAGGGGCGATCCCGCGGACTACCTCAACCGGCTGCTCGCCACGTTCGTCCAGCTCCGCATGGTGCCCGACATCCCGGTCACCGAGGACGTCGTCCCCGTCGACCACCTCGCCGCCGCCATCGCCGCGAGGCTGCTGGACCCGGCGTCGGCGGGGCGCGACTTCCACTACTTCGACGCCGAGGGGATCACCTACCGGCAGATGGCGGCGGCCCTGCTCGACCACGGGTACGACGTCGGGCTCGTCCCCTGGGAGCGCTGGCGGGCGGAGATCCTGCGGCGCTCCGCCACGGGCGAGCCGGTCGCCATGGGACCGTTCGCCGCCGATCTGGGCGAGAAGCCGCCGGGACCGCGCGGACCGAGGTTCGACACCTCGTTCACCTGCCCGCCGCCCGGCGCCGCCCTGATCGGTCGCTATCTCGCGTTCCTCGAAACGTGCCCCGGACTCCTTTCCGGAACGTCTCCCCGGACGCCCTCCGAGGCCTCCACCGAGGCCTCCACCGAGGCCTCCACCGAGAAACCCGCCGGGACGTCCATCGGGACGTCCGCCGAAACCGGGACGTCCACCGGGACGTCCGCGGAAGGAGGGCTCCGTTGAGAGCCGACGCGCTCAGGTTCGCCGGCATCTGGTCCGCCGAGCTGGTGTCGGTGATCGGCTCCAGCCTCACCGGCTTCGTGCTCAGCGTCTGGGTCTACCAGGAGTCCGGATCCGAGACCCAGTTCGCCCTCACCATGCTCTGCGCCACGCTGCCCGGCATCCTCATCACCCCCTTCTCCGGGGTGGTCGTCGACCGCTTCGACAGGAAGCGGGTGCTCGTGCTGAGCGACTGCGGGGCGGCGCTGTCGACGGCCGCGCTGCTGCTGATCGTCCAGGCGCAGAGCCTGGCCGTGTGGCACGTCTACGTCGCCACCGCGGTCGGCGCGATCTGCGGGACCTTCCACCTCACCGTCTACCAGGCGATGACGCCGCTGCTGGTCCCCGAACGCCACCTGGGCCGGGCCAACGGGCTGATGCAGGCCACCTGGGGGCTGCAGATCGCGGCCCCGGTGGCGGCGGGGACGCTGCTGGAGGTGGTGGGACTGCGCGGGGTGCTCCTGCTGGACCTCCTGTCGTTCGCCGTCGCGACGGTCGTGGTCCTGGCGACCAGGCTGCCCAGGTCGGTCACCCGGCCCGAGACCGTCGCGAGCCCGCCGTCGCTGGGCACCGACCTGCTCTTCGGGCTGCGGCACCTGCGTTCCCACGGGCTGTTCCCCCTGCTGGCGGTCTTCGCCGCGTTCAACCTCGTGTTCGCCGTCGCGGGGGTGCTGATCCGCCCGCTCATCCTGTCGTTCACCGGGCCCGCCACGCTCGGGGTGCTGGTGTTCGCCGGTGGGGCGGGGCTGTTCGCGGGAAGCCTGGTCATGGGCCTGTGGGGAGGGCCGCGCCGCAGGATCACCGGGATGAGCCTCTTCATGGCGGCGGGCGGGCTCGCCCTGGCGGCGCACGGCCTGTCGCCCTCGGTGGTGCTCATCGCGGTGGTCGCCCCCGCGTTCCTGTTCGTCCTGCCGGTGGTCAACGGCTGCGTGATGACGGTCCTGCAGCTCAAGACGGAGGCGGGGGCGCTCGGCAGGGTGCTCGCCACGGCGCGCACCCTGTCCCAGTGCGCGATGCCCATCGCCTACCTGAGCGCCGCGCCCGCCGCCGAGCATCTGACCGGCCCCCTGCTGATGCCGGGCGGCGCGCTCGCCGGGAGCGTCGGGGAACTGATCGGGACGGGCCCCGGCAGGGGCACCGCCCTGATCTTCCTGGTCGACGGGCTGCTGCTCGTCGTCCTCGCGGTCACGACCTTCGTCCTTCCCCGGCTCCGCCGCCTGGAGCGCGAGATCCCCGACGCGCCCAGAACGGACACCGCGCCCGCCCCGGTCTCCTGACCCCCGCCCCCGGGACCGCGTCCCCGCGAGAAACCTTCGGAACCGCGACCCTCACGCACCCCGCCCATACGAACCGCGACCCTTACGAACGAGGTCCGATGCCGCTGCACCTGACACCCGAGGAAGCCCGCCGCTACCTGGAGAGCGGAGAGGCGCCCGGTCCGCATCTCGACGTGATCGGCGCCATGTCGGCGCACGCCGCCGCGGCCGGGCTCCGGCTCGGCCTGTTCGAGGCCCTGGCGGACGGGCCCAGAGAGCTGACCGAACTGGCCGCCGGGCTCGGCGCCGACCGGGACGGCCTGCGCGTCCTGCTCGGCGCGCTCGCCGCGACCGGGTACGTGAGCTCCGAGGCCGGCGGGTACGCGCTCACCGCCGTGTCCCGCCCGCTGCTCGGCGGGTACGGCAACACGCTGCTGTTCTGGCAGGAGGTCCTGGCCGGGCTCTGGGGCGGGCTGGAGGAGTCGGTGCGCTCCGGCAGGCGCGGCGCCGACTTCTACGCCTGGCTGGCCGGGCGCCCCGAGGTGCTGGCCCGCTTCCAGCGGCTGCTCCAGGACCAGGCGGGGTGGCTGGCGGAGGAGATCGCCGCCGTCGCCCCCCTGCCGGGCGGCGCCTCCCGGCTGCTCGACCTGGGCGGCGGGCACGCCCGCTACAGCATCGCCTACTGCCGCGACCGGCCGGACCTGCGCGCCACCGTCGTCGACCTGCCCTCGGGGATCGAGGCGGGCCGTCCGGCGGTGGCCTCGGCGGGGATGGCCGACCGCGTCACCCTCCTCGCCGGGGACATCCTGGGCGATCTTCCGTACCGGGACCAGGACGCCGTGCTGCTGTTCAACCTGCTGCACGGCTTCGGCGAGGAGCAGGCCTCGGCCCTGCTGCGGGCCGCGGCGCGCACGCTTCGGCCCGGCGGGGTCGTGCTGGTCCTCGACCGGGATCCCGGCCATCCGGGCGACACGGCGGCGCGGGCCTTCACCCCGCTCTTCGAGCTCAACCTGCACCACACCCAGGGCGGGCGGCTGTACTCCCCGGAGACGATCACCCGATGGCTCGCCGAGGCCGGTTGTCACGGACCGCAGGAGTACGTCCTGACGCGCTCCCCGGCCCACCTTCTGATCATCGCCACCAGGGCGTGAGCCGCACGGACGGCGACCGGGCCCGCCCGAGTGAAGCGGCCCTCCCGGCCCGCCGGAGTGAAGCGGAGGTAACGACCGGCTGTGCGTCCTGCGCTCGGATCGCTGAGTGAACCCCAGGTGTGCGAAGATCTGCGCTGACGTACTGGCGGTGACGGCGATGGAGCGTACCAGAATGAAATCGACGAGGCTGTGGGCCGCTCCCGTGGCGGGGGCTCTCATGGCGGGAAACATGCTCGTCGCCGTGCCCGGAGCCACCGCGGCCACGGCTGCGGCCGCGGCGGGCACCGTCTACTACGTCGACTCCAGGTCCGGAGACGACTCCGCCGCCGGGACCTCGGCCGCGGCGGCCTGGCGCAGCCTGGACAACGTCAACGCCGCCACCCTGGGCCCCGGCGACACCGTGCGCCTCAAGCGCGGCGGCAGCTGGCCGGGCGCGCTGACGCTGTCCGGCCGGGGCACCGCCGCCGGCCCCATCTCGGTCGAGCCGTACGGCGAGGGCGCGGCCCCGAGGATCAGCGGCAGGGACGCGGCCTGCGTGGTGATCTCGGGCTCCTACGTGCGGGTCGTGGGGGTGCGGGCGAGCAACTGCCGGTGGGCCGGCTTCGAGGTCGGCGGCAGCCGCAACGAGCTCGACCGCGTCATCGCCGACCGCAACATCACCGGGGTCCACTTCGTCGGCGCGCGCAACGTCGTCAAGAACAGCTTTCTGAGCGACAACAACCGCATGAGCGTCAACGACGAGGGCGGCGACGACGACTCCGGCGCGTTCGGCGTGCTGCTCAACGGCGACGACAACCTCGTCACCGGAAACGTGATCACCGGCAGCTACGCGAGCAGCAAGGACTACGGCACCGACGGCGCCGCGGTGGAGGTGTTCAACGGTGACCGCAACCGGATCACCCACAACATCGCCAGGAACAACGAGACCTTCGTCGAGCTCGGCGCGCAGAAGGGCAAGACCGCCGGGGGCAACATCTTCGCCCACAACGTGGTCACCTCCTCGCGCAGGGGCTCCTTCCTCGTCACCCGGGGCGCCGGCCACGTGGTCGGGCCGGTGAAGGGCACCGTCGCGGTGCACAACTCGGTCTACCTGCCCGCCCGTAAGACCCTCGGCTGGGCCTGCCACGACGGCTGCTCCCCGGCGATCCTGAAGCTGCGCAACAACATCATCGTGGTCGGCGGCGAGGTGGGCTTCGAGGACGGCAAGGGGGCCGACGAGGACGCCGGCGTCTACAAGGGCCGCTCCCGCAAGTTCAAGCTCGGCCCCCGGTCGATCATGGCCGACCCCCGCTTCAGGAGCCGGACGGACCTGCGCCTGCTCCCCGGCTCCCCGGCGCTCGGCCGCGGCGTCAAGCTCGGCCCCACCTGGTACGGCGGGGCGGGCCTGGCCCGCGACCTCTCCGGTGCCACGCTGTCCGCGACCCCCGCCGCCGGGGCCTATCAGTCCTGACTTTTACCCGTTTTGGGTCTTATTCTGGACATCTCCCCGGAACCTTCGTGAAACCTGGCTAGGACAGTCTGGTGCGCAGAGCGAGGTGATCGGCATGATGTTGCGGCTACGTGTCTCCTTCCCGGACAGGCCGGGCGCACTGGGCCAGGCGGCCCGGGTACTCGGCACGCTGGGTGCGGACATCCTCCAGGTGACGGTCCTGGAACGCGAGCTCGGCCGGGCGGTGGACGACTTCACCGTCTCCTGGCCCGGCACCGTGGACGCGGAGACGGTCAGGGACCGCCTCTCCGGCGTTCCCGGGATGCGCGTCGAGGGCGTCTGGCCCACCCGCGAGATACCCGGTACCGCGCCCGACTACGACCTGCTGAAGCACGTCGCCGCCGATCCCGGCAGGGCCTTCGCCACCCTCGTGGACGCCATGCCCGACCTGGTGAGCGCCGAGTGGGCGGTGATCCTGTCGCCGGAGAGCGAAGATCTCGTCCATCGCAGCTGGCAGGCTCCGGTGGCCCTCGACGAGACGGGTGGCCTCGTCGGCGTCAAGGCGGCCGACCTCGCCACGCTGCGCCCCGCCGTCCTCGGTTCCGGGCGGCACCAGCTGATGAGCCTCCCGGTGCCGGACACGAGCCGGCACCTGGTCCTGGCCAGGGCCGACGGCCCGCCCTTCCACCGCGCGGAGCTGGACCGTGCCATCCGTGTCCTGGAGATCGTCTCCATCATGAGTCGATCCTCTTAAGTCCCCGCGTTTCCGATATGTCGGTTATGGGGTAGGAAGGCTAGGAGTGGCTCGGCGCCACCTGCGGTGACCGCGCCTTTGTCCGTCGTGCCCGGCCCCGTCCACCGTGGGCGGCCGGGTCCGCCCGGCGGGACGGTGGCCGTCGCGCACACCCGCATCAGATCTCCCCCCGATAGACGCCGCTGGTCGTATCGGTACCGGGCCCCCGCGGGTCCGCGAGGAGGGCAGCCTGATGCCTGAGCGCCACCACGTGACGATGATCCTGCTGGGGCTGTGCCTGGGAGCCGCCACGGCCTGCGGGGGGAGCCCGGCCGTCACGGACGCCGCCTCCGCGGTCCCGGTGCGAGACTCCGACCTCGAGCGAAGTCCCGGCCCCCGGCAGAGCGCCACCCCCGGTACCGGTTCCCCGGGGAGCGCCGCACCCGTGCCGGAGGGGTTCAAACGGATCGGGGGACCCGCCAACGGCGTCACCGTCGCGGTCCCGAAGGAATGGGTGGCGCTCGACCTGACCAAGGACGATCTCGACAAGGGGCTGAAGAGAAGCGGCCTGTCGGGTCCCACGCTGGAACAGGCGAAGAAGAGCCTGCAGACCCTGGTCGACAACAACGGCATCTGGGCGTCGGACACCGACTCGGCGAAGACCTCCAGGAACGGCTTCCCCACCAACCTCAACGCCTTCTGCCAGGCCGGCCGGCAGATCCCGACGGAACAGCTGCTCAGGGAGACCAGATCCCAGCTGGAACAGCTCAACGCCAAGGTCATCGAGACGGGGAAGGTGCGGATCGGCTCCAGGGAGGTGGCGCGGCTCGTCTACTCGTTCGAGACCAACGGCGTCAACGTCCGGGGCACCCAGTACTACGTACCGGTCGAGGACCGGACCTGCATCGTCACGCTCAGCACCGACACCGGGGGCAAGCAGGAGCTGTTCGACCGGATCGGCGAGACGATCAGGCCGGTCTGACCGCCTCATCTCCCGCGGCAGGCGAGGGGGCCCCGTACGACCGGCGCCGCACCGCCCCGCCGCCGTGGGCGGCTCCGGGGCGGCGCCGCGTCAGCGCTGCGGCGGGTCGATGCGGGCGCCGTCCATGGTGAAGAGCATCAGGCGGGTGACGTCGACACCGACCCTGGCGGGCTCTCCGGACCGCCAGACCGGGCGGGAGCCCAGGCGGACGATGAGGTCGGCCCGGCGGTGGTGGCCGCTGACGTGCTCCTGCTGCTGCTGCGGCTCGGCGTCCTCGTCGAACACGCCACCGGGCATCAGCCGCCGCAGGACCGAGCGGATCCGCCCGCCGACGAGGGGGACGCCCAGGCCGTTGGCCTTGTGCCGGGGGTCGGGGGGCTCGGGCACGGCCACGGAGGTCAGCCCGCTCTCGACGTAGGCGAGCCACTCGTGGCCGTGGTACTCCAGGGCGCGGACGCGGCCGAGGAAGGTCGGGCCCTCGAAGCTGTCGGGGACCGGGGCCAGGCAGTCCGGGCGCAGGCCGACGATGATCTGGTGGCCCACATGCTGGGAGATGACGTACGCCCTGGGATCGGTCCAGGGGATCATGATCTGGTGCGGGCCGAAGTCCAGCAGGATGAACTGGTTCTGCGGGGTCCGTACGGTGGCCGCGAGCAGGTTGATCTGCTGGGAGCTGAGGAAGGCCGCGGTGAAGGCGGTCGCGGGGTCGTTGTAGACCTGGCCGGGAGTGCCGACGTCCTGCAGGACGCCGCGGTTCATGATGGCGATCCGGTCGGCCAGCGTGAGGGCCTCGACCTGGTCGTGCGTCACGTAGATCGTGGTCACCCCGAGGGAGCGGACCAGCGACGAGATCTCCATCCGCAGCTCGGTGCGCATGCCCGCGTCCAGGTTGGAGAGCGGCTCGTCCATCAGGAAGAGCGAGGGCTGGCGGACGATCGCGCGGCCCATCGCCACGCGCTGGCGCTGGCCGCCGGAGAGCGTTCCAGGGCGCCGTTCCAGGGTCTCGTCGATGTGCAACGCCTTGGACAGCTCCGTCACGCGCTCCCTGACCATCGCGGGGTCGGCCTTCGCGATCTCCAGGGGGAAGGCGATGTTGCCGCGTACCGTCCGGTGCGGGTAGAGCGCCCCGTTCTGGAACACCATGGCCACGTCGCGGTCGCGGGGAGCGAGCTCGTTGGCGAGCGTGCCGCCCAGCCACAGGTCCCCTTCGGTGACCTCCTCCAGACCCGCGATCATCCGGAGCAGGGTGGATTTGCCGCAGCCGGAAGGGCCTAACAGAACGAGAAACTCCCCGTTTTCCGCGCGCAGACTCATGCGGTCGACCGCGAGGTATCCACCCGGGTATACCTTGCTCACGTTGTCGAGGACGACGGTACTCATGCGCGCTCGTTCCTCCCGGACGCCCCCGCCCGGATCCCAGCTGTGTGATTGATGAGGTAGTACATCGCGACACTTGCCCGTGTGTCCATAGATGTCGTTAGAAATCGCTCATCTAATGGTTACTTCTCCGTTCCCGGGCGTGACGGTCGGTCGTGACACCAAGCCTTTACCGGAGCGCCAGCACGAAGGTTGAAATGTTACAGTTTGCGAAAAGTTGCAGAAACGAATTTCATAGAGGGCGCCGGACGCCGATCGGTTCGCGCCCGGTTCAGCCGCATGGTGGGGTGACTGCTTGGTGACTCCTCCGCTCCCTGAAGGGAGCGGCTTCTCGCTAGGCCGCTTGCGCGACGTCGCGAAGGGCAAGCCCTGCCCTGAGGATGTTGATCGCCGCGTTCACGTCGGCGTGCGCCGTATGAGCGCACCGCTGACAGTGGAACCCGGCTTGGGTGAGGCGGTTCTCCTTCGCGACGTGGCCGCAGGCGGCGCACGTGCGGGAGGTGTTTCGGGGGTTCACTGCGATCAGCTCTCGACCGGCGCTTTCAGCCTTGTCCGCGAGGATTCGCAGGAACACCCCCCAACCCGCGTCCAGGAGGCTGCGGTTCAGGCCGGACTTTTGCGCGACGTTCCGGCCGGGTGTCTCCACCGTGCCGGACGCCGATCGGGTCATGTTGGCGATCCGCAGGTCCTCGTGGGCGATGACGTCGTAGTCGCGAACCAGGTGCAGAGCCGCCTTGTGCGCGCCGTCGAGGCGTTGCCGGCGCACCTTGCCGTGCAGGGCGGCGATCCGGGCCACGGCCTTGCGGCGCCGCGCAGAGCCCCGCTTCTTACGTGCCAGGTCCCGCTGAGCGGCGGCGAGGCGGTCTGCGGACGCCGCCAGGTGGCGCGGGTTGTCGAGGTGGTCGCCGTCGGAGGTGGTGACCAACGACGCCACCCCCAGGTCGATGCCGACGACCGCGCCGGTCGCGGGAAGCGGTTCGGC
>NZ_JBRIQO010000019.1:0-229170 GCF_052983175.1 Streptosporangium sp. G12 | reverse complement strand
CAACAAGGCGAGCACGGCGGTACGGGCGACCCACCGGCCCTCGGGGATCGTCGTCGTGGTCGACACCGAGCGGCAGTTCAGCCTCAACCGCCGCATCGCCATGCGGCTGTTGCGACAGCGCATCGAGCACGGCGACGAGACGGCGGGGCGCGCCGCGACCAGCGCCCGCCGGCGCATCCACGACGAGCTCGTCCGCGGCGACCCCACCCGTGTCGAACGTCCGGGAATGTCGTAGTGCCCCGATGAATGAGCCTTTTTCGTGCTGAAGCCGCGGCTCGGAGCGGCTGAGCCGGTGGAGGTGAACACCCAGGCCGCCGACGACTTCACCCGTTTTCGAGCAACTTCACATCACCCGCTCCCGAGCTGCCGATCGGGAGGGTGAAAGGCTCGCTGATCGCCGGAATTCTGAGCTCACGTTGGCCAGGGGTGCGTCACGCCACATCGCGACCAGCCCCATCGGCCCGTGACGATCGGGTTCCGTGTCTGTCGGTGGCGGCTGGCAGCATGACGACATGACTGTGCGGCCCATTGACGTCTCCTGGCTCCGCGGCGAATATGCCGAGGAGTGCTACAGCTTCATCTACGTCCGTGCCACGCCTGAACAGGTGGTCGCCCGCCTCGGCGGTCGATGGGAGGACTTCACGCCGGGCCCCTTCCCCGACGACCCGGATCACTACCCAGGTCCCGGGGAGCCTCTCGGCGTCACCTCCATCGGCGATTGGACGTTCGTTTTCGACCCTGACTGGCTCGGCACCTGCGAAGACGTGACCACCAAACTTTCCGAGGGCACCCGCCTCGTCTCCCAAGCCGCACTCGCCATCAAGGGCCTGGACTACTTTTACTGGTGCGAGAACGGCGAGATCCGATTCCGCTTCGGAGTCGATGACGAACATCTGACGGAGGAACCGGACGAACTCGCGGACGTGGTGACGGAGATCGACAGGCTTTACCCGTCGTTTCCCTGTTTCTACGAAGGGCCGGCTTTCCTGCTCGTCGAGCACCTGACCGGGATCAGGGTGACGGAGCAACTGCTGAAGGGCTCCACATTCATGTGGGGCGTCGTCCCGGAACCAACCACGTCGTGACGCCGGCCGCCAGTGAACGTTTTCGTCTTCCCTCGCGCGTTCGAAGGGTGAGGACGGCTTTGACCGGCCGGCCTGCCCGAAGAGGGCGGCAGCGGAGTTTCCACAGGATGCGCCAGGTCGAACCGCGCCGGAGCACATCGAAGCCTCCAGCAATCCAGCGCGGTTCGTCGGCTTTGCCGATGTGGCATGGGACGGCGCCGTCCACGCATTCATCCTCGGCACCCTCGTGACGGGAAGAGCCCGGCGGCACGGTATCCACAGCAGCCCTGCGGCCCGTGCCGCCAGGACGGAATGGACTCGATGATCAAGCCGAATGTGTCCTGTGCCTGCCTCCGTCCGGCCGGGAGACGTTGAAGAGTCATCGCGGTCCTTGGACCGCGGCCAGGACCGCCAGGCACAGGGCCATCGCCGCGGCGAACGCGCCACCACTCGTCAGCGCCGATTCGGCGAGCCCCGCTCCGGTCTGGCTCTTCAGTATGCCTGCGACCAGGGCGATCACCAGGGAGAAGAGCCCCGCGATCGCCAGCCAAAGGGACCGGGTGGCGCTCGGGCCGGCAGGAGGTTGCGTGTCCATGCGGAGTTTCCTTCCTCGGAGATGGGTTCATGCCGGGTCGAGAGTGAGCGCCCCGCTCATGAGGCCCTGGGTCAGCAGGGCGCGGGCGTCCGTGGCGGCCGTGACCAGCTGCCGGTGAAGTGAGATCTGCAGGTCGAGATCGTGGAGCAGGGCGGCGACGCGCCGCTGTACGGGCATCGGGGGCAGCATCACCGGTAGTTCCCCGAACGAGCGGGTGCTGATGGAGCGCGCTCCCGCCGTGGCCGAGCGGTCGTACACCCAGCCGAGCGCTTGCGGCTGCGACAGGAGGCCGAGCAGGTAGAGCGGGTCGAAGGCCTCCGGCCGGTGCGCGCGCAGGCGGAACAGGTTGTGGTGCGGCAGCCAGCCGCGGTGCTCATCGCGCACCAGCGCGGGAGGGACCAGCACGCCGGATCGGATGCAGATGATATCGCCGGGTTGAAGTAGGTAGCGCTCGTACGACGCGGCGAATCCGGCCGAGATCTTCTCCTGGCTGGAAGCGGTGATGTGGCCCTCCCGCAGGTGCTTGGGCCGCACCATGGGGGCGGCGCCGTCCGGCGAGCGTCGCTCGTCGCGCAGACGCGCGTACGAGGGGCCCGCCTGGATCTCACACACCTCCGCCAGTGTCGTACTGGTCCAGCCGTCTGGAATCGCGGAGAACGGGCTCTTGGTCCCTTGGGCGAGCGCCGCCGCGTGCGCGACGACCGCCTGGCCCGCCTCGTTCGCCAGAACCTGCGTCCTGGCCAGCAGTCCGAACGCGCCGGCGGCGGCGTTCAGCCCTTTGGCCGTATCGTTCGGCGACTCGTTGGCGAGATAGTCGGCGGGATTGAGGGAGAAGTCGCGGGCGTGGATGTCTTCAGGCCGAACCGTGACGCCGAGACCGCCGCCCGCCTCGTGCCCGCCGTCCGGCGCCTGACCGTCACGCCACCGCCGGTACGTGGTCACGATGGCGTTCGGGTCGTCCAGCGACAGGGTCCGGTGGTTGCGGGATTTCGCTGCTCGCTCCCGCGCGTCGATGAAGAGCACCGGCGTGCCAGGAGTGCCCGGCCGGCGCAGCAACCACACGGACACGGGCACGTCGGTGGCGGCGAACAGCCGGCCCGGCAGGGCGATCACGCACTCGACCACCCCGGCGTCCACCATGTCGCGGCGGATGTCCCGCTCGGCCTGGTTGACGGACGTCCCAGCGCTCTGCGGCATGATCACGGCTGCCCTGCCGCCGTCTTCAAGTGATTGCAGGACGTGCTGCAACCAGGCGAAGTTGTCGTTCCCCATCGGCGGCGCGCCGTACGGCCAGGTTGTCCGGGCCCTCTGCCCCGTCGTCGAGCCCGTGTTGAACGGCGGGTTCGTGACGATCACGTCCGCCCGGATCGCCGGCCGGTTCCCGCGCACCTCCCACGGAGTGGCCGTGCCGACTTCCAGGATCGCGTCGGCACCGCGCAGGGCCAGGTTCATCGCAGCGTATCGGAGGGTCTCCAGGCGCGGGCTCTCGCCACGCACCTCCGTGTTCCCGCCCGCGGCGTCGGCGGTCGCGACCAGCAGCTCACCCCCGCGGGCGTACGGGTCGTAGATGCGCTTGATCTTGGTGACACCGGAGACGACGAGGTCGGCCATGAGCCTGGTCAGCGCGGGAGGTGTGAAGAACTCGCCGCTGCGCAGCGCGACCTGCTCCTCGTACCTGATGAGGAGCAGGTCGTACGTCTCGCGTCCGAGGCCGGCGGAGAGCTCGACGACCTGCCTGAGTTTCCGGACGGTACGTGGGGTCAGCCGCACCAGGGAGTCCTGCAGCCCCGGGGGCACACCGCGGCGGCGCAGCGCCTCGTCGGCCGCGTGCCCGATGCGCCGGAGCAGTTCTTTGGCCTGCTTCGCGCCGTCGGCGGGCATGGACGGCTCGTGCAACTTCGTCCAGCGCTCCTGCTCGGCCACGCGCAGGAAGTTGAGCGTGAGCAGCAGAGCCAGGTAGTCCGCCATGGCGGCGGAGCCTCTGATCGCATCTGCCGGCGCCAGCAGCTCGTGCAGCCGTCGTGCGTGTCCTTCGCCGGATGAATCCCCTGCCGCGGGGGGCAGCTGGTCATCGGGCAGGCCACGTCGTACCCGGTCGCCGTAAGTGGTGCCGGAGGGTTCGTCACCGATCAATCTGTTGGCCGGGACGCGGCGCGCGTCCAGCCATGTGAGCACGCTCTGGAGCTGGAAGTATTCCGCCTCCCCCGCCGACACGGGCTTGGGGAAGTCGGCGTGCCGTCTCTCCCAGTTCGTGACGGCCGGACGGGCCACCTTGGCCCACTCCGCGATCTCCGTTCGGGTGATCAGCCGGCGGGTGTTACCCGTCTCCGCGCGTATCTCTCGCTGCTGTGCCATGAGCGCGACTGTAGGGGAGACAGCAGGCCCGCACACTCTGAGCACTGCCCGTGCGCAACTATCGGCCAACCGGCGTGCGGCTGCGTGCGCGTCGCCGAGATTGCCGCAACACCCCTGATCTGCAGGAAAATCCGCTGGAAGACATCCAGCCAGGATCATCGATGAGGTGGATTTTCAAAAATAGGGTTAACAAATTGACGGGACGACCTGATTCTACGAGAGCCGTACGTCGACGTCCACGTGGAAGCCGAGGCGGTCGGCGTAGGAGGCCTTGGCCCGGTCGATGTCCTTGACGGGCACCGGGACGAGTTCGAGGAGAAACGTGCCGGGAGGGACGGGCGGTGCGGTGAGGTCGGCCGGGACCTCGGTCTGCGCGGGCCGGGCGTCCGTCATTGCGGCTTGCCTTTCAGGTCGGTCGTCGCGGCTCGCCTTGTAAGGTCGGTCGTCACAGCTCGTCTTTCACGGTCGGGCGTCACAGCTCGCCGGTCAGGGTCGGACGTCACGGGCCGGCGTTCGCGGTCGTCTCGTCGAGCATCTCGGCGAGACGGTCGTACGCCTCGCCCGCACCGCGTTCCATGGGGGTGCGGAGGATGCCGTCGCGGGCCTCGCGTGAGGGGTAGCGCACCGTGATGGTCATCGCGGTCCGGCCGTCTCGCTCGTCGAAGACGGTGGTGACGAGGGCCTCGCCCTCCTCCCAGCCGTCGTGGACCTCGCTCTGGACCAGCCGGCCGGGCGCGTCGACCTCGTGGAACACCCCGCTCTGGCCCAGCTCCGCACCCCCCGGCCCGCGCGACACGAAGCGCCAGGCGCCGCCTGGGCGCAGGTCGATCTCGCAGACGACGAGGTGCCAGCCGCGGGCACCGTGCCATCGCCGGAGCAGCTCGGGGCGGGTGAACGCGTCGAAGACGAGCCGGCGGGGCGCGGCGAACGTCCTGGTGAGCACGAGGTCGGTGTCGGACACCGCCCGCACCGTGAGGCCTTCGGCCCGCTCCTGCCGTGACATCACGAACTCTCCCGGCTCTCCCGGCTCTCCCGTCCGGCGGCGTTCGCTCCGCCGGGTTCGAGCTCGCCGAGGAGGGCGTCCAGCCTCTGGTAGCTCTCCTCCCAGTAGGAGCGGTAGTTCGCCAGCCAGTCCACGGCGTCCTTGAGCCGACCGGCCTCCAGGCGGCAGGGCCTGCGCTGCGCGTCGCGTCCGCGGGAGATCAGTCCGGCGCGCTCCAGCACCCGCAGGTGTTTGGAGATGCCCGGCTGGCTCATCGCGAACGGCGCGGCCAGCTCGGTCACCGTGGCCTCGCCCTCCATCAGCCGGGTCAGGATCGCTCGCCGGGTCGGGTCGGCCAGCGCGGCGAACGTCGCGTCGAGAACGTCGGCAGACACTTTAATTACCTTTCAGTTCTATAACTATTCGGTTTTCTATCGCGCCGGGTCCGGCGCTGTCAAGGACCTCGGGCCCTACCTGCGGTGGCAGGGTTCCACCCCACGTCCCGTCGGCTCGGCTTCCGCCGGTCGTGTCGTCGCTCTTTCGGCCCGGCGTCCCTGCCCTGCCCTCCGCGACGTACCGGCGAATAGTCGGATCGTCCAGCCAGTCCACCGGTTCCACCATTCCTGCGGCCTCCAGCTGGGCTCATAGTTACCTCACCTGAGCGGATACACCCTGGTGAAGTCCAGCCCCCCTTCCTGACCGGAGGCGAAATGCCGCAGCGAAACGGCCCTCACCGCCCAGTCCTGATCGCCGTGCTGGCCATGGCGGCGATACTCCTCAGCCTTCTCGCGACGCCCCCCGCGTTCGCGCTGACGACCCGTGGCGTGAGCTCGCCGAACGGGCAGATCACCTTCACCGTCACCGAGCAGGCGCAGGGAGCGCTGACGTTCGCGGTGACGGCCGGGAGCACCTCGGTCTTCGGGGAGTCGCCCCTGGGCATCGCCACCTCGGCGGTCGACCTGCGGTCCGGTCTCGGCTTCACGGGAGAGTCGCGCAGGTCGATCGACACGACCTACACGTTGCCCGCCGGGACCAAGCCGTCGTACCGCGACCACGCGAACGAGCTGGTGCTGCGGTACGCCAGGTCGGGCCAGACGCTGGAGCTGGTGATCCGGGCCTACGACGACGGCGTCGCCTACCGGTACCGGCTGCCGGGGAGCGGCGCGGTGTCGATCACGGACGAGGCCGGCGGGTGGCGTCTGCCGACGACGACCGGCGGATGGGCCGCCCCCTGGAACGGGAACTACGAGCAGGACTACACCTACCGGAACGCCTCCCAGCTGAACTCCGGTGCGGAACTCACCATGCCGCTGCTGGCGTCGATCGACGACAACGCGTACTTCACGGTGATCACCGAGGCCGAGGTGGTGAACGCGAACGCCTCCTACGTGCCGTCCCTGCTGAAGGGCAGCGGCGCCGGGGACGGGCTGCTGAACCTGAGGCGGACGCCGGACCAGGCGTTCCCGATCTCGGCGACGTACCCGTTCCAGACGCCGTGGCGGGTGGCGATCATCGCGAAGGGCGTCGACCCGCTCTACAACTCGGACCTGGTGCAGCACCTGAACCCGCCGGCGGCGACCCCCGCCTCCTGGGTCCGCCCGGGGCGCGCCGCCTGGTCGTGGTACGCGGACGGGGACAGCGCCGCCGACCTCGACAAGCAGAAGGAGTACGTCGACTTCGCCGAGTCGATGGGCTTCGAGTACGTGACCATGGACTGCTGCTACGACCGTGCGACGGACCTCCCGGCGATCGCGTCCTACGCCGAGCGGCGCGGGGTGGGCATGTTCGCCTGGGTCAACGCCGAGCCGTTCGCCGAGCCGGCCGTCGCGGACGCGCTGATGGCCGAGCACAAGGACTACGGTGTCAAGGGCCTCAAGGTCGACTTCTTCCTGCGGGACTCGCGGGAGGCGATGGGCTGGTACCAGTCGATCGGCAAGGCCGCGGGCGACAACGAGATGATGATCACCTTCCACGGCAACACCAAGCCGGGCGGCGAGAACCGTACCTGGCCGTGGCTGGTGACGACGGAGGCGGTCGCCGGAACCGAGCACTACCTGTACCCGCCGCCCACGACCGCCCGCCAGGACGTCACCTATCCGTTCGTCCGGAACATGCTCGGCGGCATGGACTACACGCCGACGATGATCTCGGAGAACGCGTCGATCCTCACGCAGGGGCACACGCTCGCGCAGGCCGTCGTGTACACCTCCGCGATGGTCAACTACGCGGACTCGGCCGCGGCCTACGAGCAGTGGGACGGCCGTCACCTGATGCGCGCGCTCCCGACGACGTGGGACGAGACGAAGGTCGTCGAGGGGTTCCCCGGAGATCACATCACGGTGGCCCGCCGCTCGGGCGGCGACTGGTTCGTCGGCGCGATGACGTCGCCGGCCAGGACCGCCACGGTCCCGCTGTCGTTCCTCGGCTCGGGCACGTACACCGCGACGATCTTCTCCGACAACGGTTCGGGACGGCTCACCACGTCGACCCAGGCCGTGACGAGCGCGACCACGCTCTCGCTGCCGATGATCGCCACGGGCGGGGTCTCGGTGCACATCTCGAAGACCCCTCTGCCGAAGATCGGGTCCGGTGACACGCGGTACGAGGCGGAGAGCGCGGCCAACACGCGCGGCGGCGCCGCCGGGATCCACCCCTGCAAGGGGTGCTCCGGCGGGCAGAAGGTCGGCGACCTCGGGGCCGGCGGCTCGGTGCGGTTCAACGGCGTGACGGCCGCGACCGCGGGCACGCACAGGCTGACCTTCACCTACACCTCGGGCGACCCGCGTTCGGTGCAGGTGCAGGTCAACGGCGCCACCGTCTCGACGGAGAACGTCAAGGACTCCGGCGGCTGGGAGCACGTGGGCAAGTGGTCGCTCGACGTGCCGCTCAACGCCGGCGCGAACACCGTCACGTTCCTGAATCCCGGCGCCCACGCCCCCGACGTCGACGCGTTGACGATCGCGCGTACCGTCCAGGCCGAGGCGCCGGCGAACATCCGGGAGGGCGGGGCCGCCGTGGACGCGTGCTCGGGATGCGAAGGCGGCGGAAGCGGGGCCGGGGTGTCCGGGCTGGCGGACGGGTCGCTCTCGGTACGCGTCGACGCCGTCTCGGCCGGCGACAAGACGGTACGGATCAATTACGCGTCGGCGACCGCCGGCTCGATCAAGGTGGCGGTGAACGGCGGAGCCGCGATCACCGTGCCGCTGCACGCGACGGGGAGCGACGACACCCCCGCGACGGCGACCGTCGGGCTCCCGTTGAACCCCGGCGTGAACACGATCGTGTTCAAGGAGGCGTCCGGGGCGGCGGTGACCGTCGACTCGGTCGGCACGGTGCTGTGAGCCGGGCGGGGCGGTGATCGCCGGCTCGGCGGTCCGCGCGCCGACGCGAGCCGGGCGGGGCGGTGACCGCCCGCCCGGCGGTGCGGGTCTGACGAGGCGCCGCCCCGCCTACACCGTCGGATCGTCCATCCCCTGCCTGCGAAAGCCCATTTCACGAAGAATCACCCGGCCGATAGCGTCATTGATATGTGGCGGTGGCTCCCCACCGCCCGAGCAGCCTGACGGCATCTGATGGAGAACGTGGTGACCGACGAAGTACGCTCCAGAACCGCGACGAACGCGGGTCCGGTCGACGCCCGGGTCGAGAACGCCGGCACGGGAGTGCGGTTGACCGTCACCTGGCGGGAGGAGGTCGTCCTCGACCGGGTCCCGCTCGGGTTCGTGCTCGACGGCACGGAGCTGGGGACGGCGGACGCGGAGCTCGTGCGCGTCTCGGAGCGTACGGTCCGCGACCGGTTCCGCGCCCGCTCCGGCAAGTCCGCCGGCGAGCACGACTACGAGCACCGCGAGAGCGTGTACGCCTTCCGCGAGGCCGGCGTCGAATGGCAGGTCGTCCTGCGCGTCGCGCGTGACGGCGTCGCGGTCCGCTACGCGCTGCCCGCGCTGGACGGGACCGCCCGCGTCACGGGTGACCGCACCGCCGTCACGCTTCCCGCCGGGTCGCGGAGCTGGGTGCTCGACTACCAGACCTGGTACGAGACGCCTCGTTCCGGGGTCGACAGCGCCGAGCTGGCGAGCGGCGCGTACGGGTTCCCGTTCCTGGCCCGGCTGGACGCGGAGAGGTACGTACTGATCACCGAGTCGGGGATCGACGGCCGGTTCGCGGGCGCGCACGTCGAGGCGGGCGAGCCCGAGGCGGGAGGACTCGAGGGCGGCGGGCGGACGCTGCGGTTCGTCCTCGCCGACGAGAGTGTCGAGGTCACCCGCGGCGTCGTCACGCCGTGGCGGGTCTTCCTCGTCGGGACGTTGTCGGAACTGGTGTCCTCGCTGCTCGTCGACGAGCTGGCGCCCGCGGCCTCTCCCGAGCTGGAGGAGGCGGCGTGGGTCCGGCCGGGGCGGGCCGCCTGGTCGTGGTGGTCGGACTTCTACTCTGGCGCGCAGCTGAACAAGCAGAAGCACTTCGTCGACGTCGCCGCCGACCTTGGCTGGGAACACCTGCTCATCGACTGCGGGTGGGAGGAGACCTGGGTGCCGGAGATCGTCTCCTACGCCGCCGGCCGGGGCGTCCAGGTGCACCTGTGGACGATCTGGCGCGACCTGAACAGCCCGGAGGACCTGCGGAGGCTGGCGCTGTGGCGGTCCTGGGGCGTCGCCGGGATCAAGGTCGACTTCATGGAGTCGGAGTCGAAGGACCGCTACCGCTGGTACGACACGATCCTCGCCGAGACCGCGCGGCTCGGCCTCATGGTGAACTTCCACGGCTCGGTCGTCCCGCGCGGCTGGGCGCGCACGTTCCCGCAGGTGATCGGGTACGAGGCGATCCGCGGCGCCGAGTACTACGTGTTCTTCGAGAACCAGGCGCTCACCGCCGCGCACAACGTCATCCAGCCGTTCACCCGCAACGTCGTGGGCGGCATGGACGCCACGCCGGTCGCGTTCGGCGCCGCGAACCGCACGACCAGCGACGGCCACGAGCTCGGGCTGTCGGTGGCGTTCGAATGCGGGATCACCCACTTCGCCGATCATGTCGACGCCTACGCCGGACGCCCGCTCGCGGCCCGGTTCCTGGCGGAGCAGGCGCCGTACTGGGCGGAGACGGTGCTGCTGGCCGGCGACCCCGACAGCCACGCGGTCATCGCCCGCCGGGCCGGGGACCGGTGGTTCGTGGGCGGCATCGCCACCGGGGAGGCCCGGACGATCCGCGTGCCGCTCGACGCGCTCGGGGTGGGGGCGGACGCCCAGGTGTGGATCGTCGGCGACGCGTCGCCCACGACCGGCGAGGTGCCGGCGACCGGGCTCGTGGAGACGACCACGACCGCCGGTGACGCGATCGACGTCGAGGTCGCCCGCGACGGCGGGTTCGTCGCCATCGTGGCCCCGGCGGGCACCGACGTGTTCCGGGCCGCGCCCCGGCCGCGTCAGGCCGTACCGGCCGTGTACCCGGCCGTCGCCGAGGTCGGCGCGGACGGGACGGCGTCGATCACGACCGACGCCGGGGTCCGGCTGCGCCTTCCCCCCGGGTGGTCGGCCGAGCCTGTCGGCGAGACCGGCTGGGCCGTCCGTCCCGACGCCTCGCTGCGCCCCGGGCGTCTCGGCGTCGTGACGATCGAGCGGGACGGCGAGGGCGAGGGCCAGGTGCCCGTTGTCTCGCACGCGCGTGTCGTGCGCCCCCTGACGCCCGGCGACCACGCCCTCTCGGACCTGCCGATGATCGCTTTCGTCAACGACGACGGGCCCGTCGAGCGGGACCAGTCGAACGGGGCGGGCAACCCCGGCGACGGCCGGCCCATGCGCGTGGCGGGTCAGGGGTTCGAGCGCGGCCTCGGCACGGCGCCGTACTCGGAGGCGCGCTTCCACCTCGGCGGGCGCGTGGAGACGTTCACCGGCGCGGTCGGGGTCGACGACGAGTCGACCGGCGGTGCCAGGGTCGGCGTCCTCGGCGACGGCGTCGAACTGTTCGCCGCCGTCGTCGAGGCGGGCAAGCCCGTCACGGACTTCGGCGTGGAGGTGCGGGGCGTCCAGACCCTCTGCCTGCGCAGCGAGGCGGCCACACCGGACGACGCCGGCGTGCACGTCGACTGGGTCGGCACGACCCTGCACGTCCCGCCCACCAGCAGATGACACCCGGCCGATGACACCGCGCCGATCACGGCGACCGGTGCACAGCATGATCAACAGCGCAACCAGAGGAACACCATGAAAAGCACGTGGATGGCGGCCGTGGCGATGGTCACGGCGACGACACTTCTCACGGCCTGCGGGTCCGGATCCGGGTCGGGGTCGGGGTCGGGTGCCGCGCCGGGTGAGAAGGTCACCCTCACCTACGCCAACTGGAGCGAGGACCAGACTCCCGCGATGGAGCAGATCGCCGCGGAGTTCCAGAAGGCGAACCCGAACATCACCGTCAAGGTCCAGACGCTGCCGTGGACCGAGTACTGGTCGACGCTCCAGGTCGGCGCCGCGGGCGGCACCGCGCCCGACGCGTTCTGGATGCTCGCCGACCACTTCCGCGAGTACGCGAAGGGCGGCCAGCTGCTCGACCTGTCGGAGACGGTCAAGACCGCCGGGATCGACACGGGCGTCTACCCCAAGGCCGTCACCGACTCCTACACCTACGAGGGCAAGCTGTTCGCGCTGCCGAAGGACTTCGACACCAACGGCATCTGGTACAACAAGGCGCTCTTCGACGCCGCCAAGGTCGCCTACCCGGACGACACCTGGGGCTGGCAGGACGTGCAGGACGCCGCCGAGAAGCTGACCGACAAGGCCAAGGGCGTGTGGGGCATCGCGGCGCCGATCGACCCGCAGGGCGGCTACTACAACACGATCCTGCAGGCCGGCGGATCGATCATCAACAGTGAGGGCACCGCGTCCGGCTTCGCGAGCCCGGAGAGCGTCGCCGGCCTGAAGTTCTGGACCGACCTGCAGGCGGCCGGCTCGTCGCCGACGCTGCAGCAGCTGTCGGACACCGAGGCCGTCTCGATGTTCGAGAACCAGAAGGTCGCCATGTACTTCTCCGGCGCGTACTGGGCCTTCCGCTTCCACAAGAACGCCGACCTGAAGGGCAAGGTCGACGTCGCGCCGCTGCCGCAGGGCGTCAAGCGCGCCACCGTCACCAGCGGCATCGGCAACGCCGGGTACGCGGGCAGCAAGCACCCGGAGGAGCTGAAGAAGTTCCTCGCCTTCCTCGGCGGGACCAAGGCCGCCGAGATCCAGGCCGCCACCGGGACGGTGCTCCCCGCGTACAAGGGGACGCAGCAGCCGTGGCTCGACGCGATGCCCGAGTTCAAGCTGAAGGTGTTCATCGACGCCATCGAGTACAGCGTCCCCCTCCCGGTCGCCGGCAACGCGTCGGAGTGGCAGGGACTCGCCGCGGAGTATCTGGCTCCCGCGTGGGACGGCAAGAAGCCCGTGCAGGAGGCGGCCAAGGAGTACCAGGCCGCCGTCGACGAGGTGCTCGCGAAGCAATGACGTCCGTGACGACGAAGCCCGCGAGGGCGACGGAGCCTGTACGGCGGCCGGCCGGCCGCCGTACAGGCGTCGGTCAGCCCGGCGGCTGGTGGGCGGCCGCGTTCGTCGCCCCGGCGGTGATCGGCCTGGCCGCCCTCTACCTGTGGCCGTTCCTGTCCACCATGATCAAGAGCTTCCAGGACGTGCCGGCGTTCGGGCCCGCCACCTTCGTGGGGCTGGACAACTACGCGAACCTCCTCGGCGACGAGGACTTCTGGAAGGCGTTCGGCAACTCCGCCCTCTACACCGCGATCATCCTGCTCGGCATCCCCCTCGCCATCGTGCTGGCGGCGCTGATCGAGCAGGTCGGCCGGGGGCGCGCGGTCTACCGGGTGCTCTTCTTCCTGCCCGTGGTCACCCTGCCGGTCGCGATCGGCATGGTCTGGCGGTTCATCTACAACGGCGACTTCGGGCTGCTGAACTCGGTGCTGTCGTGGTTCGGCGTCTCCGGCCAGTTCTGGGTGGCCGATCCGCGGTTCACGATCTACGCGTTCGGCGTGGCCGGCATCTGGATGGGCCTCGGCATCAACCTGATCATCCTGGGCGCCGGGCTGCAGGCCATCCCGAAGGAGCTCTACGAGGCCTCCGCCCTGGACGGCGCGGGCCGCGTACGGCAGTTCCGGCACATCACCGTGCCGCTGCTCAGCCCGAGCATCTTCTTCGTCACGATCCTCAACGTGATCGCCGCCCTGCAGATGTTCGACCTGATCTTCGTCATGTTGCGCGGGGTGAACAACACCGCCCTCGCCGACTCCAAGACGATCGTCTACCTCTTCTACGAGAAGGCGTTCGTCCAGTTCGACCAGGGTTACGGAGCCGCGATCGCGATCGTGCTGCTCATGGTGATCATGATCGCCACGGCCCTGCAGTTCCGCCTCCAGAAATCGTGGGTGTTCTATGGCTGAGACCATCGCCGCTGAGACCACCGCCGCCAGGAGTCCCGGGCCGCGCCCCCGGCGGCGCGGGAAGGCGGGCACCACCTGGCCGATCCACGTCGTCCTCGTCATCGCGGCCGTGATCATGGTGGTGCCGTTCGTCTGGCAGATCCTCACCCTGTTCAAGTCGACCGCCGAGGCGACCAGGATCCCGCCGACGATCCTCCCGGAGAGCTTCGGCCTGGACGCGTTCGCGACGTTCTTCACGACCGTGCCGTTCTGGTCGATGTTCGCGGTCTCGGTCGGCTCACTGGTCCTGCGGGTCGCCGGCCAGCTCGCGGTCGCGGCGCTCGCCGGGTACGCCTTCGCCCGCATCCCCTTCCGCGGCCGCAACCTGCTGTTCGGCCTGTTCATCGCGATGCTGATGGTGCCGAGCCAGCTGTTCCTGATCGGCCAGTACGAGCTGATCCGCGGCATGCGGCTGCTGGACACCCTGCCGGCGCTCGCCATTCCCGGCCTGTTCTCGGCGTTCGGCACCTTCCTGATGCGCCAGGCCTTCCTCACCATGCCGAAGGACTACGAGGAGGCGGCGCGGCTCGACGGCGCCAACACCTTCCAGGTGTTCTGGCACGTCATGCTCCCGATGGCCAGGCCGATGCTCGCCGCGCTCGCCGTGCTGACCGGCCTCTACTCGTGGAACGACCTCCTGTGGCCGCTCATCGTCTCGCCCTCGGGGGAGAACCGGCCGCTGCCGGTCGGGCTGGCGGGGCTGCAGGGACAGTTCGGTACGGACTACCCGACCCTCATGGCGGGGGCGTTCGTGTGCTCCGTCCCGCTCGTGATCGTCTTCCTGCTCCTGCAGCGGCAGTTCTTCGCGGGCATCGCGAGCAGCGGCCTCAAGGGATGACGGAAAAGATGGGTAAAGATCATAAAGTGAACGACACCACGAACGACGTACCGGTACACCTGCGCGCGGGAGGCACCAGCCTCGTCGTCGCCGTCGACGGTGGCCGGCTCCCGCGCGTCCTGCACTGGGGGGCGGACCTCGGCCCGCTGGGAGACGGCGCCCTGGCGGACCTGCACCGGGCCGCGCTCCCGGCCATCGGCGACAGCGCGGTCACCTACCCGCAGCCCGTACCGGTGCTCCCCCAGCTGGCGGAGGGCTGGCTCGGGCGCCCGGGGCTCGTCGGTGACAGCGACGGCCGCCGCTGGGCGCCGAAGTTCCGGAACGCGACGCACCACCTCGACGGCGCGGCCGACGGCGGCCCGGTGCTGCGCGGCACGGCGCACGACCCGGAGTACGGGCTGACCGCCGACATCGAGATCCAGGTGCTCGCCGCCGGCGGCCTCGTACGGCAGCGGGCCCGGATCACCAACGACGCCGAGACGCCGTACCGCGTCGGCGGCCTGGAGATGGCCCTCCCCGTGCCGCCGGACGCGTCGGAGGTCCTCGACCTGACCGGCCGCTGGGCGCTCGAACGCGTGCCGCAGCGGCGCCCGTTCCACGTCGGGGAGTGGGTCCGGGCCTCGCGGGGCGGCAAGCCGGGGCTCGAACACACGCTGCTGCTCGTCGCCGGTGAGGAGGGGTTCGGGTTCCGGCACGGGACGGTGTGGGCGACCCATCTCGCCTGGAGCGGCAACCAGGTGCTCGCCGCCGAGCGGACACCGGCGGGCACCAGGCACCTGGCGGCGGGAGAGGCGCTGCTCGCGGACGAGGTGGTGCTCGGGCGGGGCGACTCGTACCAGAGCCCGTGGCAGTACGGCTCGTGGGGAGTGGGGCTGGACGACCTCGCCTCGCGGTTCCACCGGTACCTGCGGTCGCGCCCCGAGCACCCTCGCTCGCCCCGGCCCGTCGTGCTGAACACCTGGGAGGCCGTCTACTTCCAGCACGACCTCGCGACCCTTGCCGCGCTCGCCGAGCGCGGCGCGGAGATCGGCGCCGAGCGGTTCGTGCTGGACGACGGCTGGTTCCTCGGCCGCCGGGACGACACCACCTCGCTGGGCGACTGGACGGTCGACCCGGCCGTCTGGCCGGACGGCCTCGAACCGCTCGTCGCCCGCGTGCGCGAGGCCGGCATGGACTTCGGGCTCTGGTTCGAGCCGGAGATGGTGAACCTCGACTCCGACCTGGCCCGCGAACACCCGGAATGGATCTTCGACGCGGGGCACGGCCCCGGGCTGCCCTCCCGCCACCAGCACGTCCTCGACCTCGGCCATCCCGGCGCGTACGCCCATCTCCTGGAGCGGATGAGCGCCCTGATCGGTTCGCTCGGCATCGCGTACGTCAAGTGGGACCACAACCGGTACCTGCTCGACGCCGGGCACGGCCCCGACGGCCGGCCGGGGGTGCGCAGGCAGGTCCGGCAGGCGTACCGGCTGATGGCCGATCTCAAGGCCGCCCACCCGGGGCTGGAGATCGAGTCGTGCGCCAGCGGCGGCGGCCGCGTCGACCTCGGCGTGCTGGAGTACGCCGACCGGGTCTGGCCGAGCGACTGCAACGACCCGCACGAGCGGCTGGAGATCCAGCGCTGGACCGGGCTGCTGGTGCCCCCGGAGATGCAGGGCACGCACATCGGAGCCGAGGAGACGCACACGACCCACCGCACGCATCCGCTCGGCTACCGCGCGGAGAAGGCGCTGTGGGGGCACCTCGGCGTCGAGGTCGACCTGCTCACCGTGGACGACGAGACCCGCGCCGCGCTCGCGAGGTGGATCGCGTTCCACAAGGAGCACCGGGCGCTGCTGCACTCGGGTGACGTCGTGCACGCCGACCTCGCCGACGCCGCGTTGCGCCTCCAGGGTGTCGTGGCGGGCGACCGGAGCGAGGCGCTCTACGCGTTCAGCGTCGTCGAGCGCCCGTCGACCTGGCCGCCGGGGCGCGTCCGGCTGCCCGGGCTCGACGACGAGCTGACCTACACCGTCGAGGCCGTTCACCCGGGCACCCCGCCCGCGCCCGGCACCGTGCTCCCGCCGTGGCAGCACGACGGTGTGACGCTGCCCGGACGGGTGCTGCGGCTCGTCGGCGTCGAGGCGCCGTCGCTGGACGTCGACCGCTCGGTGCTGATCCGCGTCGTGAGCCGGGCGGCGACGCCGTGACCCGGGCGGCGGTCGCCTCGCCTCCCGGGCCCGTGGCGGCGTCGTGCCCCGGGCCGCCCTGCCGGGCTCGCGGGCCGCGGGAGAGCGCCCCGGGCTCAGCCCTTGGCGCGGTTGCGGTATTCGGTGGGGCTGGCCTCGTGCATCCGCTTGAAGTGGCGGGAGAAGTAGAACGGGTCGGGATAGCCGACCTCGCGGGCGATGGTGGCGACGGTCGCGTCCGTCGTGTCGAGCAGCTGGCGCGCCTGCGCCATCCGCAGCGCCGTGTGGTGCGCGAGCACCCCGCCTCCGGTCGCGTGGCGGAACATCGCGCTCAGGTGGGAGGGGGAGACGCCGACCAGTGACGCCAGGTCGGCGACCCGGACCGTGCTGTCCAGCCGCTCGGCGAGGTAGGCCATCGCCCGCTGCAGGGGGTCGCCGGGTGCCGGCATGGCGCGGTCGACGACGATCTGCGTGAGGAGCTTCCACGCCGCGCCGGCCGCTCCCATCCGGCTCGCCGGCGAGTGGTCGCGTTCGAGGATGGTGACGATCTCGTCCAGCAGCGCAACCGCCCGGTCGAGGCGCCGGATGGGGATCACCGGTCTGGACACGCTCGCGCCGATCTCCTCGACGAGCTCGGCCAGGTCGCTGCCACGGAGATGGCACCACCAGATCGTCCAGGGATTGTCGGCGGACGCGCCGTAGGAGTGCGGGGCGCCGCGCGGGATCACCAGGGCCGCGTTCGACCCGACGCGGTGCTGGGCGCCGCCGACGCTCGCCCATCCGGTGCCGGCCGTGCACAGGATGAGAATGGTCTCCTCGGTGCCGTTCGGCCTTGTCATCAGGTGGTCCGCCGCCTTGGGATAGTAACCGCAGTCGGTGACCATGAGGCGCCTGGTCACCGGCCGGGCGTGCGCCTCGGCGACGACGCGGCGCGGCACGACGGTGAGCCGCTGGTTGAGGAACCCCTCCTGGATCGGCACGGGAGCAGTATGGCACACGCCGTCGGATTGTCCAGGTAGTGCCGCGTAATGAACATTCCTCGCGGCCGGTCGCCGCGTGTTGACTGGTCCGCGAGGAACGACGGCGTGACCGGTCCGTGAGGAACGACGGGTCGCGTTCTCGGCCGATCGTGGAGACCGTCCAGCCGGGCGGGCTCCTCACCATCTGGGGGATGTAGATCATGGGACGGGGATTGCTGTCCGGCAAGGTGGCCGTGGTGACCGGCACTGCCTCCGGCATCGGCGCCGCGGTGGTGGACCGCTTCCTGGCCGAGGACGCGCGCGTGATCGCGGTCGACCTGGCCGGGCAGGGCCCCGACCGGCCCGGAGTGCTGGCGATCACCGGCGACGTGGCCGACGCCCGTACCTGGCGGCGGATCGCGGACGTGGCGCGGGCCGAGTTCGGGCGGCTCGACGTGCTGCACAGCAACGCCAGCGTGGTGACGCGGGCCCCCGCCCACGAACTGGCCGAGGCCGACTGGGATCGGCAGATCGCGGTCAACCTCACCGCGACGTACCTGGCGGTCCACGCGTGCGTCGGGCTCTTGCGGGCGAACCGGGGCACCATCGTGCTCAGCTCCTCCGTGCACGCCCTGGCGGGCCTGCCCGCGCACCCCGCCTACGCCGCGGCCAAGGGCGGCCTGGTGTCGCTCGGCCGCCAGCTGGCCGTGGAGTACGGCCCCGAGGTGCGGGTCAACACCGTGCTCCCCGGGCCGATCCTCACCCCCGCCTGGGACGGCATCGGCGAGGAGGACCGCCGCCGCAGCGTGGCCGGCACCGCCGCCGCGCGCTTCGGCAGGCCCGAGGAGGTGGCGGCCGCGGTGACCTTCCTCGCCTGCGAGGAGAGCTCGTACGTCACCGGGGCGTGCCTGGTCGTGGACGGCGGCTGGAGCGCGGTGAAGGACTCCGCGTGACCGGCCGGAACCGAGCGGGAGATCAGGACGGCCGGGAAGAGGTTCGCCGGATGGTGACGGTCCCGGTTCCGCTGCGCCCTCTCTTCGACCTCGAGCGCGGTGGCAGGTGGACGTCGCTGGCCGGCGGCGGCCGCGAGTGGCTGTGGTCGCGCCCCGACCCCGCCCGGGAGAGCGTGGTCCCCGGCATGGACTTCGTCGACGCGGGCGGCCTGGAGGAGTGCCTTCCCACGGTGCGCGGCCTGCCCGACCACGGCGACGCGTGGAGCCGCCCCTGGAGCGGGTCGGCGGGCGAGGGCTTCGTACGAGGTGACGGCTTCGAGCTGCGGCGCGGGGTCACCGAGGAGGCCGGGGCGGTGGTCGCCGAGTACCGCCTGTCGGCCGACCCGGGGTACGCGTTCGTCTGGGCCGCCCACGCCCTGCTCGACCTCGGCGACGACGCCCGGCTCGTCGCTCCGGCGGAGACCCCCACCAGGGTCTTTCCCGAGGCCGCGGAGATGCTCGCCCGTCCCTGGCCCTCCGGCGCCCCCTACCTGGAGGGCCGCTGGCCCGACCCGCTGGGCCTGCCGCTCGGCCGGTTCGGCCCGTGCGACGGCACCGCGGCCGGAGCCGTGCTCCGGTGTGCGGCCGTCCGGGTGGTGGACGGCCCCGACATCCTCCACCTGCGGGTGGAGGCGCCCGAGGGGGTGCCGGTGTCCACCGCGCTGTGGCGCAACCTCGGCGGATTCCCCGCCCGCGCGCCGTACCGCAGCATCGGCGTGGAGCCGATGCTCGGCGCGGTCTTCGACCTGGCCGAGGCGGGGCCGGGAGACGCCGCGGTGGTCCCGCCCTCCGGGGAGCTGACGTGGCGGCTGGTACTGGCGGCGGAACGGATGAGCGACGGCTGAACGCCCTTCGCGGGCACTCTCAGGTCCGGAGACGGGGCCTGCCATCGCCGTTCGCCCGGCCGGCATGATCAGCCGGGATGTCCATTCTGCCTGCCGGTCTTCAGCAAACGCTGCATCTGGGATATCTCGGCATGCTGGGTGTCCCTCACCTCGCGGGCGAACGCCGCGACCTCCTCGTGTCGCGCGAGCCCGTGCCTGAGCAGGTGCTGGGACAGCATCACCGCCGCCTTGTGGTGCGAGATCATGTCTTTCAGGAACGCCTTGTCCAGTGAGTCACCCGACAGGTTCGACAGATCGCGCATCATCGGCTGGTAGTCGACCGCCGTGTCGCGCCCTGGGTACCACTTGGCCAGCCACGCCTTCATCCTGGCGATGTCGGCGGTCTGCGTGGCCACGATCGTCGCGCCCAGCCGGCGTATTTCCGGGGTGCCGGAGCGCCGAAGCTGCTTCGCGGCGGTGACGCCCTCCTGATCGTGGGGCACCATCCGCGCCAGATAGTCGAACTCGCCGGTCGCGGCCATATTGTTCGTCCCGCGCCCGTCCGAGTTCCCCGGAGGGCGGGACTGCTGGGCCGGCGAAAGGCGGTCTTCGATCACGGCCGCCACGGTGACCCCCGCCAACGCCACGATCATCAGGATCAATACGAACAAGATCTTTGTCGTCGCCGGCCGCATCTTCCCTCCCTTCCGGCAAAGGTTCGCTTATCCCCACATATCAGGATGTATCTGTCACCTCAGTAGAAACAGTGCTGTTTGGCGCATCGGATCAGGACTAAAGTCCTTCCCGGAGCAGCCGATCAACATCGCCGCCCACGCCGGCCCGGCCTGACGGCTGCGCTCTCTCCCCCGCGACGAGTCCCGTTGTTCGGGAAAGCGGCCCGGGAGGCCACCGCTCGGGTACGTTGGGGCCGATGAACGATCAGCACGCGGAGGTTTCACGGCCGGAGCGTGGCCACCGGCCGGGCGGGCGGACGACGCCCGCCCGGCCGGACGTCTCGGAGGGCAGGCCGCGGGGCACGCGCGCGGGCCGGTCGCGCGGGAGGCCGATGGTCGCCTCGCTCGTCGGCCTGGTCGTCGCGATCTCCGGCTGCGCCGCCTCACAAAGCGCGACCTCACAGGACGCCGCCTCACAGGACGCCGCCCCGCGAACGGGTGCCGCGCGGGACACCTCCTCGCAGAGCGCCGCCCCGAAGACGACACCGCCGCCTGCGGCGGAATCCGCGGGCCGGACTCCCGCGGGCCAGACGGCACCCGCTCTGCCCGCCCCGGACGCGACGATCCCCACCGACCCGTCACGGCTGGCCCGTTCCCTCACCACGACCACCGCGGAGCTCCGGCGCGCCATCGACGGCTGGAGACGCGAGGGCGACCCCGCCAAGGGGCGACCCCCCGAGCCGGTGGTGCTGCTGGCCCTGCACCAGCAGCGCATCTACCGCTACCTGGTCCTCAACCCGAAGGTCGCCTCCCGCACCTACGCCAGGCTGCCGAAGGCCCTGGCCGGGCAGGCGAGGGACAACGTGACGGCCGGCCGGGACCTGCGCTCCCTCGTCCGGCCCATCAGCGGAGCGGCGAAGTTCCGCGTCCAGCCGCCCAAGCCCGCCGACTTCCTGCTCGGCCACTTCCGGTATGCCGAGCGGCGGTTCGGCGTCGACTGGGAGGTGCTGGCGGCGGTGATGTTCGTCGAGACCAAGTTCGGCCGGGTGCGGTCGCCGAGTCACACCGGCGCCAAGGGGCCCATGCAGTTCATGCCGCGAACATGGGCCGCCTACGGGATGGGCGGCGACATCCAGGACACCCGTGACGCCCTGCTCGCCGCGGCCAACTACCTGCACGCGTCGGGGGCGCCACGCGACTACCGGCGCGCGCTGTACGCCTACAACCACTCCCAGGCGTACGTCGACGCGGTGCTGCTGCACGCCCGCCAGATCAAGCAGGACATCAGGAACTACTACGCCTACTACAACTGGCAGGTGTTCGTGGTCACCACCCGCGGAGACCGCCGCCTCACCGGCCCCGGCCTCACACCCGGCGGCTGAGGTCCTCACTGGCGGTCGCGGCTCCGCTGGAGTTCGGAGTTGATGCGCAGGGCCTCGGCGAGCTGGTCCTCCAGGATGATGATGCGGCAGGCCGCCTCCAGCGCGGTGCCCTGGTCGACCAGTTCGCGGGCGCGGGCGGCCAGGCGTAGCTGGTAGCGCGAGTAGCGGCGGTGGCCGCCCTCGGAGCGCTGCGGCTCGATCAACTTGGCGGTGCCCAGGTTGCGGAGGAACGCCGGGGTGACGCCGAGCATCTCGGCGGCCCGGCCCATGCTGTAGGCGGGGTAGTCCTCGTCGTCGAACCGGTGACCGGAGACCTCACCCGAGCCCATCGGCCCTCCCCGCTGCGGTGACCCGGTGGGCCGGTTCAGCCTTGCCGGCGGTGCCGCGGAGCCCGAGCCCTGCGCGGACGGCCGACGCCGTCACTGCTTGATCCATACAACCTTCCCGGAATGCCGACAGGGGCCCCGGCGCCTTGATGCGCCGGGGCCCACGAGGTTCAACACCATCTATCGGCCCTGGGGCCGATCCGTTTCTTCCGCACCGGCCGCCCGATGGGGACGGGGATGCGGGGATCGCGTGTGCGTGACCGTAGACCACCTTCCAATCCGTGGGACTGCGGTACCCGTGCGGCGGAACATCAGCCGTCAACGGGCGATCCTGATGGCGTTCAACACTCCCTTCGCTATCTCTGCTTCTTCGATCTCATGCGTCACTTACCGCAACCGCGCGCCCATGGCCAGGACCCTTCACCTGCTGTGCCGGCCCCGGCACGTCCGACGTCGCGGCTTCGTTCACCGCTACTGCCGTGGCAGCGCGTCCACGGCCGGGACCCTTCAACCGCTCGGCCCCGGCACGTCCGACCTTCTGCCCCTCTTCACGGTCTTACCGCGTTGTCTCCTGCTGTCCACGCTCGTCCGGGCAGCTCGTCGTGATGCCTGAGTCCTGCGCTGCCCTCGCGGATCCGTTCCTTGCGATGTCAGAAACCATACCCCCGCTCGATACGAATGTCTACATCGGCCACTACAGATTTTCGCTCTCGTGAAGGTAGGAGCGGCGCCTCACGTCGGGGGGAGCAGCTCGGCGACGGCCTGTTCGGCGTTGTCGCGCAGCTCGAAGCGGGGCAGCAGGCCGGTGCGTCGCAGCAGAAGCCTCAGGCCGTCCGGGACGCCCGCGAACAGGAGCCGGCCGGTGGCGGTGTCCTGGATGCGCTGCCGGGTGTTGGCCAGGATTCCCAGGGCCGTGGAGTCGTAGAAGGTCAGCTGTGACAGCTCCAGCACCAGGCGGGGACCGGCGCTCAGTTCCCAGACCTCGTTGACGTGCCGGGTGAGCGTGGGGGCGGTGACGAAGTCCAGGTGCCCGCCCACCTCCAGCACGCTGCAGTGCCCGCGATGAGTCACCCGCACCCACAACGCCTGCTTGTGACGATCCACCTCAGCCCTCCCTGGCCGCGTACCGATGGCGGACCCCCGCGATACCCCGATAACGAGCGGCAATGCCCCTCCCCACGGACCAAACGCGAATCCGCCGGCGCATACCCCGGTCCGGCCGCCGCGAACGTCCCCGGCGGCGGACGCGGGTGACGGCGGTTACGGTCGCCGCGACGTCGACAGACCCGCTCCAGGCGAGGACGAGCTGTATAGGCTTACCTGGCGATAACTATGAAATTTCCGAAATATCTCCTTTTCCCGACGAGATGGCGATTAGGGGGAAGTGATGCGCCATGTCAAGGACGTGAAGCTGGGCGATCACCTGTGCCTGGCGTTCTCGCATGAGGACGAGCAGCGCGAGGTGGCCTCCGCCTTCGTCTCCGCGGGCTTGGAACGCCGGGAGCGGGTGCTGTACTTCACCGACGGCCCGGCACCTGGGCGCGTACGTCACTGGCTGGAGGACGCCGGGGTCGATGTGACCTCGGCGATGCGGACGGGCCAGTTCGACGTCGTCTCCAACGACGACGGCTACCTGGCCTCGGGCCGGTTCGACGCCGATACGATGATCACCACGCTGAGGCGCGAGATCGAGGCCAGCCTGGAGGCGGGGTTCACCGGGTTGCGGGTCAGCGGGGAGATGAGCTGGGCCCTTCGCGACAGACCGGGCGTCGAGCAGCTCGAGCACTACGAACGCCGCGTCACCGCCCTGTTCGCCGAAGGCCTGTCGGCGGCGATCTGCCAGTACGACACGCGCCTGTTCCCCGCCGAGCGCCTCGGCGCGCTGGTCGGCAGCCACCCGGACGACGTGCGGATGAACGCCCTGTTCCACGACGGCCAGCTGCGTGTCATCCCGTCCTTCGACGCCGTCGGCGGCCGTGTGCTGCGGGTGATCGGCACCATCGACCACCGGAACACCACGGTGCTGCGCACGATCCTGGACGCCGATTCGAGCGCGGACGTACGCTTGGACATGGCCGGCCTGGAGTTCATCGACGTGGCGGGCCTGCGCGATCTGGCGCACGCGGCCGCCCGCCTCCCGCGCGGACGGCGCCTCCTGGTGCTGAATCTGGCTCCCATGCTGGGCGAGGTCATCCGCCTGGTCGGCTGGGACCGGACCCCCGGCCTGATACTCGACTCGGAGGCTGTCCCCGCATGAGCAGCATCACCGTCCAGCCCTCGGACGCGGCGCCCGGGTTGATCCACCAGGCACTGATATACGACACCGACCAGGCCTTCCTCTCCGCCACCACCGCTTTCTGCCTCGACGGCCTGGCGCGGGACGACAGGGTCCTGGCGGTGACCACCGAGGCCAACATCGAGCTGCTGAGGTCCGGCCTGGGCGACGCGGCGGGCCAGGTGGAGTTCGTCGCCGCGCGGAAGTGGTACGACGCGCCCGGCCGGACCCTGGCCGCCTACAACTCCTACGTCAACACCCACTCGCCCGCCCACCGGCGGATCCGCATCATCGGCGAGCCCGTCTGGCACGGCCGCGGCGAGCGGCAGGAGGCGGAGTGGACCCGGTACGAGGCGATGCTCAACGTCGCGTTCGCCGGCAGCCCGGCCTGGATCGTCTGCCCCTACGACACGCGGACGCTGCCCGGGCGTATCGTCGCCGACGCCCGCCGCACCCACCCGGACCTGCTGGTCGACAGCAGCTCGCGGGCGAGCCGGGACTATGACGATCCGGCGACCTTCACCCACGCCGCCGACCACCGTCCCCTGCCGCCGCCCGCCGGGACCGAGGCGACCATCCGGTTCGACGCCGACCTGTCCCGGATGCGGAGGCGGGTGGCCGCGTGGGCGGCCGCGTCCGGCCTGTCGGACGAGCGGGCCGAACGGCTCCTGCTCGCCGTCAACGAGGTCGTCGCCAACGCCGTCGAGCACGGCGGCGGGCACGGTGAGATACGGCTGTGGACCGACGGCCCGGCCATCGGCTGCGACGTCACCGACCCCGGGCACATGGACACCCCGTTTCCCGGCTACCTGCCGCCCGGCCTCACCGGCCTTCGCGGCCACGGCCTGTGGGTCGTCCGCCAGGTCTGCGACCTGCTGGAGATCCGCACCGGCCTGCCCGGCACCCAGGTCCGTCTTCACCTCTCCCGCGCCTGACCTCGGCTCGGCGCGCCGGAATCAGGGGTTCGGCGGGCGCCACATCGGGAACATCGGCGGGCCGCCGGGCAGGACCAGCGGGTCGCCGAGGTCCCGGTAGCCGTGCCGCAGGTAGAGCCTGCGGCTGCGAGTGCTGCTGGCCTCCAGGTACGCGGGTGTCCCCGCCTCGTCGAGCCCGCGGTGGTACCCCTCCAGCAGCCGGGTCCCCGTCTTCCGTCCCTGATGTCCGGGAAGCACGGCGAGGAACGCCAGGTAGTGGTGTGGCTCGTGGGGATGGCGCCGGTCCATCTCCTCGCCCATCTGCTCGATGCGCTCCGCGTGGGGCCCGGCGAACGCCTCCACCCGGGCGGCCCGGTCGGGGATCTCGGGAAGCGGCTCGACCCCCTTGTGGTACCACACGGCCACGGCGGACATGTCGGCCGTCGCGTGGACCTCGCCGTGAGTGAGGGCGCCTTCGCTGAGCATGGAGAAGAAGGGGGGCATCACCCGGCGGCGGTCCTCCTCCGGCGGGATCATCCAAGCCGAGACCTCCTGCTCGTGGAAGGAGGTGGCGATGATCGCGCCGATGGTCTCGGCGACCCCGGGAGCGTTCTGGATGCGAATGATCTCGGTCATTCGTTCCCTCCCACGGCCGCCTGGGCGCCCAGGCCGATGTTGGCGTACACCTTCGGCCGCCTGGCCCGCAGGGCGAGTCCCCACATGACGCCGAACCCCGCGGCGACGAAGTAGATGGCGGGCATGATCCAGCGGAGCGGGGAGTCGGGGGCCACGCCGAGCACGGTGTCGAAGTTGAGCAGGACGAGCACGATGACGACGAACAGCAGGACGGAGGAGATGACCGGGGCGATGCGGGTCCGCCAGGCGTTCTCCTCGTGGGGGTTCTTGGCGAAGAAGACCAGCACGGAGACCGAGGTGGCCGCCAGCATCATGAGCAGTCCCAGGCCGCCGAACGACCCGACGGTGAAGAACAGCTGGATGACCGGGTCCAGGTCGAAGATCGCGTATATGACGATCGTGGCCAGCCCGATGACGCTCTGCGCCACCGAGCCGTTGACCGGGGCACCGGTCCGGGGGGAGGTACGGCCGAAGGTCTCGGGCAGGACCCTTTCCCTCCCGAGGGCGAAGACGTAGCGGGAGATCGTGTTGTGGAAGGCGATCAGCGCGGCGAAGAGGCTCGTCACGAAGAGCAGGGAGCCGATGGTGGCGATGGTCGCCCCCAGGTGCTGCCCGGCCAGGTTGAACAGGAGATTCGAACTCTGCTCGCGCGAGGTCTCGACGATCTTGTCCGAGCCGATCGGCACGGTCATCGCCCAGGAGGACACGGCGTAGAGCCCGGAGATGACGGCGAGCGCGACGTAGGTCGCGATCGGCACCGTGCGCCTCGGGTCCTTGGTCTCCTCGGAGAACACCACCGACGACTCGAAACCCGCGAAGGACGCGATGCAGATCGCGACCACCGCTCCGATCCCGGGGACGAAGAGGTTCGACGGGTCGAAGACGTCGAGGCTGTAGCCCGAGGCCGACGGGTTGACCAGGTCCGCGATGTCGAACAGGACGACGACGGCTATCTCCGTCAGCAGCAGGACCGACAGGACCTTCCCGTTCACGTCGACCCGCATGAGGCCGAGCGCCCCGGTCAGCACCCAGGCGACCAGCCCGATGACCCACCAGGGCGGGGAGCTGCCGAACCAGCCGGCGATCAGCGGCTGGGCGGCCGCGCCGATCATTCCGTAGAGACCCACCTGGAGCGCGTTGTAGGCCAGCAACGCGACCCACGCGGTCGCCACCCCCACCGGCCTGCCGAGCCCTTTCGCGGTGTACGCGTAGAACGCCCCGGCATTGACGACGTGGCGGGCCATCGTCACGTAGCCGACGGCGAACAGGCCCAGGATGCCCCCGAGCAGGATGAAGGCGAGCGGCACGCCGGTCACGCCGGTCGCGGCGTAGGCGGCGGTCACCGAGCCGCCGATGACGGTGAGCGGCGCCGCCGCCGAGATGACGAAGAAGACCACGGAGGGCACGCCAAGGCGGTCCTGGGCCAGCGCGGCGGAGACCGCGCCGGTTCTCTGCTCTGTCACGGACATCGAGGGACTCCTTGGAATGAGGGGGGTGGGCTCACCGGCGGGTGATGACGGCGTCGCCGACGGCGGCCTCGGTCTGGGCGATCAGTTCCTGGAGCGGCGCCGGAAGGGCGGCGATCGCCGCGGAGAGGTACGCCGGGTTCTGCTCCCACAGGACGAGCTGGTCGCCGCCGGTCGCGACGAGCAGCCCCAGCAGGACGCGGTCCTGGGCGTTGAGTGGCTCACGGCGTTGGATCGCCAGGTTGACGCGCCCGACGGGCCACCCCGCGACGTTCACGTCGACCGGTACCCGTCTCCGTGACGGGCGCCTGCCGGGCGGGCGCAGCAGCCCGTCGGCGGTCATCCGGGCCGCCACGTCGGCGAGTGCAGTACGGGCGAGGAACTGCAGCCAGGTACGGAAGCGGTGCGAGGGTTCGGCGACGATGTGCCCCAGGGCGGTCCGGGTGAGCGCGTCTTGAGGCGGCGCCGCGTCGAGGACGACGAGCCGCACCTGTCCCGCCGCCGATCCCACGGTCACCCGCCCGGCGAGCATCAGTTCTCCCAGTACGGCGGCGGCCAGCCCGAGACCGGTCAGACGGGCGTGAAGCCTCATCCGGCCGGTCGCGTTGTCATGCACGACAAAGAACAGGTCGTCTGCCAATCGGGTTCCTGAAAGATCAACTCCAACCACGAACGGCGATCGTATAGCTAAATCATTAAATTTGTCATTATGCGAACAAAGTTCTAGCGGCGGACATAGATGAACCCGACGAGAATCAAAGAAGCGGGAAGATGGCCAAGAACCCGGAGCCATGCCGAGGACACCTCGACGACTCCAACGAATCCAGAAATTTACTTATTTTTGGCCATCAGCAGGCAGGTGCCGGGAAGCGACGGGCCAAGGAGTTCGGGAGCCGGAACAACCCCGGTCAGGCGGCTCCCGAAAGAGGAGGTCCACGAATCCCGATGAATCGTCGCGGTACTTTGATGCGAACACTTTTGGCATTTTAGGACCGACGTAATGCCGGGGCGGCTTTCGGGTCTCCGCCCGGGGTGATAGCGGGGCGCACGCGCCCGCGCGGGGCCGGACTCGGCCGCTTCTGGATCGCCGGCGGCCGGACACCCGTTCATTCCGGGTCATTCAGTTTGATCATCAGATGTGTCACCAGCCGGTCCTGTGGCGTGGTGGCGGGGTTGGAGACGTACACCTCCCGCAGCGGGCCGGCAGGCATGTGCCCGCGCTCGCCCACCCAGGCGAGCAACGCGTGTGTGGTGAGAGGGATCTGGTCGTACGCCCCGATATGGGTCGCCGACGCGTACAGACCGCCCGGCAGGACGTCCGAGGACGTCCCCGGGACGTCCTCGGACGTCTCCAGCGCGACGGCCACGGCCACCTCCTCCGCCATGTCGAGCGGGAACAGGCCGACCAGCAGCCCGTCCGGCACGCCCGCCGCCGCGAGCAACCGGGCCACGCACGCCGAGGTGACCGCGCCGATCCGCTCCTGAGGCGCGGTGTCCCGTACGACGACCACCCGCCGGGCGGGCTCGCGGACGACCGTCACCTCCGGCCGGGGCAGGCCCTCGGACAGGATGCGTTCGAGCGCGGCGAAGTTGCGCTCTCGGCGCGCCAGCTCGGCCTCCATGCGGTCGCGCACGCCGCCGAGCACGCCCGCCTCACCGGACAGCACCCGCCCGATCGAGGGGAGGGGTACGTCGAGGGAGCGCAGCAGGCCGATCAGCATCGCGGGGCGCGCCTGGTCGGGCCGGTAGTAGCGGTAGCCGGTGTCCGGATCGACATACGCCGGGGCCAGCAGGCCCAGCTCGTCGTAGTGGCGCAGTTGCTTGACGCTGAGCCGGCACAGCCGTGCGAACCGCCCGATCGGCAGGTGTCCCTCGTTCACCTCACCAGAATGAAGGTTCCCGCGGTGGGAGGGTCCAGCCGGACCGCCGTCTCCCGATCCGCCCGTGGGCCGCGGGGACCGGCCCCGGCACGGGAGACGGAGACCCGGTCAGGTGCCGGACCGCCGCGCCTCCCGCGACGACCGGACGAGCGGGCGAGCGGGCGAGCGGGCGGCGGGGACGGCGGAACAGCAGGCGTGGCCGGGACCCGTGTCGCGGGTCCCGGCCACGCCCGGGTTCTTTCTCGATCGAGCCGCCGTCACCTCGTGGCCGGCGGGGGCACCGGTCGCCCGGTGCTATCTCAACGGCCGTCGCAGCCCCGGGCGGCGAAGGCCAGGAACTGGGTGGCCTCGTTGCTGTCGAAGTTGTCGTCGGAGCCGACCACCAGCGTGCACTCGCCGTTGCGCAGGCGCGGCCCCCAGGCGAGGCTCTCCAGATTCTGCAACGGCAGCCGCACCCTGCCGAAATCGGTGACGAGACGCTTGGAAACCGGGCGGTACGGGCGTCCGGCGGCCAGGCTGTCGCGGGTCAGCACGTTCGTGGCGCCGCGCAGGTCGATCTCGTACAGTTTGGCCTTGTAGTTGACGCCCTCGATCCAGGAGCGCTCAAGGGCGAGGTAGCGGTTGTCGTCGATCGCCAGGATCTCCGAGACCCCGCTGTCGGACTTGCCGTTCGCCGGGATCGGCGCCGCCGGGAGCTTGTCGATCGGGTAGGCGTACTGCCCGCGCGGCCGGCCGTCGCGTCCCCACACGGTGATGCGGGCCGTGGCGCCCCGGCTGACGGTCGGCGGCGCGCCGTCCTCGTATCGCGGGCCTTCCGTGACGGCCGCGATGGTCCGCTCCGTGGAGGTCAGCCCCTCGAACCCGAAGTTGCGCCGGGGGCCGCTGGTGGTGGCGGTCATCTTCAGGTTGCGGGGAACCGGCAGCTCCCCGAGGTAGCGGCCCTCGCTGTTGGTCCAGCGGACGGACAGGTCGGACACCGGGATGTCGGGGTTCTCCGCGTCCGGCCGGTCGCCCTCGTTGGCCCACAGCACCCTGCGGCTCCACCGGTCGTAGCGGATCGTCTCGGGATCGGCGGACCTGGGCCGGCCGTAGGCCGGGTAGGAGCTCCCGCCGGGACGCCGCAGGGTGGTGACCCCGGTGAGGTTCACCCCGGTGAACGCCCCGGTGACCGGGTGGATGTCGAAGCGGCCGGTGTAGAAGCGGGCCGGGTTGTAGCGCCACCGGTCGTCGGATATGAGGTACCAGGTGCCGGTGCGGGGGTCACGGTCGAGACCGGAGAGGCCGCCGACGGTGGTCCCCCGGAACCGCATCCTGTGTGGCAGGCGCTGCTCGCCGAGGAAGCGGGTGATCCGGAGCCCCTGCGCCGGAGGCGCGGCCACCACCGAGGACTCCGCGGCCGTCGCCGACGCCTGCGCACCGGCGGCCCCGAGGCTGACCGCCGTCGCGAGCGCGGCCGCGAGTGCCGTGATTCTTCGCGAATTGGTCATATGACTCTCCTCTTCCCAGTAATGATCCCGAAAGAACTGGCTGGAATATGAGACCGCGGATTGCGGAAAATTTCCACGAGAATCAACAATTCAATGCCCATTGGCCGCTCAATGACAGAGCAGAATAAGCCATTTGTCACGCATTTCCATCACCAAGTCGGCGATAAGGGCAAGCCGCTTCAAAACCTGCGGGTAAGGATGTCGGGGACGGCGCCGTACGGGCAGCTCACACCCGGAACGCGTACACGCACGGACATCCGGCGACGCCCGCGACGCCGCGTCCGCACGGATCCGGCCGAGGTGGCGCGCATCCGCACGGCGACGGCTCGGGCCGTTTCCCGTGCGTGAATTGCACCGGATTGGATGGCGATCGACCCGTCATGACGCGGAGAAGCCACCCTGACGGGTGAAATACCGTTCCGGGGTTTATCTATCGATCGCGGTGACGCGTACACGAATGCAAGGTGCCGAGGGCCGATCTGGCTCGCTGACGTTCTTGTCCCGGTTCGCGGGCATGAGAGGGAGGGGGTTTGACCAGGTGCTCGGCGGGGTGATGAGCCGGCGGGGCGGCGAGTCGGCTGGTCGGAGCGTCAGCGGGTCGACGATCATGGTGGTCGTTCGCCCGCTCGGGGTGGCCTCCGGCGCGAGGAGTACGCTCGACAGGACGCCGACAACTCCGCCGGGTCTACTCCACATGGACATCTGGACGGCGAAACATGGCGGATACCGAGCCCGCGTGCGAGCTGCACCTGCGAATCGCCGGGCAGCCCCACGACCTGATGCTGCGCCTGCACGGACACGAGCCCACCGAGGACGAGGTGGCGGGCTGGATGCGGGACGGGTCGGTGGTCAGGCTCCAGGTCACCGAAACGGCCGGGCGGACACCCCACACCATGCTGGTGAATTTCAGCAGCGTGGTTTTTGCCTGGCTCTGTCCTTACCAGTCCGGCAGAGGGGTGAATCTGTGAGGTCGAGGGAGGGCCTGGGACGGGTACGCACCGGATCCGGTGACCGGTGAGGGCGGCTTCGCCTGAGGGGGGCGCGCCGAAGGTGACTCCGGCGAAAGCGGCTCCGGCAGAGGCGGCGCCGGAGCCGGCTCCGCTGAAGGTGGCCCTGCTGGGACCGGTCGCCTGGCGTACGCCGCCGCGCCACTACGGGCCGTGGGAGCAGGTCACCAGCCTGCTCGCCGAGGGACTGACCGCCAGGGGCGTCGACGTGACGCTCTTCGCCACCCTCGACTCGATCACCTCGGGGACGCTCGACGGGGTCTGCCCCACCGGGTACGCCGAGGATCCGTCCCTCGACGGGCGGGTGTGGGAGGCGATGCACGTCGCGCACGCGCTGGGGCGTTCCGCCGAGTTCGACCTCGTCCACAGCCACCTCGACTGGCTGCCCCTGGCCTTCGCGGGCCACTGCCGCGCTCCGCTGCTCACCACGATCCACGGGTTCTCCGGGGCGGGGATCCTGCCCGCCTACGCCCGTGCCCGATCGGCCTACGTCTCCATCTCCGACGCCGACCGCTCCCCCCGGCTCGACTACGTCGCCACGGTTCACCACGGCATCGACCTCGGGCTCCTGCCCTTCGACCCCGACGGCGGCCGAGGGCTGGTCGTCTTCGGCCGGGTCCATCCCGACAAGGGGACCCACACGGCGATCGAGATCGCGCGGCGGGCCGGGCTGCCGCTGACCGTCTGCGGGATCGTCCAGGACCGGCGCTACTTCGACGAGCGGGTCGCCCCGCACGTCGACGGCGAGCGGGTCAGGTTCCTCGGCTCGGTCGGCCCCGAGCGGCGCGCCGAGATCCTCGGCGGAAGCGCGGCCCTGCTGCATCCCATCGCGTTCGACGAGCCCTTCGGCCTGTCGGTGGTCGAGTCGATGGCCTGCGGCACCCCCGTGGTCGCCTACCGGCGCGGGTCGATGGCCGAGGTCGTGGATCCGGGCGTGACGGGCTTCCTGGTGGACACCGTCGAGGAGGCCGTCTCCGCCGTTTCGCGCGTCGGCACGATCGACCGGGCGGGTTGCCGCGCCCAGGCCGAACGCAGATTCGGGGTGGAGAGAATGGTGACCAATTATTTACGCATCTACCGCGACATAGTGGACCGAGCGTAATCCCCTGATACTGTCGGAGTGACGTAGCCCCCGCGGTCCTCTGCGGGGTCGCGGCAGCCGGGCCCCGATGAGGACGGCCCCCGGCGCCAGGCTTCGGTTCCATCCGCCACCACGCCGGCCGATGGACGTCTTCATCCCGTGAGGTCCGCATCCGTGAGCCGGGGCGGCCGATGACCGGAAGGCTTGGCAGTGGCCTGTACATATGGATTTCTCAGCACCCACCCGCCCACGCAGTGCGGGCTCGCGACCTTCAACTCCGCCCTGGCCGCCCACCTCACCGAGGGGGGCACCCGCGGCGGGATCGTCCGCGTCACCACGGACGGCGACGACGAACGCGCCGTGCCCGGGGTCGTGCACACCTGGGCCCCCGGCGGGCGCGAGAGCTGGAAGGCGGCGGCCTCCGCCCTGGAGCGGTTCGACGTGGCGGTGGTCCAGCACGAGTACGGCATCTACCCCGGCCAGGACGGCCAGGACGTCCTGCCGCTGCTGCGGCATCTCATGGTGCCGAGCATCGTGGTCCTGCACACCGTGCTGACCCGGCCGACCCCCCGGCAGCGAAGGCTGCTCGAGCAGATCGTGGACGCCGCCGGCGCGGTGGTCACCATGACCGGCACCGCCCGCGACCGGCTGCTCGCCGGCTACCACGTCGACCCGGGCAAGGTGTCGGTCATCCCGCACGGAGCCGCCGACCACATGCGCGTCCCGGCCCAGCGCCGCCTGCGGCCGCACCTGCTCACCTGGGGGCTGATCGGCCCCGGCAAGGGCATCGAGTGGGCGTTGCAGGCGCTCGCCCTGCTGGGGGACCTCTCCCCCTCGCCCACGTACACGATCGCGGGCAAGACCCACCCCAAGGTGCTCGAACACCACGGGGAGGCCTACCGCGACCGGCTGCAGCGGATGGGGGCGCGGCTCGGCGTGGCCGCCTCCGTGCGGTACGACCCGGTCTACCGCGACCAGGCCTCGCTGATCCGGCTGGTCCGCTCGGCCGACGTGGTCGTGCTGCCGTACGACTCGCACGAGCAGGTGACCTCCGGTGTCCTGATCGAGGCGGTGGCCGCCGGGGTGCCGGTGGTCGCCACGTCCTTCCCGCACGCCGTGGAACTGCTCACCGGCGGGCCCGGCCTGCTCGTCCCCCACGAGGACCCCGCGGCGCTCGCCGCGGCCGTACGCCGGATCCTCACCGAGCCCGGCCTGGCCGAGGACCTCAGGAACCGTACCCACGCCCTGGTCCCGACCCTGCTGTGGCCCGCCGTGGCGGCGCGCTACGAGGACCTCGCCCGGGGCCTGCTCACCAGACGCCCGGCGGCCGTGGCGGTGGCCCTGCCGTGACCCCCGCGACCCCCGCCCCCCACACGGCCCCCATGGTCGCCTCCGCCATCCCCGGCTTCCGGCACCTGGCGCGGCTGAGCGACGACACCGGCCTGTTCGAACACGCCAGGCACGCCGTCGTCCGCCGCCAGCACGGCTACTGCACCGACGACGTCGCCCGCGGGCTCGTCGTCACCAGCCGCGAACCGGCGCCGGCCCCCGAGGTGCGGCGGCTCGCGGAGTGCTACCTGGCCTTCCTCACGCACGCGCAGGACGGCTCCGGCACGTTCCACAACCGGTTCTCCCACGACCGGCGCTGGACCGACGAGCCCGGTCTCGGCGACTGGTGGGGCCGGGCGCTGTGGGGCCTGGGCACCGCGGCGGCCCGCAACCCCGCCCCGTGGATCCGCGACGAGGCCCTGATCTCCTTCGCCCTCGGCGCCACCAGGCGGTCCACGCATCCGCGCGCCATGGCGTTCGCCGGGCTCGGCGCGGCGGAGGTCCTGCGCGTCATGCCGGACAACGCCCCGGCCGCGGCCCTGCTCGCGGACGCCGCCCGCGCGGTCGGCGTCCCCCCGGCCGACCCCGACTGGCCGTGGCCGCAGCCCCGGCTGACGTACGCCAACGCCGCCCTCGCCGAGGTGCTCATCGCGGCGGGCCACCTCGGCGGCGATCACTCGATGCTCGCCGACGGCCTGCGGATGCTGACCTGGCTCCACGACATCCAGACCAGGGACGGGCGGCTGTCGGTCGTGCCCGTCGCGGGCTGGCGGCGGCACGCGCCGCGGGACCGCTACGACCAGCAGCCGATCGAGGTCGCCGCGCTCGCCGACGCCTGCGCCACGGCGGGCGCCGTCACCGGCGACCCCGCCTGGCAGGCGGGGGTGTGGCGGGCGTCGGCGTGGTTCCAGGGCGCCAACGACCGGGGTACGGCGATGTGGGACACCGCGACCGGCGGCGGCTACGACGGCCTGACCCTGTACGGGCCCAATCTGAACCAGGGCGCGGAGTCGACCATCGCACTCATCTCCACCCTGCAGCACGCCGAGCACCTGGTGAGCGAACGGAGTGAGGTCGTCTGAAGGCATCGTGCCCTGGTCACGGGACCGGCGGGATGATGTCATGGGTGTCATGACGGGATATGGCGCGACCTTCACACGGCGTCGCGTCCCGACCGCGCTCCTTGGGGGACGCCGCGTCCCGGCCGTGCCCTCCGGAAGGTGCCGCGCCCCGACGGCCTCCCCCGGAAGGCACGGCGTCCCGGCCCCGAGACCCCTGAACGAGGTGCCATGACCATCAGGGACCTGGCCACCCGGCTCGACCAGACCCTCGCCCCCGACCCGCGAAGAGTGATCATCAAGCTGTTCGTGCCCGGCGAGGACGCAGCCCTGGCGCGCAGCCGGGCCGCCGCCCTGATCGACCGCATCACGCTTCTCGGCCACGACGAGACCGCCGCGCTCCTCGAGGAGACGCTGCGGGGGTTCGGCGACCGGCACCGCGACCTCGCGACGACCTTCCTGCACCACTACGACCTGGTCCGCTACCGGGTCCCGAGCCATGTCGACCTGCGGCCGGCGGCCCGCCTGCTGGTCGGCGCCTACTTCAGCCACGAGTACGCGGTGGAGGGCGCCGCGCTGTGCAACCCCTCGATGGTCGCCCACCCCGACCAGTCCGGCCTGAGCCCGGGACGGCTGCGCGTGGTGATCAGCACGCGGCAGATCGGCGAGGGCCACCTGTCGTCCATCGGCTTCGTCACGGCGGTGCTCGGCCCCGGCGACGAGCTCGTCGTCGCCGACCGCTCGGGACCGCTGGCCGCCGGCCCTCGGCACGGGGTCCCCCACCGGCGTGACCTGCTCGCCGCCGCGCTCACCGACGAGGGCTGGGACAACGAGGTCTCCGCCACCGTGCTGGGCTCGCTGCCCGACCTCTTCGACGACGACGACTTCGAGCAGGCGGTCGCCCGGCTCCCCACCGACCTGCTCACCCGCACCACCACGCACGGCACCGTGGAGGAGCTGCGCCGGGCGACCGCCGCCGACTACGCCGTGACCTTCCCCGCCGACGTCCCGATCGAGCGGCGGGTGCTCTGGCCCGCCACCGCGGCCGAGAGCAACGGGATGGAGGACGCCCGTTTCGTGAGGATCGTCGATGAGGACGGCACGCCCTCGTACCGCGCCACCTACACCGCCTACGACGGGCGGCACATCCGCTCGCACATGCTCGCCAGCGACGACCTGCGTACCTTCGAGGTCACCCCGCTGCGCGGGCCCGCCGCCGTCAACAAGGGGATGGCGCTGTTCCCGCGCCGGGTGGGCGGGCGCCGGCTGGCGCTGTGCCGCTCCGACGGCGAGACCATCGGCCTGACCTCCCTCGGCGAGGACAGCAGGTGGCGGCGCCCGGTACCGCTCCACACCCCCCGCAGCGGCTGGGAGCTGATCCAGGTCGGCAACTGCGGATCCCCCCTGGAGACCGAGGCCGGCTGGCTCGTCCTGACCCACGGCGTCGGCCCGATGCGCCGCTACGCCATCGGCGCGCTGCTGCTCGACCTGGACGAGCCGCGCCGCGTCATCGCCGAGCTGCCGGGCACGCTCCTCACCCCCGGCGACACCGAGCGCGAGGGGTACGTGCCCAACGTCGTGTACTCCTGCGGCGGCCTGCTGCACGCGGGCGCCCTGTGGCTGCCGTACGGGGCGAGCGACGCCCGGATCGGATTCGCCCGCGTGACCCTCGACACCCTTCTGGGGGCGATGCGATCGTCCCCGGAAGGCAGGTGAGCCCCGCACCTCCCGCCCGCCCTGCTCTTCTGGTCTTCTGGTCTCCTGGCCGCCTTCCTCTCGCCCGCCTGACCGGTCGCCGGTCACCGCGGAGAGACGCCGGGCGAGCTCCTCCGCGCCGACCATTGAAAAAATATAATTTTACGTACAAGCTTGATTTTGCGATGAGAGACGTCCTGTACCTGGAGCAGATCGAGCAGGCCGAGGCCCTGCTCAAACCGCAGCGCATCGAGGTGCTGCGGCAACTCGCCGAGCCGCGCTCGTGCACCGAGGTGGCGGCTCTGCTCGACCAGACCCCGCAGCGGGTCTACTACCACGTCAAACGCCTGGTCGAGGCGGGCCTGGTGACACAGGTGACCGAGCGCAGGGTGCGCGGCATCCACGAGGGCGTCTACCAGGCGAGCGCCCGTTCCTACTGGCTCTCGCCCCGCCTCGTCGGCCGGATCGGCCTGCGCACGACCCGGGACGACCTGGGCCTGGGCTACCTGCTGGACCTCATGGAGGAGGTTCAGGCCGACATCGGCGCGCTCGACAGGACCGCGCCGGAGCTGCCGTCCATCGGCGTGTCCGGCGAGATCCGCATGCTCCCCGAGCGGCGTCAGGAGTTCCTGAACGACCTCCAGGCGGCGCTGCAAGACCTTTTCACCCGTTACGGCGGCACCGAAGGGGACGCCTTCAAGCTCGCCGTCGCCTGCTACCCCAAGGGAGAACCCCGTGAGTGAGCCGATGAGGCTGAGCGCGCGCGTGACCGCACCGCTCAAGGCAGTCCACCACGCCCTGACCGACCCGGGCGAGCTGCGCGTCTGGCTGGCCGAGCACGCCGAGGTCGAGCTGCCGCACCGGTACGCGTTCTGGGGGCGTCACACCCCCGACGGAGAGGCGCCCCACCAGCGGCCGCTGCACGTCGACGACCACACGCTGCGCTTTTCCTGGCTGCTCGGCGGCGAGGAGACGACCGTCGAGATCAGCCTGGAGGAGGAGAGCGCGGAGTCGACCATCGTGACGCTGACGCAGACCCACTTCGACCAGGAGTCCGCGATGACCGAGGGCGGAGTCCTGGGGACGCTGCAGACGTTCTGGTGCCTGTCGATCGCGAACCTGGTCGACCACCTGGAGGGCCGCGGGCTCACCCCGAAGGCCGACTTCACCTCCCCGATCATGCGGGAGCAGCTCGTCATCGGCGGCTCGCCGGAGGCGGTCTTCGACTCGCTCGTCGACCCGGAGAAGTTCAGCCGGTGGTTCGGCTACAAGGTCGACCTCGAGCCGTACGTCGGCGGGCGGTTCGCGATGGGCGGCTTCGAGGCCAACGACACGCCCGCGAAGGTCGTCGCGCTGGAGCCGGGCCGCGGCCTCTCCCTGGAGTGGCCGGGCCTCGGCGTCTCCAGCTGGGAGCTGGAGGATTCGGGCGGCGCGACACGGCTCACCTTCGTGGAGAGCGGCTTCGACGAGAAGAACCCCCCGTACGCCGGGTGGATGGGCTGGCTCAGCGGCATCGCCGAGCTGCGCCGCTTCCACGAGCTGAGCGACTGGCGCCCGATCTGGCTCGACGCGAGCATTCCGGGCTCGCCGGAGCAGACAGAGGTGAGCGGCTGACCACGAGGGGCGGGATCGGCGGCATGCCGGTCACGCCCCTCCGTCACCCCCGTCACACGACCTCGTGAATGTCACGGGGTCCGGTGAGTGTCACCCGATTCCATGGAGCGCTCCGCCTTCTTCATCTTCATCCTTACGACGACCGCTCCCGCCACGAAGGCGACGACGAACACGAGGGAGACGATCCGCCATTCGCTCGGCCAGTCCAGCACCTGCGGCAACGCCAACGCGACCAGGGCCAACCAGAAGAGCAGCAGGTACCACGCGTACGGCCGCACCGGCAACGCCCGGTCGCCCTTGGAGTACAGGGGAGGGAACCGGCCTGTCGCCAGCGTGTAGACGCTCTGTGCGACCATCACGCATCCGAGGACCAGAACAGCCCAGTTGATCACCGTTAAAATTATGTTGTCGCTCATCAGGATCGTCCCCCATCCCCGCCGCCTATGAACGAAACCCGTCTTTTCCGACCGTCGGCCACCTGCCCCGCGATATGCGAGGAAAACCATTCATTCGGATGACTGCGCGCGACTCCGACCCGCCTTTTCCCGCTCCGGAAAGATGAACTGCGGAAACGCCGGACATATACCGGAGATCTAGCTGACGCAGAACTCGTTCTCCTCGGGGTCGAGCATCGTCACCCCGTAGTGGTCGTCGTTTCCCTCCGGCGTCGTCACTCTCGCCACGGTCGCCTCCGTGTCGCCACCTCGCCGGCCCGTCGCCGGCGCCGGCGATCCTGCACGACGCGTACGACAGTTCCGGCACCCGGCGCTCACCAGCACATGACGGCGGCCTGGCCGGGTCCCCAACAGGAGTGGACACGCGCGCGCAGGACGTAGCGGCGGTCCCTGAGCAGGTGGACGCGGAGGGACGCGTTGCGCGGGCGCCCGCCGTCGTCGTCGCCCGCCAGATAGCGCGGGTCGCCGCCGACCTCCTCGAACAACACCAGCACCGTGTCGCACTCGCCGAAGACACCGACGGTGTAGTCACGGGTGGCGCGAGGTGTGATCACGAAGTCGCGCTGCTCCCCCGCCCCGGTTCCGAGCGGGGCGGAACGGAACGGCCGCAGCTCGGAGGGCGGCGCGGCTCCCGGGGGCGGGTACCAGCGGCGGGCGAACGCGGCGTCGGGCCCGGAGACGGTGCCCGGCGGCACGATCCCCGCCCGGTGGCACGAGGGTTCCAGGATGAGCCCCGGGCCGAGCCGGTATCCCATGACGGACAGCGGATCCCATACGGGGCCGTTCGCCTCGCTCTCGTCGAGCCTGCGGATGACGTTGTGGAACGTCCGCGACCTCGGCCAGAGATTCGGCGGCCCCGCGAAGTCCTCGTAGACGGCCTCCTCGTCCCAGAGGATGCCCGAGTACGGGCTCTGGTGCTCGTGGACCATGCCGATGACGTGGCCGATCTGGTGCAGCACGGTGCCCCGGCCGGACGCCCCGGTGAGGTCCCAGCCGAAGTTCACCGTGCGGGAGGCGGTCCCGACGCGGAGCGCGTCGCGTCCCACGGCCGACCACGATCCGGCGTCCCGCCGGAACCCGATCCGCACCTCCGCCTCGGTACGGTCGGCGACCTCGGCGAACTCCAGCCCGATGCCGAGGTCCTTCCACTCCTGGAACCCCCGGCGCACGGCGTCGCGCTGCCCGCCGTCGCCGTGCTCGCCGTCATGCCGCCCGCCCAGGAAGCAGTAGTGCAGGACCGTGCCGTTCAGCCACGCCCGCCGCCCCGAGAGCAGGGCCGCGCGCCGCCGCCCCTCGAGCCCGTCCGGCGGCGCGTAGGCGGGGTACGGCGGGAGCGAGCAGTGCCGGACGCGCTCGCCGTCGCCCGCCCTCATCGACGTCCCCGCGGCATGGCGGCCCTCGCCCGCGGGCAGGGTGGGGAGATCAAGGAAACCGTGTCCACATGCCACGAGACTGGGGACGGAATCCCGGACGCGCATGAGTAGGGCCTACTCAATTCCACGTGTATCACGGACGGGCGGCCCGGCTCATACCGCTGTGAGAAACCCACGGTCCCCCTGGCCGTTCACGGCCAGGACTGAGGAACTCGATCTCGTACGGCGAAACCTGGCGGCCGGCCGCCGGGGCGTCGTCGTGACCGGCGCGGCGGGGAGCGGCAGGAGCCGCCTGGCCGCCGAGGCCGTACCCGTGCCCGAGACTGTGACCGAAGCCATGACCGAGCCGGTGCACGCGCGGATCACGGGAACGCCGGACACCCTGGACAGCCCGCTCGCCGCCTTCGCCCATCTCCTCTCCCGCTCCCTGCGCCGCGCCGGGCTTTCCACCTCCCGGGATTCCGCGGGGCTCCCCGTCTCCCCGTCCCTCACGGGATCCTCCCCGCGCCCCGCGGGGCTCCTCTGCCCGCCGGACCCGGTCGAGGCGCTGGACGGGGTGCGCGTGCTCGTCGTGGACGACGCCCACCTCCTCGACGACTCCTCGGCCGCGCTCGTCCACCGCCTGGCGCTCAGGGGGCGTACCCGCCTGCTCGTCACGGTCCGTGAGGGCGTGCCCGTGCCGGAGGACGTCTCCAGGCTCTGGAAGGAGAACCTCCTGCCGCGCGTGGCGCTGGTCCCCATGACGGAGCGCGAGTGCGGCGAACTGCTGTCCCGGGCGGTGGGCGGCTACGTGGACACCCTCACCGTCCGGCGCCTGCACCGGGCGAGCCGCGGTGACCTCCGCCTCCTGCGCGAGCTGGTCGTCGCCGTCCACGCCGGAGGGGACCTGAGCAACGTCTCGGGCACCTGGACCTGGCGGGGCACTCCCCCGATGACGGCGCGCGTCAGGGAGCTGGTCGAGGACACGATCCGCGACGTCGACGGGGAGGAACGGGAGGCGCTGGAGCTCATCGCGTCCGGCAGGCCGCTGAGGCTGGTCATGTCCGGCGAACCGCAGGAACCCCCCACCGCGTCCGACGCCCCCTCGGAACCCGTCGCGTCCGGCGCGCTCCCGGAGCTCCTCGCGTCCGGTGAGCGCCCGGTCCCGGACGCGCCGGGCGCCGGGACCGCCTTCGGCGTCCTCGAACGCCTGCGGGCGAAGGGGCTGGTCACCGTGGACGACCGGTTGTCGGTCCGGCTCGCCCACCCGCTGCACGGCCCGGTGCTCAGGGCCGCCGCGAGGCGCCCGGGGACGGGCGGTCCTTCCGGCTCGCCACGGCTCCCGCGGGCCTCGGCAACGGCCACGGCGCTGGCGGGCGAGTGCGAGGACCTGACCGCACGCGCGTACGCGGGACGGCTCTCGGGGATACCGCGCGGCACCGGCGAGCGGATGGCCGAGGACGACACCGGCTGGGACGAACCCGCGATGCCGGAGTTCTGCGCGCGGCGCGCCCGGGTGGCCCGGCTTCGCGGGGAGACCCGCGAGGCCGTCGCCTGGAGCCGCGAGGGACTGCGCCGTTCCCCCCACCACCGCGCCTGCCTGGCCGAGCTCGCGCACGCCTCCGCCTACCTCGGCGACCTGACGACCGCGCGGCAGGCCCTGTCGCGCGGTCCGGCCCCCGGCGGGGACGCGCGGGCGCGCGCGCGGCCCGCCGCCCAGGACCGGTCCCCGGGATCCTCGGTGTCCCCGGCGGCACCGGAACCCGGGGGGAACGCACGGTCGTGGGCGCTCGCCGCCGAGCGGGCGCGGACCTGGACGCTCGCCGCCGAGGGAGACCTCGACGGTGCCCTGCGCTCCGCGCTGCGTGCCGCCGGAGACGACCCGCTCGACGACGACCTGTTCGCCCTGCACGACGTGGTGCGGCTCGGGACCCCCGAGCTGGTCGTCGACCGGCTCGGGGAGCTGGCCGACCGCGCGCGGGGAGGCCTCGCCCCCCTGCTGGCGCGGCACGCCCGAGCGCTGGCCGGGCGCGACGGTGAGGCCCTGGACGAGGTGGGGCGTGGTCTCGCCGGCCTCGGCCTGACGCTGCACGCGGCGGAGGCGTTCGCGCACGCGGCCCTCGTCCACGAGGACCGGCGAGCCTCGCAGTCCTCCAGAAACCGGGCCTCCGCGCTGGCGGGCGCCTGCCAGGGGGCGCGCAGCTCCGCCCTGGTCAACCTCGCGCTGCCCAGGCTGACCGCACGCCAGCGGCAGATCGTCAGCCTCGCCGCGGCGGGCCTGACCAACCGGCAGATCGCCGAGCAGCTCACCGTGTCGATCCGTACGGTGGCCAACCACCTGTGCGACGCCTACGCGCGGCTCGGCAGCAGCGACCGCGCCGACCTGGGAAGGCTCTTCACCGTCGGCTGACGCGGCGGGCCGGCCGGGCACGCCGGTCGGCCCGACCGGCCGGGTGCCGGACGTCCCCCGGCCAGAGGCGTCAGGCTCCACCCTGCCGGAGACACCGGACGTCACCCGGCCGGAGCCGTCAAGCCCCGCCGATGGCGGAGAAGGACCAGCCGGTCGCCCGGTTGAGGGCGTCGCCGGGCATCGCCAGCCTGGCGTCGCGCAGGGCCTCGGCCATGCTCAGGCCGCGCCGCAGCCCCTCGTGCAGGGCGAGCATCAGCGGCACCACGGCCTGGTCGTCGACGGGCACCGAACTGGCCACGATCCCGGCCGTGCCCAGCGGCAGCAGCGCCGCGGCGAGGCCGAGCAGTTCGTTCGCGCCGACCGGCTGCAGCCTGCCGGAGTCGCAGCTGGACAGGACGATCCGGTACGGGGCGCTGTGCAGCCGTTCGAGGTCGTGCACCGTGAGCGGGCCGTCGTCCATCCTCAGGGAGGAGAACATCGGGCTGTCGGAGCGGAAGGTGCCGTGCGCGGCGATGTGGGCGAGCCTGCTGCCGTCGAGCGCCGCGAGCACGGCCGGTGCGACCGCGGTGCCCGACCCCAGCACGGTCGCCTCCCCGTACCGCGCGGCCAGGAGCGGGATCTCGGCACCGCCCGTCGCCAGCCCCGGCCCCCTGACCAGCACGACCCGCTCCTTCGCCGGCGACGGCTCGATCTGCCGGGCGCGGAGCCAGGCGCTGGCGGACGGCGACACGCTCAGCACCCGCTCGCCCAGCGCCGGCAGCAGCGCCCAGGGCACCCCGTGCAGCCTGCCCGGCGGGACGACGACCACGGGACCGTCCCCGAGGTGGCGCACGGCGGGACCGAGCAGCGACTCCTGGAGGCGGCGCCCGCCCGCTTCGAGGACGGGCAACCTGCCCTCCGAGCCCCCGTACGCGATCCGCGAGAGGCCCGCGCGGGCGTGGTCGGCGTCGATCGCCGCGTCGGCCAGCCGTCCCGCGGCGAACCTGCGCACCCGGCCCCGGCCGCAGAGCAGGACGTGCAGCTCGCCGTCGACGGCGACGATCTCGACCAGCCACCCGTCGCCGAGCCCGTCGAGCAGGAGGCCCGCGTCGAAGCGGTGCCCGTCGAAACCGCCCGCGCTGCGGGTGCGGAGCGTGCGGGCGCGGATCTCCCTCTCCAGCCGCCGCTGCTCGCGCTCCAGCGCGGGGACCGGCACGCCCCCCTGCCTCGCCGTGTCGACCCGGCTGCTGATCTCGCGGAAGGCCGTCACGTCGCGCAGCAGCCCGGGATCGTCCGGGGGCCGGGTCGGCGGGACCGCGAGCACGGTGGCCCGCCAGCGCTCGCTCCAGCCGAGGAACCGGCGCGGGCTCCCCCCGGCGAGGGTCGCCCGCTGCGCGAGCAGGGCCAGCTCCGCCCCCTGCGCGCTGGCCCGCGCCCGCAGCTCCGAGGCGCCCAGGGTCATCCTGTACTCGTCCAGCAGGTCGAGCCCCCGGCGGCAGGCGTCCAGCACGCCGCGCGTGCGTCCCGCCGTGGCCGCCCTGAGCGCCTGCGCCACCCAGCCGTCCACCCGGGCGAAGGCGGGCCCGCGTCCCCTGGCCCTGGCCGCGGCGGCCAGATGCCGTTCCGCGTCGGCCTCCCAGCCCAGGGCGAGGGCGGTACGGCCGGCCAGCAGCGAGGCCTGGACCGCCTCGGGGGAACGCAGCTCCGCCAGCCGTACGGCGACCTCGGCGGCGTCGCGCACCGAGCGGCCGGAGACCTTTCCCGCCGCGAACCTGGCCTGGACCAGCACCAGCCGGGCGTGGGCCTGCCACCAGTCGCGGCGCTGGCTGGAGAACAGCCGGATGGCCGTGCTCGCGCGGGCGATCGCCGCGTGCGGCTCACCCGCCGCGATCGCGGCCCGCGCGGCGATCAGGAGGAGCTCGGCGCTGCGGGTCGTCTGTCCTCCCATGCGGTTCAGCTGTTCCGTGGCGGCGTCGGCCTCCTCCAGCGCCTCGCGCGCCAGCCCGGCCGCCAGGAGCACCCCGCACCGCCGGATGTGCAGCACGAACATGGGCGTGCCGAGGGCCTCGTAGCGACTCGCGGCCTCGTCGAAGAGACGCAGCGCCGCCGGGAGGTCGCCGGACCTGAACGCCGCCAGCCCGCGGCTCTCCACGGCGTCGGCCTTGTCGTGCTCCTGGTCGGTGGTGTCCCACAGCCGCTCGGCGGCGACGAAGTCGGCCTCGGCCCGCTCGACGGATCCCATGGCCAGGTGGACGGTCGCCCTGAGCGTGAGCGCACGCGCGGTCCAGATCGTGTCCTGGGCGCGGCGCAGGGCGGGAATGGCCCGCCGCAGGTCGTCGAGCGCCTCGCGGTGGCCGCCGAGGATCCACCAGGCGTAGCCGCGGCGGAACAGCACGCGGGCCCCGGTGACCCCGCTGCCCCTCTCGACGGCCGTCTCCAGCGCCGCCATCCCCTGGCGGGTACGGCCCGCGTGGATGAGGGCGGCGCCCAAAGTCGCCAGCACGTCGGCCTCGCGGTTCGGGGAACCGGACCTGGCGGCGAGGGCGCGAGCCTGCCGGAGGTGGCCGATCGCCACCATGAGGTCGCCGAAGTCGCGATGCCAGATGCCGATCACCTGGTGGGCGACGGAGGCGTCGTGCGGCGAGGGCGCGCCCGGCAACCCCGGCAGCCCCGGCAACCCCGACAACACGGCCCGCGCTCCGGCCAGCGCGTCCGCGGGGCGGGCGAACACCAGGGGCAGCAGGGAGAGCGGGTCTCCCGCGGGCGGCGGGATCCGCGAGCTTCCCCCGGTCACGGATCGATGTTAGACGTGGTGTGTTCAGGGCGTCCATGCCGTGGAGCCCTCCGAGGACGCCCCCGTCCGGCTTCGGACTCCCGTTCGCGCCCGGAAATCCGCTCGGGGGGTGTATCAACGAGACGACCGGCGGCTCTTAACCCGTGGCGACGTCAGGACATCTCCGAGACGAGGACGGCGAATATGACGAGTGCGGTACCAGACAGATTCCAGGAACAGTTCGACCAGATCCAGGCCGCCATGGGCGACGAGATCGTGCTCGCGGCGGGTTTCGAGGGTCCGGAGCGCATGTTCCTCTACGAGAAGGGCTACGTCCTCGCCCGCGCCGACGACGCCGACGAGGTCGCCTCGGTGGTCAGGGACGCGTTCGTCCGGGATCGCGGCGGCGACCAGACCGAGAACGTGCGGGTGGAACGGGACGACAGCCCGGGCGGCGTGCTCAGGATCAGGGTCGGGGAACCGGACAGGAGCGAACGTTCCGGCGACCGGGACGTGTCGGACGCCCTGAGGGCCGTCGAGGGCCTGGAGCGTGACAACAGCCGTCGCATGGTGTCCAGGAACCACATCGTGTCCATCGCGGTGAACTGCTGCCCCGGCGACGAGCCGGTGCCGGTGCCCCGGTCCCAGCCGCCCAACCCGGCGGTGGCCGAGTTCTCCGGCCGGGGAGACGTGCCGGTGTCCGTCCTCGTGGTCGACACCGGGCTGGTGGAGAACTACAAGTCGCACCCGTGGATGCACCGCGTCGAGGGCGTGGGCAAGGAGGTCGAGCTCGACAAGGAGGGCGTCCTCAAGCAGTACGTCGGGCACGGCACCTTCATCGCCGGGCTGGTCAGCGCCGTCGCGCCCGGCACCGACGTCACGGTGCACGGGACGCTCGTCAACGCGGGCGCCATCAGCGAGAAGGTCCTGGGTGACAAGCTGCTCGGCGGGATGCTGCCCGAGGGGAGGTGGCCCGACATCATCAACCTGTCCGCGGGGACGCCGAGCACGTGCTCGGAAACGCTCCTGGGGCTCGAACGCTTCATGGACGCGCTGATGGAGCACCCCGAGACGCTGCTCGTGGCGGCCGCGGGGAACAACGGCAACGACGTGAGGTTCTGGCCCGCGGCCTACGCCGACCACCCCGGCTACGCCGGTGCCGTCGTGTCGGTGGGGGCGCTGAGGAAGGACGGCGCGGACCGCGCCTGCTTCAGCAACCACGGGCCGTGGGTGACGACGTACGCGCCCGGTGAGCGTCTGGTGAGCGCCTTCACCGCGGTGGACCCCACCCCCGCGGTGTACGACTACCAGCACTCCACCTTCCCCCGCTGCCGGTACGACCACTGGTACGACTGCACCTGCCGGTTCCCCCCGCACCGGGGCGAGCTCAGCGAGAACGCGAAGGCGTCGCCGGCCGCGCTTCCCGAGCGCGTCGTGTTCGACGGCCTGGCGGAGTGGAGCGGCACCTCCTTCTCCACGCCCCTGGTGGTGGGCATGATCGCCGACTACATGATGCGGCACGAGGGGACCGGTTCCCGGGAGGCCGCCAGAAGGCTCCTGGACGAGACCCCCGTCGGCATCCTGCAGAGCATCCCCGTCCCGGCTCTCATCCCCTCCACCTGGAAATCGGCGAGCGTGCGAAGTGTTCCGGCCGGGCACTGAAAACCACTGCGGGCGGATCGGCCCTCCGGCGTACGATGACAGTCCCGAAAGCAAGGGGACCTCACCGTGGATCGAGACTCGATCGGCATCCTCTTCCGCGCCGCGGTGGACACCGACGACGCCGCGGCGTGGAAATCCCTGGTCGAAGGTCTCAGCCCCCTCGTGTGGTCCGTCGTGCGCGCCCACGGGCTGAGAGACGCGGACGCGCAGGAGGTCTACCAGACGACCTGGTTCCGGCTCGCGCAGAACCTCACGCGGATCCGTGAGCCGGACAGGGTCGGCGCGTGGCTGGCCAGTACGGCGCGCAACGAGTGCATCAAGGTGATCAGGGCCGCCCGGCGGGTCTCGCCGAGCGGCGACCCGGGGGTGTTCGACCGCGTCGTCGACGACCGCACCCCGGAGCAGGCGGTGATCGACTCGGAGGACGCCGCGAGGGAGCGGGAGCGGGCGCGGGCGACCTGGCAGGCCTTCCAGGAGCTCGGTGAGAGCTGCCAGCGGTTGCTGCGCCTGCTCACGGCGTCACCGCCGTCCAGCTACCAGGAGGTGTCGGCGACGCTCGGCATCGCCGTCGGGAGCATCGGGCCGATCAGGCAGCGCTGCCTGCGACGGCTGCGCGTCCTCCTGGGCAGGCGGGGTTTCCAATGAGCGACGACGAGCTGGAGGCGGAGCTGCGCCACGCCATCGAGCTGTTCGATCCCGTTCCCTCGCATCTCCTGCAGATCGCGGTCGAGGCGTACACGCTGCGCACGCTCGACGCGGAGCTGGCCGAGCTGGTCTTCGACTCGCTGAGCGGGTCCTCGCAGGTGCGGGGTGAGCGGCAGCCGCGCGTGCTGACCTTCCAGGGCGCGGGGCTCACCGTCGACCTGGAGGTCACCGTGACCGCCACCGGCGGGCGGGTGGTGGGCCAGCTGATGCCGCCGCGACGCGTGGAGGTCGAGGTCCTCGGAGGCCGGCCGGCCACCCTGACGGCCGACGACCTGGGCAGGTTCATCTACGACGATGTTCCCGCCGGGCCGTTCAGCCTCCGCTGCCGTCTCGGGGACGCGACGGTCGTCACCGAGTGGATCACCGTCTGACGGCGGCCCGCACCCGTCCGCGTCCCGCGACGTCCCCCGGGTTTCGGTGCCCAGGTGGGGGTAATCCGACCTGGTAGACGACACAGGGGGACTCATGAGTGACCGCCAGGCCGTGCCCGAGTCGATGGGCGAGAACGACGTCGTGGACCTGCTGGTACGCCAGCACGCGATGATCAGGGATCTGTTCGACGAGGTCGAGGAATCCCCCGTGGGGGCACAACGGACCGAGGCCTTCGAGCGCCTCGTGCGGATGCTGGCGGTGCACGAGACCGCCGAGGAGGAGGTCGTGCACCCCTACGCGCGTCTCAAGATCGAGGATGGGGACGAGGTGGTCGGCGACCGCCTCGCGGAGGAGAGGGAGGCGAAGCAGCTGCTCGCCGACCTGGAGAGGCTGGGCGCCGACCATCCCGACTTCTCCGGGCATCTCCAGGTGCTGCGGGCGGCGGTGCTGGCCCACGCCCAAGCCGAGGAACGCCACGAGTTCGCCCGGTTGCGCGCCCGGACGAGCGTGGCCGAGCGCCGGGCGATGGCGGCCGGGGTGAAGGCGGCCGAGGCGCTGGCCCCGACCCACCCGCACCCGGGCACGGAGTCGATGGTCATGAACCTGCTGTTCGGGCCGCCTCTGGCGATCGTGGACCGGACGCGCGACGCGATCCGCCAGGCCATGCGGGGGCACGGCGGCTGAGGTACGCCGCTCTCATCGGTGGCGGCCGCCGGACGAGGCCGGGTGGCGGGGGGCGGGGTCGGTCACGACCTCGTCGCCGCGCCCGCCTCCCGCAGCGAGGAGGTGCCGCGACGCCAGTGGCTCATGACGTGCTCGGCGAAGAGCCGGTCCAGGGTCAGGGCGCAGGCCGCGCCGTACAGGACGTCGCCGGCCCGCGAGGGGTACTGCGTCGCGAAGCCGCCGCACATGTCGTCGGCGGCGATCTGCTCGTGGGCTGCGTCGGCGCGCACGTGCTCGTCGTAGAAACGCCGCGCCGCCTCGTCGCCGCCCAGCCTGCGCAGGCCCAGGGAGTAGCGGTGGTTGAGCGCCGAGGAGGTCATCTCGACCGCCGCCAGGTGGCCCAGCAACGCTCCGAGGTGGCGCCGGTGCAGCCCGAACAGCGACATGGCGTTGGAGACGGCCAGCGTGATCGCCGGGACCCGGTCGAGATGGGCGCCGTAGGAGTCGTCCATGTCCAGCCCGCGCATGGTGGTCCTGAACAGCTCCGAGCGCATCCGCTCGGCCCTCCCGCCGCCGTACGCGTCGGCCTGGATCTCCACCAGCGCGGCCTTGGGACGGCCGCTCAGCCGGGGAATCGCCAGGGTGTGCGGGTCGGCCTCCCTGAGATGGTGGATCGACCGGTGCGCGACGAACTCGCGGAACTGCTCCAGGTCGGCCTGCCGCTGGAGGAACCCCGCCAGGTCGGGCCCGTCGACGGCGGCGGCCACCAGCTCGGCCAGGGCCTGGCGCGTCTGCTCGGGCCGCGAGCCCGGCGGGTACTGTACGGCCCGCGCCAGCCCCTCCTCGAACCGCGCCTCCAGGATCTCCCGCACCTCCAGCAGGGAGGGATTCCACTCCCACCGGTCGTCCACACCGTCGAAGCCCCGGTAGTGCAGCTCGTAGCAGACGAAGAGGGCCAGCTGTACGTCCTCGTCCACGAGGACCGGGCCCGCGAAACGCGCCGGGAACGACAGGAGCGGGAGCGAGAGGAGACCGAAGCGGTGCGGCGGGCGTACCAGCCGTTCGAAGAGCAGGGAGGTGATCGGGCCGCGCACGGCGGGCAGCGCCGGAGCCCCGCCGGGAACCCCCGGATCCCGCGGGTTCGGGAGGTTCCGCTTCGAGCGCGGCGAAGGCGACGGGGACGGCGGGAACTTCGAGGGCGCCGGAGAACGTGACGGGCCGGAGGACCTCGGGGGCCCCGGCGTGCGCGACCGGGTCGGAGACTCCGGGGGAGCCGGGAGGCGCGACGATCCGGAGGCCTCGGATCGCCCCCGCGTGCGCGGCCGTAACGAGGACTCCGAGGGGGCCGGGAGGCTCGGGGGCCCGGGGAGACCGGGAGCCGTCAGGGGTCCGCTCGCGACCGCGGGGGGATCCTTCACCGTGGTGCCGTCGTCGTGGACGTCGGCGGTACGCCGCCCGTAGTGAGCGGACGCGTCGAACCCGCGCGCCATGCGTCCCCCCGTTCGATGACCCCTAGACCGGTCCGATGCCCGCCCCGGAGCCCGCGAAACGCCCCCAAGATCGCTGCTTCCATCCGATGAACTGCAGAAATAACGAAATATGCGAGTACTCCGGTAGCTCGGGCGGCACTTCGGTCGTCCGGATCGGGCCGGTACCGCGTTCCTCGGGACGGGCACGCGCCCGGCGCTCGGCGGGACGCGGCATCGATTCGGGATGTTTGGCATGACCGTTTACGGTCATCCCATGGAGAACCTCGACGTCCCGCGGTTCCCGCCCGTCCCCCTACCGGAAGCGGTCCTGGTGTCTGCCTCTCCATCCGCGTCGGCGTCCGCCGGCCCGTCCGCCGTCGCGAACGGCGGACCGCCCCCGGCCGTGCCCGCCTCCGGAGACGAAGCGGAGACCGCGCGACCGGCTCCCGGTGACGACGCCGAAACCGGGCGGCTGGCCGCGCTGCGGCGGTACGAGATCCTCGGCGCCTCCCCGGACGGAACCTTCGACCAGATCGCCAAGCTGGCCGCGGCCGTGTTCGACGCCCCCATCGCCACGGTCGGCGTCGTCGACACCGACCGGGTGTGGTTCGCCGCCACCCACGGGCTGGACGGGATGGAACAGGTCGGCGTCGAGCCCGGCCTGTGCGCCTCGGCGGTGCTGGCGGACGGCCCGTACGTCGTGAAGGACGCGGCGGCCGACCCGCGTACCCTCGATCACCCGCTGGTCCGCGGGGAGCTGGGGCTGCGGTTCTACGCGGCCGCCCCGATCGTCACCGCCGAGGGGCATCGGCTGGGCACCGTGAACGTCATCGACCGGCGCCCGCGGGAGGTCACCGCCACGCAGACGGCGGTGCTGACCGGGCTCGCCGCGCTGGTCGCCCGGCACCTGGACCTGCGCCTGGCGACCATCCACGCCGTACGCGCCGAGCGGCTGCTGCGCGAGGAGGCCGACGAGCGCGGCACCGTGACCGCCGCGCTCGCCGAGCGGCTGCGCCAGGTCGCCGCCGCGGAACGCGAGACGGGCCACCCCGCGCTGTGCCAGCTCGGCGGCTCGGGACGGCAGTGCGCGGAACCCGCCGAGCTCAAGATCGCCGACGGCTGGGGCGACTCGGCGTGGGCCTGCACCGCGCACGCGGAGGAGGCCCTCTTCGTGGCCGCGGTGTTCATCGCCAACAAGGACCTCGGCGGCCTGAACGCCTATCTCGAACGCCCCTGACCGGCGGCGCTCCCGGCGACCCCGAGCGCGCTCCCGGGAGCGCGGTCAGGCGCGGGCCTTGGGACGACCAGCGCGTCAGGCGCGGACGTTGAAGGAACCGCGCGTCAGGCGCGGGGCGTCGAGGAAGCGGTCAGGCGGGGTCGTCGAGGAGGGCGGTCAGGCGTTCGCCCTGGCGCGGCGGGCCTCGATCGCCTCCAGTCCCACCTGGTCGTCGGGGAGGGCGTCGGGCATCTCGGTGTCGAGCCCCACCAGCCTCCTGACCCGCAGCGACCCGGCGACGACCAGCACCATCCCGAGAGCGCAGACCAGGTAGAGCAGCCCGATGCCCCGGCCGGGTCCCACCCCGATCACCGCGCCGACCGTCGAGGCGAGAGGGCCGCCGGGGACGAGCAGCGGGTCGAGCAGGGCGGTGCCCAGCGGGGCCACCAGCCCCATGCCGATCGGCAGGGTCGACCAGGCGACCAGGGTGTTCAGTGCGAAGACCCGGCCGTGGTAGCGGTACGGCACCTTGATCTGGACGATCGTGGTGTAGATCGAGTTCATCACGGTGAGGAAGAAGGTCAGCGCGAACGCGCCGATCCCGATCGTCACCAGCGACGGGCCGAGGCCGACGATCACGCTTCCCGCGGCCATGGCCAGCGTGGCGGCCAGGACACCGCGGAAGCGCCGCTTGGGCGGCCCGCCCCACAGCGCCATGGTGAGCCCGCCGAGCAGCACGCCGAGGCCGCTCACCACCGAGATGCGGCTGACGTCGGCGAGGGTCGCGAAGGAGAGCACCAGCGGGGACACCAGCAGCATGAGCGGCGACAGGAAGACGTTGAGCACCGCGAAGAAGGCGAGCATCGAGCGCAGGCCCCGCTCGTTCCAGGTGTAGCCGAACCCCTTGGCGATCTCGGTGGTCAGCGGCTCCCTCGGCCGCCACGGCAGCGTGTCGGGGAAGCGGACGAGGAGCACGACGACGATCGCGAAGACGTAGCTGGCCACGTCGATGGCGACGATGCCGCCCAGCCCGATCCAGGCCAGCAGACCGGCGGCGATCAGCGGTACGACCAGCTGTGCCACGCCGCCCGCCATCTGGGTGACCCCGATCGCGTGGCCGAGGTAGTGCTTGGGGACGAGCTGCGGGACCGCGGAGTTGTAGGCCAGCCGCTGGAAACTGCTCGCGACCGACAACGAGATGATCAGCAGGTAGATGTGCCAGAGCCGGAGGTCGCCGAACAGGATGATCCCGGCGAGTACCGCCTGGATGGCGGCCGAGGCGCAGTCGGCCAGCAGGATCACCCGGCGCCGGTCTCCCCGGTCCACAATCGCACCGGCCAGCGGCGAGATCAGCAGCCCCGCGAGGTTGAGCACGGCCAGGATCGAGAACTGCGTCACCGAGCCCGAGTCGACCAGCACCGTGAGCGGCAGCGCCCACCCGACGAGCGCGGAACCGATCATGGATATCTGCTGGCCCGCGGAGAAGGTGAGGAAGCGCGCCATGCTGGGCCGCACGACGTCCTTCGCGTCCTTCGCGTCCTCTGCGTCCGAGGTCCTGGCGACCCCGTGGACCCACCAGGTGTCGTCGGGACCGCGTTCCGGTGGCGCGTCCAGCCGGTCGTGGATCTGCAGGATCCCGGCCAGTTCCTCGGCCCGGTAGCGGAGGAAGAAGTGCCCGCCCTCGTCGAGGACGACCAGGGCGGCGGTGTCGGCGATGAAGTGCCACTCCCTGAACCGCTCCTCGTAGAAGTCGGTCGCCGGGTCGCGCTCGCCGATCACCGAGACGACCGGGGCGCGCAGCCGGACGCGGTCGGGGGTGTCGAACAGGTCGGTGAAGTACTTCTCGGCCGCCTTGCCGTCGTGGCGCATCGTGCGGACGATCCGGTCGGCCACCCCCGGGTCGAGCTCCTCCAGGTCGACGCCTCGCGCCTTGAGCCAGTTGATGTCGCCCTGGCTGCGGCGCAGGCTCTCGAACTCCCCGATGCGCGACAGGGTCCGCATCAGGCCCCGGGGACGGGCGAAGGGGAAGATCGCCCCGATGTAGACGGCCTCGACCTCGCGGCCCGCCGCCTCCACGCGCCTGGCCAGCTCGGTGGCGAGGCCCGCGCCGACCCCGCAGTGGCCGTAGATCACGACCGGCCCCTCGACGGTCCGCAGGCTCTCCTCGGTGCAGCGCCTGGCGACCTCGTCGAACTCCTCGGGCTCCTCGTCCAGCCCGACGTCGTTGCCCGGGATGGCGACGGCGTAGAGCGCCTGGTCCTCGGGGAGCGCGTCGGCGAGCGGCTGGTAGACGATCGCGCTGCCCGAGCCGTACGGGACGCAGACGTAGCTGCGCGTCACGGTACGGCGGGGAGTGAGCCGCTGGAGCAGCGGGCGGACCCCTCCGCCGCCGGGGCCGCCGACGAACCCGGCCAGCTCCCGCACGGTGCGGAAGGAGAACAGGTCCACCAGGCCGACCTGCAAACCGCCCTCGGGCAGGGCCCTGCGCAGCTTGGCCACGACCTGGATGGCCAGCAGGGAGTTGCCGCCCAGGTCGAAGAAGTCGTCGTTCGCGCCGACGCGCTCCACCGAGAGCACCTGCTCCCAGACGGCGGCGATCGCCCGCTCGGCGTCGTTCTCGGGCTCGACGTACTCGGCGGCCCCGGGCTTCTCGGGGGCGGGCAGGGCCTTGCGGTCCAGCTTGCCGTTCGGCGTCAGCGGCAGCGCGTCCAACGTGACGAACATCGAGGGGACCATGTAGTCGGGCAGGGTGCCGCCGAGGGCGACCCGCACCCGGGCGGTCTCCGGCGGCTCGTCCGCGACGAGGTAGGCGACGAGCCGCCGGTCCCCCGGCACGTCCTCCCTCACGATCACCGCGGCGTCGCGCACCCCCGCGCGCTCCCGCAGCGCGGTCTCGATCTCTCCCAGCTCGATCCGCAGGCCGTGCAGCTTGACCTGGTCGTCCAGGCGGCCGAGGAACTCGATCGTGCCGTCGGGCAGCCACCGGGCCGCGTCGCCGGTCCGGTAGACGCGGTCGTGGCCGAGGGGGAAGAACCGCTCGGCGGTGAGCTCGGGCCTCCGGTGGTAGCCGAGGGCGACGCCGACCCCGCCGATGTGCAGCTCGCCGGGCACCCCCACCGGCACCGGGCGGCGGTGCGGGTCGAGCACGTGCAGCGCGATGTTCTGGATCGGCGCGCCGATCGGCACGCTCGTCCTGCCCGCGAGCGCCTCGGCGGTGCAGTGCCAGGAGGAGACGTCGACGGCGGCCTCGGTGGGACCGTAGAGGTTGTGCAGCTCGGCGCCCGGCAGGATCGCGAGGCAGCGCAGGGCCAGGTCGACCGGGAGTTCCTCCCCGCTGCAGATGACGCGCCGCAGCGAGGTCAGGTCCCGTACGCCGTCCTCCGACAGGAAGATCCCGAGCATCGAGGGGACGAAGTGCGTCGTGGTGACGCCCTCCGAGGCCACCAGCTCGCGCAGGTAGGCCGGGTCGCGGTGCCCGCCCGGCTCGGCCAGCACCATCCTGGCGCCCGTCATGAGCGGCCAGAAGAACTCCCAGACCGACACGTCGAAGCCGGCGGGCGTCTTCTGCAGGACGACGTCGTCCGGCGTCAGGCCGTAGCGCTTCTGCATCCAGTCGAGGCGGTTGACGATGCCGCGGTGGCTGTTCGGCACGCCCTTCGGCCTGCCCGTCGAGCCGGAGGTGTAGATCATGTACGCCGCCGCGCCCGGCTCCACCGCGCCACCCGCGCCCGGTTCGCCCGCACCACCCGGAGCGGCGCCGGCGCCGGCGTCCCCGGTGGCGGTCCAGACGGCGGGATCGTCCAGGGCGAGGACGGTGGCGCCGTGCCCGGCCAGCCGGTCCGCCAGGTGCCGCTGGGTCAGCACCACGGCGGCGCCCGCGTCGGAGAGCATGAAGGCGAGCCGGTCGGCGGGGTAGTCGGGGTCGAGCGGCACGTAGGCCGCTCCCGTCTTGAGCACGCCCAGCAGCCCGGTGACCAGCTCCGCCGACCGCTCCGCGCAGACCGCGACCAGCGATCCCGGTCCTGCCCCCGAGCCGCGCAGCACGCGGGCCACCCCGGCGGCCCGCTCGTCGAGCTCCCGGTAGGTCAGCGACTCGCCCCCGAAGGTGACCGCGGGAGCGTCGGGGCTCCGCGCCACCTGGGCCTCGACGAGGCCGTGCAGCGTCGCGTCGGCGGGGAAGTCGGCCGCCGTGGCGTTCCACTCCTCGGTGAGGAGACGGTGCTCGGCCTCCCCGAGCAGCTCCAGCTCGCTCACCGGGACGCCGGGGCGGGCGACGGCGTCCCGCAGGAGGTTCTCCAGGTGCCCGGCCATCCGCTCGACGGTCGCGGCGTCGAACAGCGCGGTCCGGTAGGTGAAGGTGGCGGTCATGCCGCCGTCGGCGGTGGGGACGAGGTAGAGCTCGATGTCGTGGCGCGCCGAGCCCGGCGCCATCGCGAAGTCCTCGGCCGCCAGGTCACCGGCGGCTCCCGCGGCGACGGCGAAGTCGTGCATGGAGAAGAGCGCGTCGGCCAGCGGCTGCCTGCTCGGGTCGCGGGGCACGTCGAGCGCGTCGACCAGTCGCGTGAAGGGCAGTTCCTGGTGGTCGAGGGCGTCGATGACCACGTCGCGGGTGCGGGTGACGAGCTCGGCGAAGCCGGGGTCGCCGTCGAGGCGGGCGCGGAGCACGAGGGTGTTGACGAACATGCCGACCACGTCGTCCAGCCCGTCCCTGGTCCGTCCGGCGACCGGCGTGCCGACGGCGAGGTCGTCCCGGCCGCTGTAGCGGGCGAGCAGCACCTGGAAGGCGGCGAGCAGGGTCATGAAGCGGGTCGCGCCGCGTTCCGCGCCCAGCCCGGTCAGGGCGGTGACCAGCTCGGGGTCGAGCCGGTGGACGTGGGAGGCGCCGTCGAAGGTCAGCCGGGGCGGGCGCGGCCGGTCCGAGGGCAGCTCGGCGCGGGGCAGCCCGGCCAGTTCCCCGCGCCAGAACGCCAGCTCGCGCTCGAACGACCGCTCGCGCTGCCAGAGCGCGAAGTCCCCGTACCGGACGGCGGGCGCGGCGGGGGCGTCTCCCCGGTACAGCGCGAGGAGGTCGGCGAAGAGCAGCTGGGTCGACTGCCCGTCGGCGGCGATGTGGTGGACGAACAGCGCCAGGACGTGCTCGTCGTCGGCGATCCTGATCAGGGTGGCGCGCAGCAGCGGCCCCTCGGCCAGATCCAGCGGCTCGGCGCTCTCCGCGCCGATCAGCTCGGCGGCCTCCGCGTCCGTGGCGGCCTCGGCCAGGCGCAGCGGCACCGGCGCGGTGGGAACGACGTGGACCGCGGGCCGCCCGTCCTCCGTCGCGGGGAAGCGGTGGCGCAGGCTCTCGTGCCGGTCCGTCAGCGTGGCCAGCAGGTCGCGCAGCCGGTCGACGTCGAGCGGGCCGCGCAGCCGCACCGCGACCGGGAGGGTGTACGTGGAGGTGCCCGGGGTGAAGTGCTCCATGAACCACAGGGGCTCCTGGACCGGGGAGAGCGGGGGATGCGTGCCCTCGGGCCTGCGCGGGATCTCGGGGCGCCCGGTGTCGACGGCCCCGCCCCGGAGCCTGCGCCTGAGCAGATCCCGCCTGGCATCGGACAGATCGGCGACGGACATGGCCTCATCCCCCTGTGACGATGTCTCCACGGGTACGCCGGGACGGCGCGGCGCCGGGGTACGGGGGGCGCGGCGCGCTCACGATGAATCCACGGAAACCATCGGATGCGCACCCCAGTGTGCGCAGAACAGGAAAGAAGGTATCCCAAAAAGATCCGCGACTCCATCAAGGTCCACTGGCCACTTCCGGCAGCGGGAAAGGGGTGGCGGTCCTCACCGCGAGCCGGCGGGACCACCGGGGAGGCGCCGGGGAAACGCCGGGAAGTGCCGAGGAAGGGCCGGGGAAACGCCGGGGAAAACACGGCGCCCGGCGCGTGGGAGCGGGGGAAGCACCGGTCTCCCGGTACGGGAAGGTACGGTCGGTTCATGTCCGAGCGCAGCATGCCGCATGACCTCGCCGCCTGGGCGTGCCCCCACGGGCAGGACGCTCGCCGGGGTTGCACGACCTGCTACGAGGAGTCGAGCGACCCCGACACGTCGAATCCCTTCTGGGAGGTCGCCGCGTGGTTCACCACCTCGCGGCCGATCCCGATCAGGACGCTCCAGGACGCGCACCACCACGGCCGCCATTTCGCCCTTGACCAGCCGTCCACACCACTGGTCTACCTGCTCACCGGCCGCGCCCGCGCGGAAGACAGCGTGCAGGCGATCGCGGGCGTCGTCGGCTTCCTGCTGCACAACCGGCACGTGGTGGCCGACTTCACCGTGACCGAGACCCGTGCCACCCGCCGCTCGCCCGGCACTCCCGCCGCGCCCAACGCGACCCGCCAGACCGACAAGTGGCTCCAGGACCAGCGCCGCCCCGACGGCCGCGCACGGTGAGAGCTCCGCGCCGCGGATGACAGGGTGCGGCGGCGGTCCCTAAGCTCGACAACACCATTGTCGGGACAGCGAGCCGGGAGGCGATCGTGACGGCGGACCCTCCGGGCTTCGAGCTGCCGCTCCGCCTCTTCCTCGGCTTCCGGGTGCTCATCGACGAGCTCCACGCGGAGCTCGCCCGCCAGGGGCACCCTGACATGCGGCCGATGCACGGCTTCGTCCTGCAGGCGATCGGCCCCGAGGGCACCACGGCCGTGGAACTCGGCCGGCGGCTGGGCGTCTCCAAGCAGGCGGCGGGCAAGACGGTCGACGCCCTGGAGCAGCTGGGCTACGTCGAGCGCGGCTCCGACCCCGGCGACGCCCGCCGCAAGATCGTGCGGCTCACCGAGCGGGGCGTCGACAGCCTCGTCCGGTCGGCGCGCATCTTCGACGACCTGCGCGCGGGCTGGGCGAGGACCCTCGGCGAGGACCGGCTGCGCGCCCTGGAGTCCGACCTGCGCGCCGTGACCCCGCAGGACGTCTTCCGCCTGGACGTCCCCGGCTGGTTCGGCGGCCACTGAACGTTCACGGGAACGGCCCGCGCGAAGCACTCCGTCCGGACGGGAGCCCGGTGAGCGGGACCTCGCCGAAGGGAACGTCACCGGGTGCAACCGCCCTCATCCGGGTGGCGGCGGATAAAGAGCCCGGCTCTCGGGAGCGCGTACCGCGACGTGGGCGCCCCGCCCGGTTGGGGACAATGGCGGGTATGCGAATCCTGATCGTCGGCGGCACCCGGTTCGTCGGCCGGCACATCACCGGGGCCGCGCTCGCGGCCGGACACGAGGTCTCCCTGCTGCACCGCGGCCGGTCCGGCCCCGGGCTGTTCCCCGAGGCCGAGCACCTGACGGCCGACCGCGACGCCGACCTGTCCGTGCTGCACGACCGGCGGTGGGACGCGACGATCGACGTCAGCGCGTACTTCCCGTCGCAGGTGACCTCGCTCTCCGGCGCGCTCTCCACCGGCCAGTACGCCTTCGTCTCCAGCACCGCGGTCTACCGGACGCCCGAGGCGCGGGGCTTCACCGAGGACTCGCCGCTGGCGGAGATCGACGGGCCGGTCCCCGAGACGGTGACGAGCGAGACGTACGGGCCGCTGAAGGTGCTGTGCGAGCGGGCCGCGGCGGAGGCGTTCGGCTTCCCGACGCTGATCGTGCGGCCCACGTACGTCATCGGCCCGCACGACCACACCGGCCGCTTCACCTACTGGGTCAACCGGATCGCGCGGGGCGGCGAGGTCCTCGCGCCCGGCGACCCCGGCGACCCCATCCAGGTGATCGACGCCCGCGACCTGGCCGTCTGGATCGTCTCCATGGTCGAGGGGACGCGTCCGGGCACCTTCCACACGGTCAGCCCTCCCCCGCCGTTCTCCTTCGGCGACATGCTGGAGGCGATCGCGGCCGAGGTCGGGCCGCCGGGAACGACCCTGACCTGGGTCGGGCAGGACTTCCTGCTCGCCCAGGGCGAGACCGGCCGGTCGCTGCCCCTGTGGTCCGAGGGCGACCCGTGGATGTCGGTCAACACCGCCGACCCCGCCGCCGCCCGCGCCGCGGGGCTCGATCCGCGGCCCCTGGGGCGGTCGATCCGCGAGATCCGCGAGGCGGAGTCGTCCTTCTCGACGGACGCCGCCATCACCCCCGCCAGGGAGGCCGAGCTGCTGTCCCGCTGGTCCGCGCGCGGCGCCTAGTACCGGTTTCCGGCTACCGGCCGTCGGGCTCTCGACCGTTCGGCCACGGCCGCCGGTTGGACGACGGCCGCCGGTTTCCGGCCGGGGTCAGCCCCCCAGCCGTGACGGCCTCAGCGGGTTGTGCCCGACCTCCAGCAGCGCCCGCCGCCGGTCGTCGTCGTCATCGTCGACCGCTCCCTCGGCCAGCGTGTCCTCGACGCGGTCGACGGCCTGCCGCATCGTCTCGACGTCGTCGGCGGTCAGGTCCGCCTTCCGCTTGCCGAGAACCTGGAGCACCTGGCGCCCGAGCGGCGGCATGGCCGCCTCGGGGTTCACCACGTCGGCCCCGTCCGCCGACGCGGAGGCCGAGGCCAGCAGGAAAGCCCTCAGCTCCTCCGACGTCATGTTCACGACCTCGTGGAACTCCTGCCACACCAGGTCGAGGATCAGATCCGATTCGTCGGCCATCGCGTTCTCCTCTCACGCCGGGCCGGTACGGCCACGCCCCGGACACGAACCGGCCACCGGCGGGTCGGAGCTCCCACTGGCGGGAGTGCGCACGGCGGCGGGCGCACGGCCCGCCCTACCCCCGCTTCCACACCGATAACACGAGAGCCGGGGCACGGATGGGGAAAGAGACCTCCACAGCCGGATGAGAGCCACCCTCGGGCGGGGCCGCCCTTCGAGCGCACGCCCCGTCCGGGCAGCGGCGGCCGACCGGCCGAGCCCTCCGAAACAGAACCCTCTCGGACGGGCCTTCTGGAAAAGTCCTCCAAGGAGGGGAAGGCGGCCCTGCCGCAGAGTGATCTCATGCGACCAAGGCCATTCAGTTGCCATTTTCCTAAATGTCAGAATTTAAGACGAAATTTGTCGCCAGAGTCGAACCTGCAATTCTCGATCCGGTGTAACCTCGGCCTTTCTCTTCGGCGGCGATCCCGGACCAAGGCTTTGTCTTGTGCGGGGTGAACACCCGGATGCTCCTGAACTAGCGTTTTGTGTGACATCGATTCCATATATTTCCGGAAACCGGATTGGCGGCATGCAGGACCAGGCGGCATGCCGGACTGAAACATCAGAGACGGAGTGACATGTTCAAGCACGTTCTCACCATCGGCACATTGGCGGCCTCCGGCTTCATCGTCGCCATGACGATGCCGGTTCAGCCCGCCGGGGCGAACGCGACACCCCAGGAAGCCGCTCCGGTATCCATACTTCTGAGTGATCCGTCCCCCGGCGGTCACAGGCAGCCTCGCTCCTCGCCCGGCCGCCGGCAGCACCGCTCCTCGCCCGGCCGTCAGCAGCACCGTTTCTCGCCCGGCCGCCAGCAGCAACAACCCGAGGTCGGCCGTCAGCAGCAGCAACCCGAGGCCGGCCGCCAGGACGGCTCCTCGCCCGGCCGCCAGCACTACTCCGTGCGCGGCAATCAGTACTTCTCGCCCGGCATCCCCTTCTAGCCGAGAGGTTCCGAAGCGGGCCGGTGGCCGGTTCCGCGATGCCCGGGGGCGGCCGGCCGCCGGCCGCGCCGTCACCTCGGAACGTCCCGTCCAGGACAAACCCCTCCGAGGCAAGCCTGACCGGCCGGCCCTCCTCAGGCGGGGTTGTCCACCGTGAAGCGCACTCCGGAGAAGCGGCTCCGCCACTCGGTGACCTCCGGCGCCACGGTGCCCGGGTCGACGTTCTCGTCCAGGCCCCGGGCGACGAACGCGGCCAGCTCCGGCATGTCCGCCTCGGTCATCCCGAGCCTGACGAGTTCCGGCGTACCGACGCGCAGGCCGTTCGCGTCCCCCTCGACCGCCTCCGACGGCAGGCCGATGCCGCAGGCGAGAAGGTTGGCCTCGCGCAGCCGCCGGGCGGCCCGCTGGCCGCCGCCGTAGCGGTGGGCCAGGACGGCGAACTGGTGGGAGCGGGTACATCCGCGCTCGGCGGCGAAGACCGGGACCCCGAGGGCGAGCAGCTCGTCCGCCAGCCGCCGCGCGGTCGCGACCATCTCCCGCGCGTAGGCGGGTCCCGCGGCCTTCCAGTCGAGCATCGTCATGGCGAGCGCCGCGGTCTTGCCCGCGTCGAAGTTAGCGGTCAGTCCCGGGTAGGCGATCGCTTCGATCCGCTGGGCCAGCTCGGCGTCGTCGGTCACGATGAGGCCGCCCGCGGGACCGCCCAGGCTCTTGTACGTGCTCATGGTGATCAGGTGGGCGCCCTCGTCGAGCGGCTGCGGCCAGACCTTCCCGGCGATCATTCCGCACAGGTGGGCGGCGTCGAAGAGCACGCGGGCGCCGACCGAGTCGGCGATCTCGCGGATCCGGGCCACGGGGTGGTGGAACAGGTTGAGGCTGCCGCCGATGGTGATCAGCTTCGGCCGTACCCGCCCGGCGAGCTCCCGCAGGGCGTCGACGTCCACCGTGTAGCCGTCGGGCGTGACGGGGGCGGGAACGATCCGCAGCCCGTACAGGCCGGCCGCACCCGGCTGGTGGTGGGTGACGTGGCCGCCGATGCTCGCCGGAGGGGCGATGATCGTGTCACCGGGTTCGCAGGTGGCCATGAACGTGTAGAGGTTCGCGAGCGCCCCCGAGCCGACGCGCACCTCGGCGTAGCGCGCGCCGAAGACCTCCGCGACCAGCTCGGCGGCGACGATCTCGATCTGCTCGATCGCCTCCAGGCCCATCTCGTACTTCTCACCCGGGTAGCCCAGTGACGGCCGCGACCCGAGGTTGGCCGAGAGCAGGGCCTCGGCCCGCGGGTTCATGATGTTCGTGGCCGGGTTCAGGTTGACCGACTCCACGTCGTGGATGCGGTGGTTGTCGGCCACCAGTCTTTCGATCTCGTTCTGGACCGTGGAGGCGGCCTGGTCCGTCACGGTCTTCAGGACGGACTGGACGCGATCCTCGGTGGCGGCGGGCACCCAGGGACGGTGGGCGAGGGCACGGGGCATCGGGTGATCTCCTGGCCGACAGGCAGACGGCTGTCGCGATGACGTCACGGTGTCTGCCACACGACGTTAGATCGCCGACGAAGCCCAGCGCATCAGGTGAAAGATGGGCTTTCTAGCTGCTTTTTCCTACATTTGCCGGAAAAAGATCACTTCTTCCACAGGGGCCTCAGACGCACCTTCAGCCTCCTCCACCGGCGGCCCCGCGGCCTCGGGACAGGACGGTTTCAGGACCGCACGACAGGACCGCTTCCAGGCCGCACGACGGGACCGTTTTAAATGAGTGAGCAACTCACTCACTCATCGGATAGGATGCACGACGTGATCTCGACCTCACAGCGGGCGGCCCCCCTCCCTCCCGACGAGCGGCGCGCGGCCCTCATCGCCTCCACCCTGTCGCTCGTGCTCGCCGAGGGCCCCGACGTGAGCACCCGGCAGATCGCGCAGGCCGCGGGCGTGGCCGAAGGGACGATCTTCCGGGTCTTCACCACCAAGGACGAGCTCGTGAACGCGGCCGTCACCAGCGCCTTCGACTCCTCCCCGCTGCTGGACGAGCTGGAGGCCGTCGACCGTACGGCTCCCCTGGACGTCCGGCTCGTGGCGGCGGTCGAGATCCTGCAGCGGCGCACCGCGCGCGTCTTCCGCGTGGTGGACGCGATCGGGCTGAAAGCCGTCGAGGCCGGCCGCAACCACCAGAGCCTCTCCGAGGAGAGCGCCCTCATCCAGCAGGCGCTCACCGACCTGATCGAACCCGCCCGCGACCGGCTGCGGCTCGAACCGCACGAGGCGGCGCGCCGGCTGCACCTGCTGACCGTCGCGTTCACCCATCCCCGGCTCGTCGAGAACGATCCGGTGGCCGCCCCGGAGATCGTCTCCATGCTGCTCGACGGGGTACGCCTGCGCCCCGACGCCCCCGAGCCGCTTCCCTGACCCCGACGGCCCCGACGACTCGACGGCCCCGGCACCCCCGCCCTCCCTGCCTCGACCCGATCCCTCGCCTCGACGTCCTCCTTGACCTCAACCGAGGTTCACATCGCAGGCTGATCCCCGACCCTCCCTGGAGAAGATCCCCATGATCCCGGTTACCGGGGTGACGGGCGAGACCGGCCGGCGGCCGGACCCCCGGCACGACGCCCCTCGCCCGGCCACCCCACGTGAAGAGACCTCATGCTGACCCGCCTGCTCCGCACGTACCTGCGCCCCTACTCGTGGGTGCTGACCGCCGTGGTGGTGCTGCAACTCGTCGGCACCATCGCCTCCCTGTACCTGCCCAGCCTGAACGCCGACATCATCGACCGGGGCGTCGCCACCGGCGACACCGGCTACATCCTGTCCGCCGGCGGCTGGATGCTGCTCGTCTCCCTCGTGCAGATCGCCTGCGCGATCGCGGCGGTCTACTACGGTTCCCTCGCGGCCATGGGGTTCGGGCGGGACGTCCGCTCGGCCGTCTTCCACCAGGTCGGCGGGTTCTCCGCCAGGGAGGTCTCCCAGTTCGGGGCCCCCTCGCTGATCACCCGCGGCACCAACGACGTGCAGCAGGTCCAGATGCTCGTCGTGATGACCTGCACGATGCTGGTCGCCGCGCCGATCATGGGCGTCGGCGGCATCATCATGGCCCTGCGCCAGGACCTCGGCCTGTCCTGGCTCATGCTGGTCTGCGTCCCCGCGCTGCTGGTGTCGATCGGCCTGATCATCACCCGCATGGTCCCCCAGTTCCGCGCGATGCAGGACCGCATCGACACGGTCAACCGGGTGCTGCGCGAGCAGCTCACCGGCATCCGCGTGGTGCGCGCCTTCGTCCGCGAGCGCGAGGAGACCCGCAGGTTCGCCGAGGCCAACCAGGCGCTGACCGACACGTCGCTGCGCGTCGGACGGCTGACCGCGCTCATCTTCCCGACCGTGATACTGATCCTCAACGTCTCCAGCATCGCCGTGCTCTGGTTCGGCGCCGCGCGGGTCGACAGCGGCGAGATGCAGGTCGGCGCCCTCACCGCGTTCCTCATGTACCTGATGCAGATCCTCATGTCGATGATGATGGCCACCTTCATCTCGATGATGATCCCGCGCGCCGCGGTCTGCGCCGAGCGCATCGTCGAGGTGCTCGACACCGAGTCGTCGGTGACGCCGCCCCGCGACCCGGTACGGCAGGTGAGCGGGCGCGCCGAGCTGGAGATGCGCGACGTCGAGTTCCGCTACCCGGGGGCGGCGGCACCGGTGCTGTCCGGCATCTCCTTCCGCGCGGGCGCGGGACAGACCACCGCCGTCATCGGCAGCACGGGCTCCGGCAAGACGACGCTGATCTCCCTGATACCCCGGCTGTTCGACGCCACCTCGGGCACGGTGTCGGTCGGCGGCGTCGACATCCGCGACCTCGACCCCCAGACGCTCTGGACGCGCATCGGCCTGGTGCCGCAGAAACCGTACCTGTTCAGCGGCACCGTCGCGAGCAACCTGCGGTACGGCAACCCGGACGCGAGCGACGCGGAGCTGTGGGAGGCGCTGGAGGTCGCCCAGGCCCGCGACTTCGTCGAGGCGATGCCCGAAGGCCTGGAGGCGCCCATCACGCAGGGCGGCACGAACGTGTCCGGCGGGCAGCGGCAGCGGCTCGCCATCGCCAGGGCGCTGGTCAGCAAGCCCGAGATCTACCTGTTCGACGACTCGTTCTCGGCCCTCGACCTGGCCACCGACGCGCGGCTGCGGGCCGCCCTGCGCCCGCACACCGCCGACGCCGCCGTCGTCATCGTCGGCCAGCGGGTCTCCACCATCGCCGACGCCGACCAGATCATCGTCCTGGACGACGGCGTGATCGTCGGCCTGGGGACCCACGACGAGCTGCTGGACTCCTGCCCCACGTACCTCGAGATCGTCGAGTCCCAACTAGCCGCGGAGACCGCAGCATGAGCGACCGGCCCACGACGACCACGCGACCGCGCCCCCCGCGCCCCCCGGGCCCTCCGGCCGGAGGGCCCGGCTTCGGCCGCGGCCCCTTCGGGGGAGCCGGGATGCCCGCGGAGAAATCGATGACCTTCGGGCCGTCCGCGCGTCGGCTGATGCGGCGCCTGGATCCCGACCGCCCGAAACTCATCGTCGTGATCGCCCTCGCCGTGACCAGCGTGGTGCTGAACGTCATCGGACCGAAGATCCTCGGCCACGCGACGGACCTGATCTTCACCGGGGTGATCGGCAAGCAGCTGCCCGCCGGCACGACCCCCGAGCAGGCGATCGCCGCCGCCCGCGCGTCGGGCAACGACAACTTCGCCAACCTGCTCGCGGGGCTGGAGGACTTCGTACCGGGCCGGGGCATCGACTTCGGCGCGCTGGGCACGGTCCTGCTGTGGGTCCTGGGCATCTACGTCGCGGCGTCGGCCTTCGCCTGGATCCAGGGCTACGTGCTCAACGACGTGGTGCAGCGCACCGTGTTCCGGCTGCGCGAGGACGTCGAGGACAAGCTGAACCGGCTCCCCCTGCGGTTCTTCGACGGCCAGCCGCGCGGCGAGCTGCTCAGCCGGGTCACCAACGACATCGACAACGTGTCCCAGACCCTGCAGCAGACGATGAGCCAGCTGCTGACCTCGCTGCTGACCGTGATCGGCGTGCTGGCGATGATGTTCTTCATCTCGCCGCTGCTCGCGCTGATCGCCCTGATCACCATCCCGCTGTCGATGGTCGTCACCGCGCAGATCGCGAAGCGCTCGCAGAAGCACTTCGTGGCGCAGTGGGCCCACACCGGCACCCTGAACGCCCACATCGAGGAGGCGTTCACCGGTCACGAGCTGGTGAAGGTGTTCGGACGCCGCCCCGAGGTCGAGGAGGTGTTCAGGCAGCGGAACGAGGAGCTGTTCAAGGCCAGCTTCGGCGCCCAGTTCGTCTCCGGGATCATCATGCCGACGATGATGTTCATCGGGAACCTCAACTACGTCGCCATCGCCGTCGTCGGCGGCCTGCGGGTCGCCACCGGGTCGATGAGCCTGGGCGACGTGCAGGCGTTCATCCAGTACTCGCGGCAGTTCACCCAGCCGCTCACCCAGGTCGCCTCGATGGCCAACCTGCTGCAGTCGGGGGTGGCCTCGGCCGAGCGCGTCTTCGAGCTGCTCGACGCCGAGGAGCAGGCCCCGGACCCCGCGGTCCCGGTGCCTCCCACCGTCAGGCGGGGCCGCGTCGAGTTCGAGCACGTGTCCTTCAGCTACGACCCGGAGCAGCCCCTCATCGAGGACCTGTCCCTGGTGGCCGAGCCCGGGCACACGGTCGCGATCGTCGGCCCGACCGGCGCGGGCAAGACCACCCTGGTCAACCTCGTCATGCGCTTCTACGAGCTGGACTCGGGACGGATCACCCTCGACGGCGTCGACATCACCGCGATGCGCCGCGACGACCTGCGCTCGCACATCGGCATGGTGCTCCAGGACACCTGGCTGTTCGGCGGCACCATCCGCGAGAACATCGCCTACGGCAACCCGCGGGCCACCGAGGAGCAACTCCAGGCCGCCGCGCGCGCCACGTTCGTCGACCGGTTCGTCCGCACGCTGCCCGACGGCTACGACACCGTGATCGACGAGGAGGGGAGCAACGTCAGCGCCGGGGAGAAGCAGCTGCTGACCATCGCCCGCGCCTTCCTCGCCAACCCGTCCCTGCTCATCCTGGACGAGGCCACCAGCTCGGTCGACACCCGCACCGAGGTCCTGGTGCAGCACGCCATGGCCGCGCTCCGCTCGGACCGCACCAGCTTCGTCATCGCCCACCGGCTGTCCACCATCCGCGACGCGGACCTCATCCTGGTGATGGACGCGGGGCGCATCGTCGAGCACGGCACCCACGACGAGCTGCTCACCGCGAGGGGCGCCTACCACCGCCTGTACTCGGCGCAGTTCAGCGGCGCCGTGGTCACGGACGACGAGGAGGCCGCCGTACGCTGAACCCCGCCGCACGCCCGGCACCACCCGCACGGTGTACGCGTGCGGGTGGTGCCGGGCGTCGCGGGTGTCCGGCGCGGCCGCCGGTCATCGCCATGACCCGCCCCGGCGGTTCAGGAGGGCGCGTCCCAGACCGGCCTGACCTCGACGCCGGCACCCATCGGACAGCGCGCGGCGAGCTCCAGGGCCTCGTCCAGATCCGCGCAGTCGACGAGGTAGAAGCCCGCGAAGTCCTGCCTCCGCTCGGCGAAGGGGGCCTTCGCGACCAGCACGCCGTCATCGGAAGGGCGTAGCGTCACGGCCTCCCTCGCCGGCATCACCGCTTCGCCGGAGAAGTGGATCCCGCGCTCCTCGAGGAACCGGGCGAACGCCCGGTGCTCGTCCAGCGCGGCCCCCATCTGCTCCTCGGAGACCGAGTCCCAGTAACCCTCGGGATCGAACAGCGACAGCATGAACCTCATGTGAACCTCCTCGTACGGAGTGGCTGTGGGCTTCCGGTTCCCGCATCGTGCCAGGACACACCGACAGAACCGCCGGCCCGGGAGTGCCCGGCCGGGCCCTCTCCCCGGGCGCGTCCGGCCCTCGCCGCGTCCGCTTGACTTCAACCGAAGGTGAGGTCGCAGGCTGGCCTGGACATCCCCACCATCGAAGGAGATCCACATGATCCTGGTCACCGGAGCGACCGGCAAGGTCGGCGGGCAGGCCCTGTCCCAACTCCTCGACGCGGGCGTCGCGGTGCGCGCGCTGACCCGCGACCCCGCGTCCGCGACCCTCCCGGAGGGCGCCGAGGTCGTACGCGGCGACCTGGCCGACCCCGCCACGCTGGACGACGCCCTGGACGGGGTCGAGTCGGTGTTCCTCGTCTGGCCCACCCTCTCGGCCGACCACGCGGCGCCCGCGACCCCGTGCCGGGCGCGCCCGAGCAGGACCCGGACTCGATCCTCGGCTCCCACGCCCTCGTCGAGCGGCTGATCGAGCGGTCCGGGCTGGAGTGGACGTTCCTGCGGCCCGACGGGTTCGCCGCCAACACCCTGATGTGGGCCTCGCAGATCCGGGAGACCGGGACCGTCCGCTGGATCCACGGAGCCGCCTCCAGGGCGCTGATACACGAGGGTGACATCGCCGCCGCCGGGGTGAGCGTGCTCACCGGCACCGGCCACGCCGGGGCGAGGTACGTGCTGAGCGGCCCCGAGACCCTGACCCAGGTCGAGCAGGTGACCGTCATCGGCGAGGCCGTCGGCCGGCCGGTCCGCTGGGAGGAGCTCTCACCCGAGGTCGCGTTGCGCGGGCTGCTCGACCAGGGCTGGCCGCCCGCGGCGGCGGAGGAAATGATCGACGCGTACGCGCAGATGGTGACCTCCCCCGAGCCGGCCACCTCCACGGTGGAGGAACTCACCGGGCGGCCGGCCACCCCGTTCCGGCGGTGGGCGGCCGACCACGCCGGCGACTTCCTCTGACGCACCCCGAGCCAGGGCCCGCATGAGGTTCAGAGCATGGGATTGCCTCAGCGCCGACCATTCGGCTCGGCAGGTCACCGCTGGACGGTCACCCTCCAGGGCACCGCACGTCTCATTTCGTCCTATATGGGACGCTCTCTGCCATGCAAATGAGGAGCGGCATAGCTGATGACATTTTCCCCATCGTTGCTCTGCACGTGGACAGCTGGCGTTCGGCGTACGCGGGGATCATGCCCGACGGCTTCCTGAACGGACCCCTGGCCGACGATCGGCTGGTGTTGTGGCGGGAACGGCTGGCTTCGCCCGTACGGGGATCGGGGCTGTTCGTCGCTCGCGACGGCGATGGAGAGCTGGCCGGCTTCGTCTACCTGCTTCCGGCTCCCGGCGGGCGGATCCTCCTTGACAACCTCCACGTGCGGCCGGGGAGCACCGGTTCAGGCATCGGAACGCAACTGCTGCGGCGAGGGCTGGCATGGGCGGCGGACGAGCACCCCGGCAGGGAGGTTTATCTGGAGGTGCTCCGTGCGAACACGCGCGCCATCGCCTTTTACGAACGACACGGCGCCCGCCGCACGGACGAGCGGATGTGCCGTTTCCCGCAGGGTTTCGAACTGCCCGAGTTCGAGTACGCCTGGCCGACAACCTGATCGGCCGGGTACGTGGGCTCCAGTGGCGAGGTATGGCGATTGATGCGTCAGGACGACCTGGTCGGCGAGATCACGATCGTGGACGCGGATGGACCGTGGCTCAGCGGCCGGTTCGTTGCCGGGCCCGCGTTCCCTGACGTGGAACCGCTGTTCCAGCAGGAACTAGCGTTGCTCGACACTCTCGACGAGGACTACGAGCGGTGGGAAGCGATCTATGACGAGATCACGCGAGCGGTGCGCCTGATAGGACCTCATCGTCCGGTGACAGAGTTCCTGCTTCACATCCAGAACGGCGAGGCATGGTTCCGCTGGAGCGACGAACCGTGATCTAGGCCGTCCACGCGGAGGTGAAGCGCTGCCAGGCGAGCTGTTGTTGCTCGGGGGAGGCGTCGGCCTGCTCGGCGCAGTCCAGGCGCAGATGCCGATCCCCGAACGGTTCGTTCAGGTAGTCGCAGTGGTGAGGGTTCGCGGAGTCCGCGTGGACGTACGGCTGGAAGAAGCGGCAGGTGACGCAGATGCGTTGTGGCGGGATGTCGCCGTTCTGCTGCAACGTACGGATCAGCTTGATCAGCGACCGTAACATGGCGGTCTGTTCGCGGGAGTCGAGCGTTTCGACGGCGCCGCTCAGGAAGCCGGGCCACTCGCTCGCCCGATCCGCCGTGGTTTCGCCGGCCGGGGTGAGACGCAGGGTCACGGATCGCTTGTTCGCCCCGGGCTCCTTCACCACGAGTCCTTTGTCCACGAGCGTGCCCACGGCGTTGCTCGCGGTCGCGGCCGAGACGCCCAGGCGGGCGGCGAGGCTGCCGAGACTCGTCGGCCGCCCGCGCAGCAGCTCCAGGGCCTGCGCCTGGGTCGGTGTCACGCCCGCGGGCCCGGCCCCCTTCCATGCCCTGCTCCGGAGCACCATGCCGATCTTGGAGAGGCCGCTCGTCACGCGCCTGGCGACAGGCTCGCTGATCGCGTCGAAGCCCTCAGTCATGTTTAGCACTCCTAACTTTGGCTTGACGTGGCACCGTTCAGCATTGATAGTACTGCTAACGGTTGATTGAGCCAAGCGTTTCCAGGGCGGCCACCTGCGCGGACTCTGTTCGCCATGCCCACGTCGCGACGTTTCTGGTGCCCGGCCTCAATTACGACCGTGAGACCTCCGGTCTCGACATTCAGACGTGCGCGCAGGCAGTGCACGTTCACGGCACCTCACCCATCTTCGATGATGATGACAGGAGCACCACCCGATGTCCCGTGTCAAACTGATCGACGCTCAGGGCGCTACCGACGAGTCCAAGCCTCTGCTGGACGACATCACCGCGACATTCGGCACGACGCCGGCCATGTTCAAGGCCGTCGCCAACTCGCCGGCCGCGCTCAAGATGATGTGGGCCGGCTTCGGAGCCCTCGGCGGCGGGCGCCTGGGCGCCCGGCTCGGCGAGCAGATCGCCGTGCTCGTCGCCGACCGCAACAGCTGCGAGTACTGCCTGGCCGCCCACACCGCCCTGGGCCGCAAGGCCGGCGTCTCCGCGGAGGACATGAGCCGGGCCCAGGAGGGCCACTCGCACGACCCACGCGTCGGCGCCGCGCTCGGATTCGCCGCCAAGCTGGTGGAGGACCGCGCGCAGGTGACCGACTCCGACGTCGAAGCGCTGCGCGCGGCCGGCTTCGACGACGAGGAGATCGTGGAGCTGGTGGCGCACGTCGCGCTCAACCTCTTCACCAACTACGTCAACGTCGCACTGTCGGTCCCCGTCGACTTCCCGAAGGTCGCCCTGCGCAAGGCCGGCTGACCAGGCGGGGGCGGGCTGCGGGCGACTCGCCCGCCGCCCGCGTCCCGCCCCGTCAGCCCCTGGCGCGTACCGCTTCCCCGAAGCGGCCCAACGAAATCGGCCCGACCAAGAGGAGGCCCGTATGCACGCGGTGGTGAGCAGGCACGTCCCGTTCGAGGGCCCTGGCCCGATCACGCCGGCGCTGCCCGCGGCCGGCACCGAAGGGCGAATGCCCAGCTGGGCCGAGCACCCGCCGGCCACGGCAGGTGAGCGGTGGTGACCGCCGGACGGGTGCTGGTCGTGTCCACCGGGGTCGTGCGCCCCCTGCCCTGGCACGGACGCACCGTGGCGTCGGGCATCGGGAAGAGCCCCGTCCACGGGCCGGTCGAGGTCACCCGGCTCGGCGTGACGGGCGACGAGCAGGGGGACCGGAAACACCACGGCGGTCCGGACAAGGCGCTCCTGCTCTACCCCGTCGAGCACTATCGGGCATGGGCCCGGCGGATCGGTCACCTCACCCCGCCCGCGTTCGGGGAGAACCTCACGATCTCCGGGATCGTGGAGGACGACGCCGTGCTGGGCTCGGTCTACGCCGTCGGCACCGCCGTGCTGCAGGTGACCCAGCCGCGCAGGCCCTGCTACAAGCTGGCCGCCCACCACGGCATCGCGGGCCTGGCCGTCCTGACCCAGCGCAGCGGCAGGACCGGTTTCTACTGCCGGGTGCTGCGCCCCGGCCGGCTGGAGGCCGGTGACGGCCTCGACCTACTGTTCCGTCCCGGCCACGGCATCACCGCCGCCGAGGCGCACCGCGTGCTCAACGTCGACCGCGCCGACCGGGCTGCCGCCCGGCGCCTGCTCGACCACCCCGAGGTGCTGCCCGCCTCCTGGGTCGGGCTGCTCCGCAAGCGCCTCGACGGGCAGCTCGACGACCAGGGGGAACGCCTGCACGGCTCGGCGTCAGCCGGAGCGGCGGACACCGAGCCCGCTGTTCCGCCCGGCATGACGAAGGAGACCGCATGACCACCGACACCCGCGTCCCCGGGCGCAACCACAGGGACCCCGCGCCCACCCCGCCGCCGGCCGGCTAGGACGGCCCCGACGAGCCGCGAGCCGCGTACCGTTCCTCCCCGCCGGCGAGAACCGAGTGGAGCCTCTCGGCGAACTCGGCGGGCCGGTCCGCGAGGCCGCCCCCGTGGTCACCGGGGAAGTCCACGACGGTGGTGCCGAGACGCCCGGCCAGGGCCGCCGCCGCCCGACCTGCCACCTGTTCCCGTGACTCCACGCCACCGGCCACGACGATCCTGGTCGGCGCGGTCCGCAGTCCCGCGATGTCGGGCAGGTGGCCGATGAGCGGCAGCCACTGGTGGGCGAAGTAGAACTCGACGTTCTTCCGTATCCGGGCCGTCGTCTCCGGCGTCCCGGGACCCGGCTCCCCCTCGGGCCCCGGACCTTCCGGTTCCTCCCGGTCGCCGTCCATCTCGCCGCTCCGGATCATGGAGGCCAGCGCCGCGTCGGCCCCTTCCGCGAGGAAGGTCTCGTGGATCCTCCGCCCCTCGGCGCGATGGTGCTCGGCCTCGTCGAGCAGCTCCGTGACCGGCGGCTCGTGGGCCACCAGGGCACGGACCTGACCGGGATGCGCGGCCACCAGGTCGAGCCCGATCAGCGCGCCGCTGCTGGTGCCGAACACGTACGCGGGCTCCGAGCCGAGCGCGGCGAGCAGGTGGTGCGCGTCGTCGGCGTGGTCCGCGACGCTGCAGTCCTCGGGCGGGCCGTCGAAGACGCTGCGCGAGTTGCCGCGCGTGTCGTACGTCACGACCGTGTACCTGCCGGCGAGAAGTCCCGCCACCTCCGCGAACGCCTCGGCGTCCATCGGGCCCGCGGGGATCATCAGCAGGACGGGGCCGGAGCCCCGCACCTCGTAGTGAAGACGCGCGCCCGGCAACTTCAGGCTTTCCACCTTCGCGGGATACATCGGCTCTCCTCCGGGTGAGACGCGGCCCGCGGACGTGTGTCCCCGGCCGGGTGTCCTCGCGGCGCCCTTTCGCGGAAGGCGGAGAGGGGCACCCTTTCACACGAAGGAGTCGGAGCCCGGAACCCGATCTCGACAGCCTTTCTCTCCGCGAACGCCGTCCTTTCGAATCGAGACGCCCGCCCGGTTCACGCCGCCACGTCGAGGACGACGCGGAACCGGGCCTCACCGCTCATCATGCGTTCGTACGCCTTCGGCGCCTCCGCCAACGGCACGGTCTCGATCATCGGGCGGATACCGTGCCGCCCGCTGAAGGCGAGGTTGTCCTCGTTCTCGATCGAGCTGCCGGTGAGGCTCCCGCTGAGCGTGCGGGTCCCGAAGATGAGGTCCGCGGTGTTGACGGAGATGGGGTCGAGGGCGGCTCCGACGACCACCATGCGGCCGCGAGCCGCGAGCCCGGTGACCAGCCCTGTCATCGAGGCACCGCTCGCGGCCGTCGCGATGATCGCGGCCGCGCCCCCGAGCTCCCGCAGAGCGGCACCCGGGTCCTCGCGGGAGCTGTCGATGTAGTGGTCCGCACCCAGCTGCCTCGCCAGCGCGGCCTTGCCTGTTCCCCGGGCGACGGCGGCCACGCGGTAACCGAGCTTGGCGGCGTACTGCAGGCCGAGGTGGCCGAGACCCCCGATCCCCTGGATGGCCACCAGAGCTCCCGGGGGGCCGTCCACCTGCTGCAACGCCTTGAACGTCGTGAGACCGGCGCACAGCAGCGGCGCCGCCTCGACGGAGCTCATGCCCTCCGGAATGCGTACGAGCCCGCTTCCCCTGGCGAAGACGACCTCGGCGTAGCCGCCGTCCACGGTGGTCCCCACCTGGTGCTGGTTCGCGCAGTTGACGAAGTCACCCCTCCGGCAGGGGTCGCACTCGCCGCACTGACCGCCCAGGAACCCGACGCCCACCCGGTCCCCCACCCGCCAGCCGGTCACGCCCTCGCCCACCGCGTCGATGACGCCGACGATCTCGTGGCCGGGGACGACGGGCCGTTCCGGGTCGGCCCGGACTCCTTCGACGGCGAGGAAGTCGGTGTGACAGACCCCGCAGCTCTCGACCCGGATCCGGACCTGCCCCACGGGCGGCTGCCGGAGCTCGCGGGTCACGAGCTCGAACTTCCGCGATCCGGTCACTTCGAAGGCACGGTAGGTGGACATCGTTCTCCTCACAGGGGTTCGTGCCCGCTTCGCGACCGTGGCGGCCGGCGAAACGGTCCCGGAGGTACCCCGGGCGTTTTCAATATGACCGGTCGTCTTAAAAGTGTCAACAGCGTCATGTCGCGGTGGGCGCTGTCGCCTCCCCGGTTTGACGGCACCCAAGACGACCGGACATATTGGGGGTGAGGGGGCGACCATGGCCAGGAAGAGCATGCGCGCGGAGATCGTCGGGGCCGCGCTGGAGCAGTTCCACATCCGGGGCTACAACGCGGCCGGGGTGAAGGACATCACCGACGCGGCCGGCACGCCGAAGGGGTCCTTCTACAACCACTTCGACAGCAAGGAGGCCCTCGCCGTCGTCGCCCTGGAACACTACGGCGCGGGGCTCCGCATGGAGGATCTCGCCGACGGCGAGGTCGAACCCCTCACCCGTCTGCGCAGGCACTTCGAGTTCCTCCGCGACGAGACCGTGCGGCACGGATTCACCCGGGGATGCCTCATCGGTAACTTCGGCGCCGAGATCGCCGATCGCAGCGACGTCATCCGCACGGCCGTGCACCAGAGTTTCCAGCAGTGGACCGCCCTGATCGCGGCGACGCTCACCGAGGCCCGGCGCGCCGGATCGGTACGCCCCGATCTCGACCCTGAGGCGACGGCCCGCTTCCTTCTCGGCGCCTGGGAGGGCACCCTCGTCGTGGCCCGCGCCGACCGTTCGGCGAGCGCCTTCGACTCCTTCTTCACCGTCGCGTTCGGCACGCTGCTCGTACGGGGCGACGACCACACCGGCACATGACGGACTCCGCGAGCTCGCGACCGCACCACGTACCGGAAGCCGGCCGATCGGGTGAGGGCGGGCACCGGGCGATTCGCCCGGTGCCCGCCCGTCCCCGTCACGCCGGGCGGCCCGGAGGATTCACGACACCGGCGCCGCTATTGCGGATGGTCGTTCTCCGTCACCATCGGCGTGTCCTGGTTGATTCTGATGATCTTCGTCGGCGGTGGTGTGGCACCCGCCGGGGGGTCGGTGGCCTGGCGCTTGCCGGCGCCGGCTTGACCAGGGGGCTGCGCGGGGGGATGGACCGGAGCGTGAACCGGGGCATGGACTGGCGGAGGAGCCGGGAACAGCGTGTGAGAGAAGCCGATGATCTCCCGGATATCGACCTCCAGTTGCTTCCAGTTCACCTCCTCGTCGCCGTGGGCGCGGAGTTCGAGGGGGACGAGGCGGTATGACACGCCGCCGGCCAGGTAGTGGTCCGGTTCGTGGATCTCCTTCATCCCGCCGAAGACCCGCTCCACGGAAACGGTGGGCACGCCGGGAAGGAGCAGCGCGCTGTTCAAAAACGCGCCCACCGTCAGCCGGTTCACCTCCGATATCGCAGTGTCCTCATCTTCCTCGGGATTGCATGTCGTCAGGGTTTCCAGGTCACGTATCGGGCCGCCGTCGGGACCGTTCTCGCTCCCCTCGGGCGCGCCGGCCTCGAACAGGTCCCCGGGTGATTCCCTACCGGTCGGCGCGGCACTGATCGCCCTGCCCTCAAGCGCCGGGACGAGCGCGTCATCCAGAATCGACCACGGGAATCCGAATTTCGGGTCCTGCTGTTCCTGGTAGACCTTCTTGTACGAGGGCAGGAATCCCGCCAGGTTCTGCCATTCGTTCAGAGCCTGGTCGACATAGTCGCGATTGAGAGTGATATCGCGTGCGCTCGCCCTCAATTCCGAGAGATCCCAGGCGTCCTCCGGGTCATCGGAATTCTTGGCCTCGGCCGCCGCGATGTCGGCCAGGATCGTGGCGAGGTCGGCCTCGGCGTCGGCGTACCGCTGCTCCCTGTGCCGCTGCGCGCTCGCGACCTGCACGGCGACGAACGCATTCAGATCCTTCAGCTCCGCGTCGTCCGTGTCCGCGAGCAGGGTGGCGAACGCCTGTTCCTTGAGGAACCACTGCACCTGTTCGGGGAGCGTCTTCGCCACCTCTCGCAAAGGGACGCGCGACAGCGCGACGGCCTTGTTCTTGATCTGTCCCGCACCCTCCACGTACGAGTGATCGATGATCGCGGCGACCTGGGTGTACACCAGGGCGACGAATCCGCGGAGCGTGGTGCGCTCCTCCTCCGTCACGGTGATCTGCCTTCGCCCGGCCCACTGGGTGAACATGATCTCGGCCGCGGTCCCGGCATGTGCCGCGCGAACACAGCTGATCTTGGCGAAGGGGCGTTTGCCCACCGCGCGCGCCTTCTGCCCGATCCAACGCAGGGCTTCGTCGAGCTTGCCGATCGGAACCCCGACCGTATAGTGCACGAAAAGGTTTTCCACCCCTTTGTCGGACACCATGTAGACCTTCTTTTTGGGTCCCGCGATCCTGAGGTCGGATTCGACGAAAGCTCCGGCACCATTGGTTCGGGTCACCCAGAAACCGAGTTTCTGCAACGACAGTAGTTTTACCAGGGAGGTCCTCCCCTTCGGGGAGTACAGCACGTCGGCGACCCCTCTGAGTCCGGCCAGCAAGGGACCGACCGGGTCACCCGGCGCCAACTGGTCGAACGGGTCGGTGACGAACTCGACGTTCGAGTAGTCGATGGATTCACCGCTGTCTTTCACCTCGTCCGCGTCGCGGGCGTCGGTCAGGAGCCGGAACCGGCCTTCCTTGAAACCGGCGAGCAATTCGTCGCCGTCGAACATCCCTCCGTCGGCGTTGGTGACGCGCCTGTCCAGTTCGATCTCGAATCCCATCACGCCGTCACAGTAATCCCGGCCGCGAACAATGCCCATGACGCCATTGACTCGTTCCAATGACAGTTTCCGGCAAGGTTCTCACCTCCTCGATACGGATGCCCGCCAAGACGCGCGTGCCGTTCCCTCCCGCGCGGTACGAGGGGTGGAGCCCCGAGCACGGTGATCGGTCAAGCGAGGTCGGCACGATCACCACCACCGGGTCCACGGACCGGGCACCCGTACGGGGCCGCCTGGACGGTGGGCGGCGGGCAGGACCCGAGGCCGCCCCGCCCGTGCGGGTGGGGCAGCATGGAGGGGTGAGCGACGGTACGAGCACGCTGGCGGGACTGCTGGCCGAGGGTGACGTTGTGGTGCTGAGCGGCGCCGGGATATCGACGGAGTCGGGGATCCCCGACTATCGAGGACCGGGCGGCACCCTGACCCGGCACACCCCCATGACCTACCAGACGTTCACCGGCGACCCGGTGGCCAGGCGGCGCTACTGGGCCCGAAGTTACATCGGGTGGCGGGCGATGACCCGGGCCGCGCCGAACAGCGGCCACCACGCGGTCGCGTCCCTCCAGCGGCGGGGCCTGGTGTCCGGAATCGTGACGCAGAACGTCGACGGCCTGCACCAGGCGGGCGGCGCCCGTTCCGTCATCGAGCTGCACGGCAACCTGCGGGACGTGGTCTGCCTGGACTGCGGCCACTCCAGCCCGCGCGAGGAGCTGGACCGTCGCCTGACCCAGGCGAACCCGCGGTTCGGCGCCCGGCCCACCGCGATCAACCCGGACGGTGACGTCGAGCTGCCGGACGAGGAGATCGACGATTTCCAGGTGGTCGGGTGCCGGGCGTGCGAGGAGGGCATGCTGAAGCCCGACGTCGTCTTCTTCGGGGAGACCGTCCCGGCGGAGCGGGTGCGCGAGTGCTACGCGCTCGTGGAGGGCGCGCGCCTGCTCCTGGTCCTCGGGTCGTCGCTGACGGTGATGTCGGGCCGCCGGTTCGTGCTGCACGCCGCGAAACTCGGCATCCCCGTGGCGATCGTGAACCAGGGCCCGACCCGAGGCGACGACTACGCGGCCCTCACCGTCGACGCCCCCCTGGGCACCGTCCTTCCGGAACTGGTCCGTCTCATCGACACCGGGGCGGTGTCCACCGGCTCGCCGCACTGATCCGGTCCCCGCGTGACCCCGGCTTGACCCCGCGTGGCTCCGGCTCGTCCCGTACAGGACTGACCGGTTCCCCCGCCGGCTCCCCGGCCGGGGGACCGAGCCGGGCAGGCCCCTCGGAAGCAGGCCGGTGGTCGGTGGTGCGGGCCGTTACGGCCGTCTCGGTCTAACGGTCGCCGCTCGCCCGGTCCGGCACGCCCAGCACGGACCGTACGACGGCGTCGGTGTCGGCGAGATCCCCCAGCACCAGCTCCGGACCGGCCTCGCCCAGGACGCTCGCGTCGTTGAAGCCGGTGGCCACCGCGATCACCCTCGCTCCGCCCTCATGACCGGCGCGGACGTCGTTCGGCGTGTCGCCGATCAGCACGGTGTTGCGCGCGGTGAAGGGCTCCCCGTACTTGCCGGCGGCGCGCCGCTGCGCGAGGGCCACCAGCGCGGCGCGGTCCTCGTGGTCGGTGCCGTACGCGCCCACCTCGAAGTCCACGAAGCCCTCCAGCCCGAACACGGTGAGCTTGCCGATCGAGACCGGCTCGGTGTTGCCGGTGAGCACCGACTGCACCACGTCCCGGCGTTCCGCCAGCGCCGCGAGCGCCTCACGCGCTCCGGACAGGGCCCGGCCGCGTTCCCGCATGACGGCCTCGCGCACGACGAACGCCTCGGCGAGGGCGACGTAGAAGGAGTCGAGGAGCCGGTCCGACACCTCGACGTCGTGCGCCTGGAAGATCTCGGTGATGATCGCCCGCTCGGTCCGCCCGGCCACCTGCACCGAGTGCTCCATCCGGCGGCCGGTGGTGGCGTGCAACGCGTGGTCGTAGGTGTCGGCGGTGACACCGCCGGCGTCGATCAGCGTGTGGTCGATGTCCCACAGCACGAGCGTTCTCGGGGAGCTCACCGCCCGAGCATAACCAAGCCCGGATCGCCGAGGCCTGACGGCCCGGCCTCCCGGAAGGGCGCGGATCCCGTCACCGGCGGGGCCGGAGCCCGAAGCGAACGGCGTGAACGGCATGAACGGCGTGAACGGGGTGAACGGCATCGACACGGCCTCTCGCGGGCGTCAGAGATCGACGCGGGCGACGAGCGGCAGGTGGTCGCTGCCGGTGGCGGGCAGGGTCCAGGCCGCGACGGGGATCGCCGTACGGGTCATGACGTGGTCGATCCGGGCGAGAGGGAGGGCGGCGGGCCAGCTGAAACCGAACCCCCTCCGCGTCGAGACCATCCGGGAGGTGAGCGGGGCCAGGCCACGGTCGTCGAGGGTGCCGTTGAGGTCGCCCAGCAGGACGACCCTGTCCAGCTTCTCCGAGGCGACGGCCGCCCCCAGCTTGGCGGCGCTCTCGTCCCTGCGGCCTGACCCGAAACCGTCCGGCGGCCGGATGCGGATCGAGGGAAGGTGGGCGACGTACACGGCCACGTCCCCGTGCGGCGTCCGCGCGGTGACCCGCAGCCCGCGGTTCCAGTCGAGCCCGACGCCCGCGGGCCTGATGTCCACCGGCCGCGGGTCCGCCAGGGGATACCTGGACCAGAGGCCGACGGTGCCCGCGACCGCGCGGTGGGGGTGGCCGGACGCGAGGGCGTTCTCGTAGACGGGCCGGACGGCGGGCGTCAGCTCCTCCAGGGCGACGAGGTCGGCCCCGGCCCGTACCAGGGCCAGCGCGGTCCCCTCATGGTCGGGATTCTCCTCGCCGACGTTGTGCTGGAGCACGGTCAGGTCGCCCCCCGCCGCCCGGTCGGCGGGCAACGCCCGCCCGCCGAACACCACGGCCCAGACCGCCGCGGGCAGCACCAGGGACACCGTCGCGAGGGCCGAGCGGCGCAGCAGCGCCAGACCCAGCAGCACCGGAACGGCCAGGCCGGCCCAGGGCAGGAAGGTCTCCAGCAGGCTGCCGAGATTGCCCACGGTGTTGGGCACCACGGCGGGGAACGCCGTCAGCCCCGCCACCAGCACGCCGGCCGACGCGAGAACCCACCCGCGCGGCCGTGACTTCGAAGGCTCGCCGGAGCTTCCGTCCGGCGTGTCCCGTCCCCACGCCCGGCGCCCTGCACGACGGGCGCGCTTCCCCTCGCCGTCGGTCTTCCGATCTTCGACGCTCATACACCCGACCGTACGATCATCGCGGCGGCCCTGGGGGCCTCGATAATCTTCGGATGCTGCGATTACTCCTGACGCTCCTGATGGTGACCCTGCTTCTCAGCAGCGGCCACCTCCTCGTCGGACAGTTCACCTTCGATGACCACGCCGCCCGCGCCGTCTGGACCTGGCGGACCAGCGGCGCGGCGGAGATCTGGCGCGACGGCTTCGTCCCGACGGAGGACCTGAGCCAGATGCCGCACGACGTGGAGGAGCAGATCTCGAGTGACGAGGAGTACGGCTTCGCCGTGGCCGGCCCGCTCCCCGCGATTCCCGAGGAGGCGCGGATTCACTGGGATGACGGCTCCACCATGCGGGTCCCCGTGATCGGCGCACGTCAGGCGCTGATCGCACTGTCCCCCTTCGAGATGGAGGCTTCCGTCCGGGACGATCTGGCATACAAGATGACCGCCGCCATCTTCACGACCATGCGCCTGCGGACCCTGCGCGGCATGGCCACCGTCCCGGCGTGGCGGCTGTACTTCTCCAACCTGCCCGGCCCGATCGATCACGTCGCGGTCGACCGGGCCACGCTCGGCACCGTCGAGGACGCGGTCGGTGACCACCTGGCTCCCGACTTCCGCGGTTTCGAGGTGCTCGACGAGCGCACGCTGCGGGTGAGCTACCTCTATGGCGTCTGCGACAGCCGAGATACGCCGACCGTGCACCTGCGGACCGACGAGCGGCCCGACGTCGTGGTCCTCGGAATCGAGATTCGCGAGCGCAGGAACGGCCTGTGCGCGGGCGTCGGCGCATCCGGCGAGGGCGTCGTCCGGCTCCGGGAACCGCTGGGCGGCCGGGTGGTGCTCGATGCGAAGAGCCGGCTTCCCATCTGCCTCCATTGGTCGGGCCCTTGCCACGCCGGGTGACCTGGGGCGCGTCCTGGTACCGACCGCCGCCATCCGGCACGACCGGGCCACCGCCCGGCCCGCCACCCGATCACCGATCGGGCTCGGGGCTCACTCGTCTAACCGGCTGACAGCCGCCCGGCGAGCCGGTCCAGGCCCTGCCTGATCATCTGCCCGTACCCGTCGTCACCGAGTGCGCCAACGGCGGCACGCCCGCGTTCGAGGTGGTCGCGCGCCCGGTCGAGGTCGCCGAACCTGCGGTAGGCGTCACCCAGGTTGAGGTGCAGGGAAGGGTAGAAACCGCTCACGGGACCGGCGACACCCGCCTGCTGAGCCCGCTCGTCGGTGACCAGGTCGGCAGCCTCCAGGGCGCGCAGATCCCAGAGCAGTTCCTCCTTCACCTCGTCCTGGACGTCGGCCATCCAGTGAGCGAGAGCGCACCGGTGCAGGGGGTCGCCCGTCACACCGATCTCCTCCCACAGCTCGGAGAACAGCTTCCGGGCGGCCTCTCGTTCACCCCGCCGGCCCAGCTCGACACCTTGGCCGATCCTGGCCATCGTCACGTCGGGCTCGGTCATGCGGTCTCCTCGGCAGTCCTCGGCAAAAGGGCAACAGTGATCGGCGACTGTAACGGCCACCACCGACACAAACGCGACCCGCCTCGGCATCGTCGCGCATGGCGCGCGCCCACGAGCTTGGCGGCGCCACCGATCAGCGACGAGACCGCCGGCACGATCGACGGGATGTGCCGTCACCTCCACCGTGCGTTTCCCTCCGTGGCACGCATGTCAGGGACGGGGACCGCGCCGTGATGGGGGTGACGGAGTCGCGTCGCGATGGGGTGGCGAAGCCGTGTCGTGGTGGGTCGGCAGGGTGAGGAGACGGTCCCGCGCCCGGCCGTCACGGAAGCGGCGCCAGACCGGACTGTCGTGGAAGTGGTTGTCGAAGCGGTCCTGTGAGCCGAGGATCTCCTGTGGGCTCGCCTCCCCGCGGCGCACGCGGTCTCCCAGCCGGAAGTAGTCGAATCGCTCGGCTCCCGGCTTGAAGATCAGCATGTCCACGCCGGTGTGCGCGGGGGTGCTGAACGCGTGCGGGGTCCGGGGCGGCACGAGCAGGAAGTCGCCGGTCTCGACCGTGACGACCTGGTCGCCGGTGAGGACGTGCAGGCCGCCGTCGACGATGTAAAAGATCTCCGGCGCCCCGTTGTGGTAGTGCGGCGGTGGCCCGTCCGTGTCCTTCCCGATCTTGGTGCGGATCGCGCTGACCAGCCTGCCCGTCGTCTCGGCGTCCGCCAGCAGTTCCATCGTGTTCGGCGGGTCGCCGAGGATCTCGGCCTCGCCCGCCCGCACCAGCACCGGCCGGCCGTGGCTGGAATCGGTCTCTGTCACTCGGCGCTCCTCAAAACTAGTTCGTGATCGGATAGTACGACTGCTAACTATCTTCTGTCGAATAGAATCCGATGACATGACAGGAGAGGCCGACACCGGCCCGGGAGACGCGATCGACGCGATCCTCGACCAGTGGCGGCGCGAACGCCCCGATCTGGATCTCTCGGCCATGGACGTCCTCGGCCGCCTGGCGTTGCTCACCCGCGTCGTGGAGACGCAGGTGGACGGCATGCTCGCCCGTCACGGTCTCGGACGCGGGGAGTTCGACGTGCTCGCCGCGCTCCGCCGCTCCGGCCCGCCGTACTCGCTGATCCCCTCGGAGTTGTCGGCGACCCTGATGATGTCGCGTGCGGGCATGACCAGCCGGCTGGACCGGCTGGAGACCGCCGGCCTGGTCGAGCGGAGTCTCGACCCCGCCGACCGCCGCAGCTTCCGGGTCACGCTGACCGGCGAAGGCCGGCGGATCATCGACGCCACGCTCACCGACCACGCGGCGACCCTGAAGCGCCTGGTCTCCGGCCTTGCCCCGGAGGATGTCGCCGCGCTGACCCGAATCCTCCGCGCCATGATGGACACCGCTACCTGAGGCTCCCGGATGCGGCCCCGACCACGTCCGGCACTCAGCTCAGACGGACAAATTCAGCGTGGCCGTTCCGGGGTGCCCGGCGGGACGGACCGATGCTCCAACGAGTCTGGGAGGTGTCGGTCCTCATGTCATCGGCACGGTAGCGGCCAGGTCGTCGCTCATCGCGGTGAAGACGACCGGGATCGACGCAACGACCGCCGCAGTGGCGTGACGAAGTTTTCCGTACCGTCCGCAGGACATGACGCCCCTTGTGGGCAGGGAAAGGTGGATGCGGAAAGGAGACAGACCATGCGGGCACGTGGCGAACCCTCGGTCGCGGCTTCCGGTGAATGGAAGGACGAGGACGGCACGCGGTTGCCGGCGGGTGAGGCTCACGCCTGGCGGCCGGGAACCAACCAGACGTTGTGCGGCCTGGCTCTGAGCCGGTCGCGGCTGCGGCGGTTCCACCACGTTCCGTGGACGGACGTGTTCCCCGAGTCAGGCGGTGCCGCCGAGGAGATACGGCGGGTCTGCCCCAAATGCCGGGCGGCGGCCGGGGGCCATTCCGGTCGCGGCTGGAGCAAGACCTGGCACCGCGAGTCTCCCCGCCCCTGAAGCGGTTTTGCAATGGAAGTCGCTCGGCCGAGCGAGCGTGCCATGGGCGGTCACGGTCGTTCCTCCAGGAGCAGACCGGCGAGGGCGACGGCGATCAAAGCGATTCACGTGCCTGGCGGCCGGTGCCGCGCACCCCAGTCCCACATCGCCTGGAGGACGGGGCCGAGGTCACGCCCGTGGGAGGTGAGGCTGTAGCGCACCCGGGGCGGCCAGTCGGGCCGGCGGTGGCGATCGAGCACGCCTGCCGCGGTCAGGTGCGCCAGCCGATCGGACAGCACCTTGTCCGACAGCGCGGGCAGCGCCTGGCGAAGCTCGCTGAACGTACGGTCGCCCCGCAGCAGCTCACGAATGAGCAGGGTCGTCCAGCGCCCGTGCAGGGTCGCCAGAGTGATCTCCACCGGGCATGACGGGGTGGGTTCGGTGACGCTCGCGCGAGGGTCGTCGGGCAGGCCCGGGAAACCAACCGTTTGGTGAGCCACGAAGGCACCTCCTAGCGTTGCCGCGTCTGACTGGTTTCTACCTGACCGCGATGTCTACCTGACCGCGATTTCTACCCGACCGGAAGGAAACAGGTCGATGATGCGACAGCTGGCCGAACGCCCCGAGGACGTGCCCGCGGTCTTCGCCGAGCGCTTCAACCACGGTGACGCGGAGGCGGTGGCGGAGGTCTACGAAAGCGGAGCCGTGTTCGTCCCGGAGCCGGGCTCACCGCTGACCGGACAGCAGATCGACGCCGCCAACGGCCGGTTCCTGGCCCTGGGACTGCCGATCACCGTCCGGCCACGGCACGTCTACACCACGGGCGACCTCGCCCTGCTGATCGTCGACTGGGTCATCGACGGCACGTCCCGCGACGGCCGGCCCGTGCACATCCAGGGCACCGCGACCGACGTCGCCCGACGCGGGCAGGACGGGTACTGGAGGTACGCCATCGACAACCCCTTCGGCGTACGGGCGGAAACCGGCGGCCAGGAAAGTCCCTGACGGTCGTCGCCGGTCGTTCACCCCGCCAGGCGACGTGCGAAATCAACCGGCTCCGGCAGGCGCAGCACCCGCTCGTCCTGGTTCCACCCCCCGCCCCTCACGCATGGCCCGGACCGTCTTGCCCAGCTCATGGGCGAGACGCGTGGCCTCGTAAGCCTCAGCCGCACCCGGCTCGGCCATCCGGCGATCTCTGAGCTCCTGCCAGCTCTCTCGCTCACTCATATCGCTTCTTCTTCCTCGTCGACGGTATGCGCCAGTCGGACACAGCGACGCGTGGCCCGGAGAGCCCGAACTCGAAAGGGGCGCCCACCGCGGATCCCACGACGGCGCCGACGGCCCGCCGAGTACGGCTCATCCCGGCAGCCTATGACCACCGGTACGCCAGGAAGGCGTGCTGATCGATCTGGAGGGTTACGGGGCGTTCATTCCGCTGCCACTACCGCGGTCGTCGAGGACGAGGGCGGCCCGCCCGTTGACGGTGTAGCGGATGTGCGTGACCTCGGGGGTGTGGATCACCCTGGTGGGCGTGAGCTCGATCGCCTCCTTCTCCGCGAGGTCGAGACCGAGGCCCGCACCAAGGTCGGCGTCGAGCAGGCGCATCCCCCTGCCGAGCACGGTCGGGACGATGTGCAGTTCCAGTTCGTCCAGCAGACCGGCCTGGATGACCTGGCGCAGCAGGGTGCCCCCTCCGGCGACCGCCACGTTCTTGTCCCCCGCGGCGGCGCGTGCCTGCTCCACGGCACTGGCGATGCCGTCGGTCACGTAGGTGAAGCTCGTCCCGCCCTGACGCACCAAGGTCTCGCGGGGGCGGTGGGTCACGACGAACACCGGCGCGCGAAACGGCGGCTCGTCACCCCAGGGGACCTCGCCTCCGTCCGCCATGTTCCGACCCATGACGTAGGCCCCGGCGGCCTCGAACGTCTCGGCCATGATGTCGGAGTTGACGTCCCGTTCGCCGCCCGCGAAGCCCTGCCGTTCACGCCAGGCCGCGGCGTCGATCACCCACCGGGTGACCCGGAAGAAGCCCGCGGCCTCCGCCGACTCCAGCCAGTCCCTCGCCTCGCCGCTGTGTCGCGGGCCGGCGTAGTGGCCGTCGAGTGAGACCGACATCTGTGCCGTCACCTTTGTCATGTCGCTTCGCTCCTGTTCCGGCGGCCCCCTGAATGGGACCCGCTCGGTAGGGAGTCGGAGCCGCGGACCGGATCTCTACCTGCCCGCACCGAAATCTTGACGCCACCGGACGCCCCGACCTCGCGGCGGCAACGTTCGCCGGGTCGTGACGGCGGGGCGGGGTCGGCCGAAATCCGCTTTGGGCCGTGTGGGAGAGGCTCTACCGTGGCAAGGTGGCGACTCAGATGATCATCATCAACGGTGGTTCCAGCTCGGGGAAGTCCGGGATCGTCCGGTGCCTGCAGGCTGTTCTTCCTGATCCGTGGCTGGCGTTCGGCGTCGATTCGCTCGTCGACGCGATGCCCGCGAGGATGCGGGCGTCGGACGAGGGGCTCGAGATCGCGGCTGACGGCGGGGTGAGCGTCGGAGCGGACTTCATGGCGCTGCAGACGGCCTGGATGCGGGGCGTCGCGGCCATGGCCCGTGCCGGCGCCAGGGTCGTCATCGACGACGTCTTTCTCGGTGGAGCCTCGTCCCAGCGGCGGTGGCAGAGGGTTCTGGACGAGCTGGACGTGCTGTGGGTCGGTGTGAGATGCGAGGCCGCGGTCGCCGCGGGCCGCGAGGTCGCACGTGGAGATCGGGTCCAGGGTATGGCCGCGTTGCAGGCGGACGTGGTTCACGACGGCGTGGTTTACGGCGTCGAGGTGGACACGACGCATACCGAGTCCCTGGCGTGCGCGCGGACCATCGCCGCCCGTGTCAGCTGATCGGTGGATGGGCTCCGGGCCGTCCGGCTCCTGCCCCTCTTGATGGGAATGTCGACGGGAGATGACAGCGCCCGCGCCGTACTGAATTCAGGGAGTGTCGCTGACGCGTGCGCGCCACAGGTCGTCCTGGGTGCCTGTCTTGTGCCAGAGCCGGGCGACGCCGTTCCGGCCGAGGTCGTCGAGCGGGACGAGGAAGTCCGTGGAGAGCGTTCTGGCGAACTCGTCCGCGTCGCCGATGGTCCGGGACGTCCTGCCGTCGGCGCCCAGCCGTCGCAGCGTACGTGACAGCAGTAACAGCGTGTGACCGGCGATCGGCCGGGCGGCCATGAGCGTGGTGACGTACGCCGACTCGGCGGAGGTCGACATCTCCCGGGAGCGAGCGGCGAAGTCGGCGATCTCGCGCGGCAACAGCCGGAAGTCGTAGGAGGCGACCGTCCCGCCGGGGTGGTGGTGGAAGCGCCAGGTGTCCGGGTCGAGCCGCTCCAGCCGGTACGTCAGGTCCCCCTGGGTGTGCGGCCCCTCGCGCAGCGGCAGCGGCTCGACGAAGCCGTCCCCGATGCCCGCGTCGGCCAGCCAGCGACGGCCGTCGAGGTCGACCAGCAGCGCGTTGTGGTTGCCCCACATCGCCTCGCCCCGGGCCGCGCGCAGGACGCCGGCCTCCACCATCGTCACCTGGAAGCCCGCGAGGCGCAGCAGCATGGCCAGGCCGGCGTTCTGCTCGTAGCAGTAGCCGCCGCGTCGCCGCCGCACGAGCTTGTCGAACAGCGCGTCCGGTTCGAGACTGATCGGCCTGCCGAGCTGGATGTCGAGGTTCTCGTACGGCACGGCCTGCCGCCAGGCCCGGTGCAGGGCGAACAGCGTCCCCAGGTCGGCGGCCACGGGCCCGTGGTGACCGATCCTGCGCAGTATCGAGTCGATGGTCATCTCCGCCTCCTAAGTGAAAGAAGATCCGCCACTTATCTAACATAAATGAAAGAGACCCATCCGTATACTGCTGGAGTGGAAAACGAGAGTCCCGGCCGCAAGCTCCGGGCCGACGCCCGGCTCAACCGCGAGCAGATCATCGAGGCCGCCCGCGCACTCATCGCCGAGCGCGGCGCCGAGGTGCCGATGGAGGAGGTGGCCCGCCGCGCCGGCGTCGGGACCGCCACCCTCTACCGCCGCTTCCCCGACCGGGAGGCGCTGGTGCGCGGAGTCGCGCTGGACGGCTTCCACCGCGTGGTCGCCATCGCGCGCGACGCCGAGGACGAGGAGCCGGACGCCTGGCGGGCGCTGTCGCGCTTCATCCGCCGAGCCGCCGCCGAGCTGCGGCTGGCCACCTGGCTGTCGATCTGGTTCACCAGCACCTGGGAGCAGCTCCACACCGACCCCGAGGAACGGCGGCTGCGCCACACCCTGCTGAAGATCCTCGACCGGCTCGTCCGCCGCGCCCAGGCCGACGGCGACCTGCGCCACGACGTGGACGCTGGCGACCTGACACTGATGATGGCCCTGCTGCTGCGGCCGATCCCCGGCCTGCGCGCCGAGCTCACCCAGCGCAGCGTGGACCGCTACCTGACACTCATGCTCGACGGCCTGCGTGCCCACCCGGACATCCAGCGACTGCCCGACGGCGACATCGGGCTGGCCGACCTCGGCGGCGATTGACGGCCACCTTCACCGCCTCCAGGGCAGATCGGCGAGGGCTGCGGCGATTGGCAGGCCGGTGGCGTCTTCACATGACGCGGTCGCCGGTCAGGTAGAACGGTGGTGCACCCATGCTCGCCCTGCCTCGGCGGCCCGCGCGCGAAAATCGCGTCCTTCCACCGGGCCGAACCGCGCCTTGTACAGACGGAACAGCGTCCACAGCGCGGCCAGGGCGGTTACGGCGTTCGCGGGTGCGGATCGCCAGGCGGGCACCTGCGCGAAGAGCGCCTCGGTCTGCTCGGGAGTGTGGCCCGCCTCGATGAAGCGGGGTGCGAGCATGACGGCATCTATCCAGGCCGCACCGCGCGCAGCGAACGCCCAGTCGATGACGTACGGCCGACCGTCATCGATCCGGAAGTTACCGGAGTGCAGGTCGTAGTGGAGAAGGGTGTCGCCGTCCAGGGCGTCGGGGCTGAGCTTGTCGAGCGCCGTCTCGTACATGGCCCGGTGCGGAAGCTCCTCGGGAGGAAGAGTGAGCAGTCGCGCGGCCTTGGCCTGGAGCATCGCGATGTTCGCGGCGACATCCGGAACATCGCCTGGACATGGGGTGAGCGCTTCGTTCAGGACGGCCAGGGTGTCCAGCACGAGCGGCACATCCGGCGAGCCGGGCGACAGGTCGGCATCGCGGCCGTCGACGTACTCGTGCAGCAGCACGATCCACCCCTCCACCTCGCCACTCCACCGCAGGCGGGGGGCGGGCAGGCCGGGCGGCAGTACGGTGCCGACTCGTCGTTCCCGCTCGTACAGGGACGCGGCCGGACTGGCGGTGGAGACGGCCTTGAGGAAGACGGTCCCGCCGTCCTCGGCGTGCAGCCGAGCGGCGATGCCGGGCATGAGCCCTTTGGTCACCGATTCGGCCTTGAGGACCTGGCCGATCTGCTGCTCGACGGTGTGACGTGCACTGCTGGGGAGGTCGTCCCACTGTGGTTTCACGGTCAGCTCTCCCTCGGGTCGTCGGCGCAGCCCACGTAGCACCGGCTGCATTGGCTGGCAGGTATCCACAGCTTGGGGACAACCGGCAGGTCAGCGGCTCGCATGGCCTTGACGGTAGCCCCGATCGCGGCCACAGGGTCGTGAATCGCGTCCTTGGGGGTGTCGACAGGCGTGTGATGAATGAACGCCACCGGCCCTCACGCAGAAGCCCTGGCGGTCACGGGTGTACGCCATGAAGGCGTGCCAGCCGATATCCACCTGCTTGGAAGGGGAGCAGACGCGCGTCTGAGTTGAGTGCGCACGCGACCAGAGAGGCCAGGACATCTGTTCCATGATGCGCGTGGCGCCCCCGCAAAAAACGATCTTCACAGGCGACTTGTCCAAACTGTCGCTACTTAATGGCAAGATTCGGACATGAGCACGTACATCAGGATCTTCGGTGAAATCCCTGGGTACCCAGAGGGCTGGGCACCTCCTACCGGGAAACGTGCAGAACTACGCGAAGCGGGCATACACGCACATAACGTAGCTGGAATATCCGGAACAGCCGATGAGGGCGCCGACGCAATCGTTCTTAACGGCGGGTATCCAGATGACGATGACCGCGGCTTGTTGATCATCTATACCGGACATGGAGGGCAAGACTCCAGCACAAAGAAGCAAATCGCCGATCAAGATCTCAAGGACTCCGGAAATGCCGCTCTTGTCAAAAGTCAACTCGACAGCCTACCTGTTCGAGTGATCCGTGGATATAAAGAGAAGTCACCGCACGCACCCGCCAAGGGTTATCGGTACGACGGGCTATATCGAGTTGTACGGCACTGGTTCAAGACTCGTAATGACGGGTTCCGCGTCTGCCAATTTCTCATGGTCAAAATCGATAGCCCGTACGATGTTCCCGACCCGGACTACCCTGATGATATCTTCACTGAAGATAATTCGAGTGCTTCTCAAGTACCAGTGGGACCTGTCCGTCGAACTAAGACTACCGTCAACAAAGCCAACCGCCGTGCTACCGTTGTAAAAGAGGTTAAGGCTCTACACACCAATCTATGCCAGGTCTGCGGCAACACGGTAGAACTTCCCAGTGGCCCAAGTAGTCAAGCTGCACACATACAAGCCCTTGGCGTCCCCCACAATGGCCCTGATGTGATCGAAAACATTCTATGCTTATGCCCTAACGATCATCTAAGGTTCGACAACGGCGCCTTCTACTTGACTGACAACTTGGAGGTTGTGAATGCCCTCGACGGTAAGATCGGCCGTCCATTGCGGACTCATCCTGAGCATAAAATTGGAACCGAATACGTGCGATATCACCGAGCTTGCTGGGTTAAAGTGCCCTGAACCAACCCCAAGCTATATGGCAATGGAATCTTTCACCTCAACCTCAAACACGCTTCCAATAGGAGGAAAAGATCTTCCTAGGAGCTAGGATTCACTTTTTAACAGCCCAGGCTGTCGAACGCTCCGTTTTTAACATCACAGACAAACGCTTGCCACACGTTACTTTTGAACACCAGCATGGGTCCGAATGGATCTTTGCTGTTTCGTACAGCACAGCTTCCTCCGGGAAGGACCGCCGTCTCCACACAGTTGTCTTGCTGAGCACTCTGACTGCTTTTACGCCAAACCAAAGCAGAAATGATGTGATCCACAATCACTTCTCTCAAAGGAGGTGCATGCGGACGCCCAGTCGACGGATCCGCTCCCGGTAGCTGTATCGCTCAAGATCCAGCAACGTCCGTACGGCCTGCTGGGCCATCGGGTGGTTACGCACCAGCAGAGGAGCCGCCTTCTCCGCGCGCTCCAGTTCGACCAGAGCCGCCTCGCGCTTACCGCACCACAGCAGACCTCGCGCATAGTCGAGATGGTGATACCCAACGCGGCTCGCCTGTAGCCCCTTCGGTAGCCGTACCGTCTCTCCCCTGCTTACGGCCTGCGGTCCGTCTCCCAACTCGACCGCGACGGCGACGCCGTGGATGTCGACGTTGGGTCGATTCGTACACAGCTCGTAGTAGTTCGTGCGCTGGCGTGTTCCGAGCCGAGTGACCGCCTCATCGGCCAGCCGATGTCGCGACCATGCCTCAGCGGCGTCGTTCTTACGAGCGGCGGTGATCGCGGCTCTGAGCTGGAGCCCTCCCCAGACGGCCAGCGCTTCGGGCTCACCCGCGACGTACTCGTCTTCGATGCTCGCGCAAGCTGTGTCGAGCACGGCAAGCGCGTCATTCCACGAGGTACTCGACCACAGGTTTCGTATGCGTAGATACGCGAATATAGCGCCGTGGTACGGGTCTCCTGAGCGCTCGGCGGCCCAGCGGACCCGGCCGGTGGCGATGAGGGAGAGGTCGGCGTACCCGAGGTTGTAGGCGACCGAGTCGGCCGCCTGATAGGCGGTCGAGAGCAACCCGAACGCCGTGCTCCGATCGGACTCGGGATACAGATGGGTCGCGGCCTGGAGTTCGGAGAGCAGGGCCGGCAATGCGTCAGCTAGTTCCGCGTAGCGGGCTTCCCTCCGTAGCCAGCAGACGTGTTCGGTCGCGGCGCGAAGGTCGGGCAGTGCTCGTACCTCACCGTCCCACTCGGGGTCGAGGTCGTAGCGCTCCAGGTGGCGGCGGATCTCGGGGATCGCCGAGTGGCCGCGGTCCTCGGCCGGGGTGTCACCGCGGTAGGGGCGCGCGGTGAGCTCGTTGGGATGTACGCGCAGCACCCGCGAGAGGGTGTTGACCAGCGCGATGGAGTCGAGCGGAATGCTGTCGTTCTCTACTCCGGACACCCAGGACTGCGCGCGGCCGATGCGCCGCGCCAGCTCGTTCTGGGTGATGCCCACGCGCTTACGAGCACGTCGTACGCGCGTTCCCACACTCTCCGCCGCCGGGTCCGAGTAGGCCATGGCCTCAAGGTAACTCGCCTTGACGCGCTTGGCTCCCCTCCTCGCCAAAGTATCAACGGCGCTGATGTCGCTGCCTCTGCGCATCAATACATTCACTCTCCGTGAGGGTCTATGAACGCGGGAATGCCCGGCGGCGACGGGAAGTACTTGGCGCCCTGCCTGACGCGTACGCGAACTCTCATACGGAGATCGCGGCTTCCCGAAACGGGAGCCGGTCCACCGGCCGATGCACGGACGTAGCCGGTGGCACCACCATGAAAACGGCCCTGCCAGGGCGAATGACGTCGCCCGGCAGAGCCTCGACCGCACTCTGGAGGTGCGACCTATGTCCAACCCTAGTAGAACCCTAAAGATCATCCGGGTCCGCTGGCATGCCGAGCAGCCGCCCTCGCCCCTTGGCTGCCGCTGGTGCGGCCATCCCCCGTACGCGCACGACGCCGCCAGCCTGCCGCACCGGCCCGGTCACCTGTGGGAACAGCCCACCCCGGCCCAGGTCCGTACCCGCATGACGGCCCGGCGCCGCCTCGGGCTCTGCGGTCGGCTGCCCTCGGCCGTACCGGCCGCACACCCGGTGCCCGCCGCGCCGAATCCGTCCATCACCGTGGCCGCGCGCCCGACGGGTCGGCCCTTCGCCGGTTCTCCCTCGGGCAGGGGACGCCACGCGCGACCGGCCGCGATGGCCGCGCCGCCGTACAAACAACCGCCGTACGGGCAGTCGCCGTACGGACAGCCTTCGTCCAGACAGCAGCCGTACGGACGGAAGTCGCTGGGTGTACGACCCTGGCCGGGCAGGCGCGAGGCGTACCGGAAAGCGGTGACGGCATGAGTCCGCCACCCGTCGAAGCGACCGCCGAAACAACGGAAAACCTTCCCGCTTCCCTCTCCTGCGAGCCCGGTGAAGACGACACCGGCGCGCCGGCCCTCCGGTTCACCGGCTGGTGTCTCTGGTACGGCAAGGCCACCGAGCGATGGTGGGCGCTCTCCCCCGCCTGGTGCCGGGAGCGCGTCGGCCTGGTCGAGGCCGATACTCCCGCCGAGCTGGCCGCCCGGATGCGGCACATCGAGGACTTCCGCCCCCATCCCGCCTCCGACCAGCGTGAACGGCCACGGCGTCCTCTCCCCGGGACGGGCCGCCTAACGGCCGTTCCAGGGCCACGGCCTGAAGGTGTCGACGGCACCGAGGACGTCAGGTTCGCGGAAAGGGACGCCGGGGGCGGGAAGAGCATCGCGATCACGAGGAAGGGATGTGGAAGGGATGGCGGGGCGACTCCTCTCCGTGCTCGTCGGCGTGTTCGCTGACCGGCTCCGAGCGACAGTCGACGACGCCACGGAACCGGCCCAAGCGGGTCCGGCCCAAGCGGAACCGGCCCAAGCGGGAGCGGTATGGTCGCCGCACCTGGGCCACGTACCCGGGTGGTCGACGCCCTCGGATAACGAGGGTCACGCGGATCACATGGGTCACGTACCCGCGAGGTCTCCCGTGATCTCTCAGCGCTTCGGGGCCACCCGCGACCAGGTCAGGCCCGCGCGAAACTTCGTCGCCGAGATCCTCGGGGACGACCACCCGCTGCATGACGACGCCGTGCTCCTCACCAGCGAACTCGCCACCAACGCCGTCGAGCACTCCGCCCAACCAGTTGATACCGGCACCGGGTGGGACGGTACGGGACCGGTCGAGCGGCCAGGGGAGTTCGTCGTCACGGTGGCCTTCCTCCCGCACGGCGTCATCGTCACCGTCCAGGACCCCGGCTCCGCGCGGATCCCCTGCGTAAGGAACTCCGGGCTGGACGCCACGGGCGGCCGGGGACTGATGCTCGTCAACGACCTCGCGACCCGCTGGGGCTTCCATCGCGACGGCACCGGGACCGTCATCTGGTTCGAGCTCGGCTCACCCGGCTGAGAACCCGGACAAGGCCGGTGGGCCGGTGTGATGGTGCGAGATCTGGATGGACTCGTACCATCGCACCGGTCCACCGGGAACAACCGCGAGTGACCGTGCGAGGGGGGAACGACCTGCCGGCCGTCCTGGTCGCCGACGGATTCGAGGTCGAACTCGCCGCCCCCCGAAACATCACCTCAGGACTGAAGCCGCCCCACAGCTCCGGCCGAGCCCATGCGGCATGCGACACATGCCGCGGCGTGGCCACTGTCGTGAGTGATCGCTATCCTGGCACCTCCCGACAGGGGTGGAAAACCAGTGGATCCGGTTACACCTGAGATGATCGAACACTACACGCGCCTCTTGAAAGATCTTGGCGACCTGTCCGCGGTGCGGGGCCTGATGAACACCGATTCGATGTTCTGGATGGTCGTACGGGGTCGTGACACGCCGCTGACGGTCACCGAGGTCGCGTGCCGGCTGGGTGCCGACCCCAGCACGATCGTTCCGCGCCTTCCGGTGGATCTGCCGGACACCGGCTATGTGGCGCTGGAGCAAAGCGAGCGTGGCGTGATCCTCATAGCGAGCGTCGGTTTCTCGCCCACCACCCCGGGAGCGTGGGCCAGGCTGACCGAAAACGCTCAAGCGTGGGGTTTTTGGTGGTTGATCAACAATGCCAATGAGTTGTGCTACGGCGCCGACGGCGCTCTTGTCACCACGCTGGACATCCTGCATCCCCAGCCATCGGGATGCACCGGCCAGAACCCGCGGAAATTGGACGCCTACCTGGGCGCACTCCGGATGCTCGCCGAACGGAAGATGACCGACGCCGAAACGGGCGTGCCGTACCCCGATCAATATCGCGACTGGGAGACGGCCCTGGCGACCGTGGAAGCGATGAGCGGCGTACGCCTGGACCTTGACCGGCTCGTCCGGGAGCAGCAGTCGGTCTACGCCCCGGCGCTGGACTTGTAGCTCAAGCGTGCTCGTCTCCGCCGAGCGGGGCGACGCCTCCGCGCCTTGACCGTCGCCACCTGTCCGGCGTCACGTGATTTCAGCGTCTTCAGGCTCGTCCGGCGCCGTTGGCCGGTCGCGCCGGTCTCAACAGGTGCTGCCCTCGTGGTAGGGCCGGGGTCAGTCGGCGTCCTGGTCCAGCGCGTGGCGCAGATAGAACTCGGGCTTGGTCAGATAGCGGCGCCAGTGGTCGACCACTTGGAGCTTGTCCCACTCGGCGGTGTGGATCCCGTGGTCGTCGAGTTCGAGGATCTGGGCGCCGGGCAGGCTGGCGAGGATCGGCGAGTGGGTGGCACAGATGATCTGGCCGCCCTCGCCACGGACCCGGTCCATCAGGCTGAGCAGCCGCAGGCACGAGGTGAACGACAGGGCCGCCTCCGGCTCGTCCATCAGGTACAGGCCGGGGCCGGCCACCATCCGTTCGAGAACCGTGAAGAATCCCTCACCGCCTGGTCGAGGATGTGCGCGGCGGCCGATCCCTTTTCCCCGCCGCCCGCCGTGGACGGATCACCTCCGTTCGAAGCGGCGCCGCGTACGGCGGACCGCGGCCCTCCTCCACCACGGCGCCAACGGCACCGCACGCCGGTAATGTCGCGGAATGCGCGTCCACCAGTATGTCTACTTCGCGTTGTTCAGCCGGTACACCTCCGCGGAGGAGATGGCGCGGTGGCTGGGCGTCGAGCCTGACGAGGTCACGGTCCGGGGAGGCCGCGGCGCCGAGCCGGTCAGGCCGGTCAGCCACAGCTGGAAGATCGTATGCCGTGAGCCTGACCTGCGGGTCGACGAGCAGGTATCCCGTGTTCTGGACCGACTCCGGCCCCATACCGGCCGCATCGCCGAACTCGCCGGACGTCTTCGCGCCGAAGACGCGGAACACGGCGGCGCGGTCTTCGAGGTCGTGCGCCGTCTCGACGGGCACGAGGGGGACCCTCCGCGATCCCTCTCGAACACCGTGGATCCGGGGTCACCTCGGGAGCCCAACCTGCTCGGCTGGCACCTTGACCTCGACGTGCTGCGCTTCCTGACCGCCACCGGTGCCGCCCTGGACGTAGACGAGTACGACATGACCTAGACCGGCATCTGCCTGGGCCGTGCGACACCCACCTTCCGCACGACCTCCTGGCCCGCGGCGAGCCGAACGGCGCGCGAGCCGGGCGTACCGCACCCACCCCCTCGACGAACAGCCGCCCGGGGGCAGGCCGATCGAGAGTGTGCGTGGTTTTGTCGGACGCCTGCGGCAGGCTGCCCCCGACCGGCCGGAGTTGGATCTACCGAGGGACGCACATGGCACGCATGCTCCGCAGCATCGACGAAGAGGTCTACGTGCAGTACGGGATGTTCGCCCTGGCGGGCGCCGACCTTGAGGAGTGGAGCAGCCCGGAGGGCTACCACTTCGTGGCGGATGTCCGGATGGAGGCGTGGGACGGTGAGCCGCCGCCCCCCGGGGGCTCCTGGACGCCGGTCGACCAGGTGACCTTCGTGGCGGACAGCGGTGTCGTACACCTGTCCCTGATGATGGAGGAGCGTGGCCACGACTTCCTCATCGGGCCGCCGTGTTTCGAGTACGGGATGGCGATGCACTTCGAGCCGCTCGCCGAGGACGGCGAGCCGGATGAGGACATGGACGAGGACGAGGACACGGACGCCCCCGAGGAGCGGTGGCTGCTGCGTTTCTGGCCGATCCGTGACGTGTTCGATCCGCTGCTGCACCTGCCGGCCGCGCCGTCCATCATGCCGGCGCCGGAAGGGGACGTCCCTCCGTCGTTCTCGCCTGAGCTGCGGCCTCCACCGCTCAGGCCCCGGTCGGTGCCCGTGCCCGTGTCGGCCGCCCAGGACTGGGCCGCGATGCGGGTCGATCCTTCCCGGCGGACCTTCGAGGAGTGGCTGAGCGCGAAGGAGGAGAAGCTCCGTGGGAAGGGCGTGACGATCTACGAGTGGCTGCGGGCGCGGGGCGTCGAGATCGAGGACGGGACCGAGGTCACGCCGGAGAGCGTCGCCCGTCCCGAGGACCGGCCCGGCCGGTTCGCCGATCCCCTCATCGACCGCTACTACGCGCGGCAGGAGGCCTTGGAACTCCTTCCGCACCATTTCTCCGACGATGAACCGGATGAGCAGGAGGAGCAGCTGCGGGAGATGTCCGACGCCGAGCGCATCGCCGAGGAGTTGAATCCGGAGAATTCCCGGAGTTTCTCCATGGTCTACGAAGGCAGGGGAGACATGTCGCCGGGGATCAGCCGTCGCCTCTGGCGGTGGGAGGACGCCGTCGGTGGGCAACCGTCCAGTGGTGGTCTCACCGTCGACCGGCAGGTGCACGCCCGCGATCCGCACGGTCGCCGGATCTTCGTCTCGGGCATCGTGACCGTGCTCCGTTCGGAGCGGTTCACCGGACGCGCCAACCATTACGTGGTCAGGGACGCCGAACCACACGAGGCGGCCCGCGTCCTGTGCGCCGAGGCCACCTGGCAGGACCGGTAGTACGGCCGGGGAAGCGCAAGGCCAGAATTGTCCGTCCTACGAGGAGGGGAAGCTCACCTTACGGACGGCCGGCAGCCGCGGCGGCGAGGTCTTCGGCCGGCAGCCAGTGTGCGGTGGGCTCGTAGTGAAGCCATCCCTCCTGCAGGGCAGTGTTGGTGGCGGTGTGCAGGAGCCGATTCAGGAGCGGATGGTGGTTGCGGCGCCGCCAGACCAGCGACCACGGGTAGAGCGGGGTGGGATCGACCAGCGGGATCAGCGCCGTGTCCGCGATGTCGGCGGTCTGGGCGTTGGCGTCGATCAGCCACACACGGTCGGTACGGGCGTGGATCTGCGCCACCACCTGCTCCAGCGTGGCCAGCGCCGGCCCGATGGCCAAAGGGATGGCGAAGTGGTCACTGAAGGCGCGCAGATAGCCGTCCAGCTCGGTGGCGCCCGCCAGGGCCGGTGTCCAGATCCCGCAGGAACGCAGGTCGACCGGGCGCAGGCGGGACCGCGCCGCCAGCTGATGACGGCGTGACATCAGCGCGTACAGCGGCTCGAACCTCAGGGGCTGATGAGCCAGGTCCTCCAACCGGGAGGGGGCGAGGCCGTGCACCCGGCCGAAGGCCACGTCGATCTCGGCACGCCGCAGCGCCGACAGAGCGGTCCCCAGGCTGTGCCGGCTGCTCAGCTCCAGCGGCAGGTCGACCAGGTCGATCAGCCAGCGCAGCAGAAAGGAGCCGGCGATCGGGCGGAAGGTGTCGAGCCGCAGCGGACGGCAGTCGAGCCGGGCGGCGGCCACGATCTCCTCGGCCGCGGCCAGGGTCTGGCGCGTCAGGGGCAGCAGCCGCCGTCCCAGGTCGGTCAGCTCGACGAGGTGATGACCGCGCACGAAAAGCGATCCGCCCAGGGTCTCCTCCAGGCGTCGGACACGAAGCGACAGCGCCTGCTGGGTGAGGCACAGCCGGGCCGCGGCCCGTCCGAAGTGCAGCTCTTCGGCGGTCGTGACGAACGCCTGAAGCTGTCGAAGGTCGAGATCCACCCCCCACACGCTGCAGCGACAAGCAACGCTTGTCAAGAAGGGAAGGTTTTGTTGGACACCGCACGCCGGTGAGCGATGGGGTGGACCTCATGGATGAGGACACCCGGTCGGGCGAACCGGTCCGAGACACGACCGTCCGAGACACGACCGCCACCGCCGACGTGACCGGTACGGCCGGGGACGGCGCGGCGGATCCGCGCCGCTGGCGCGCGCTGGCGGTGCTGGCGACGGTGCAGTTCATGTTCACCGTGGACAGCTCGATCGTGAACGTCGCGCTGCCCTCGCTGCAACGTGACCTGGGTGCCTCGACGGCGGACCTCGCCTGGGTGGTCAACGCCTATGTCGTGACCGCGGGCGGGCTGCTGCTGCTCGGCGGGCGGCTGGCCGACCTGTGGGGCAGGCGCCGCCTGTTCCTGCTGGGCACGGCGATCTTCGCGCTGGCGTCACTGGCCAGCGGGCTCGCGGCGAACACCGGCATGCTGGTGGCCAGCCGGTTCGGGCAGGGCCTGGGCGAGGCGCTGGCAGCGCCGGCCGCCCTGTCGATCATCGTGCTGACCTTCCGCGACGGTCGTGAGAAGGCCCGCGCCCTGGCGATCTGGGGAGGGCTGAGCGGACTGGGCGCGACGGTGGGGGTGTTGCTGTCCGGGGCACTGACCGAACTGGCGGGCTGGCGCTGGATCTTCCTGATCAACCTGCCGGTCGCCGCGGTGGCGTTGCTGCTCGCGCCGCGGCTGGTGAAGGCGCGGCCGGGCGGCGGTGACGGCCGCAGGGTGGACTGGGCGGGGGCGGTACTCGTCACGACCGGCCTGATCGCGCTCATCTCCGCCCTGCTGTCGGCCGGTCAGGCCGGGTGGAGCACCTCGACCACCCTCCTCCCTCTGGGCGCGGGGCTGGCCGCGCTGGCCGCCTTCCTCGTCGTGCAGGCGCGGGCCGCCTCGCCGCTGGTGCCGCCGCGATTCTTCGCGAGCCGCGTCCGCCTGTCGGCGAACCTGGCGACGGTCACGCTGGCCAGCGGGATGGCGGCGACGATGTTCCTGCTCACCCTGTACATGCAGAACGTGCTCGGCTACCGGCCGCTGGCCACCGGGCTGGCCTACCTGCCGTTCTGCGTGGCCTTCCTGGGCGGGCTGATGCTCTCCACCGTGTTGACCGCCCGGCTCGGTACCGCGCTCACCAGCGGCGCCGGTCTCGTCCTCAGCGCCGCGGGCATGCTGTACGTCGCGCTGAGGATGTCGGTCGCCGGCGGTTACGCCGGTGACGTGCTGCCCGCCATGGTGATGATCGCCGCGGGGCTGGGGATCGCCTTTCCCGCGCTGCAGAACGCGGCGCTGCACGGAGTGACCGACCAGGACGCCGGACTCGGTTCCGGGGTGCAGACGACCATGCAGCAACTGGGCAGCGCCCTGGGGCTGGCCGTCTTCGCCGCGATCGCGATAGGCCGTACCGGCGCGGCGCTGGAGGCCGGCGACTCCTCCCCGGCGGCGGCCGTCAGCGGCTACCGGTGGGCCTTCCTGGCCGCGGCGGGCGCTCTGGTCCTGGCCTCCGTGCTGGTGTCGGCGACGGTGTGGCGTACCGGAGCGGATCGTACGAGAAAACCCGCCGTATGACCGAGGGCGAGGAACTCCGCGGCGGCATGAACGTGGTGCGCCGGTACGGCGGCACCGTCCACCGCCCGGCCTCCGCGGCGTCGCCGGCGGTCCACCGGCTGCTGCGGCACGTGCGCGCGCGGGGCTTCGACGGCGCCCCCGAGCCGCTGGGCCTCGACGCCGACGACGAGGTGCTGACCTTCCTGCACGGACAGGTGCACCAGGCGCTCCCCTCCGAGCTGCGCACGTCCGAACTCCTGGACTCGGCGGCCATGCTGCTGCGCCGCTTCCACGACGCGAGCGCCACGTTCGAAACCGGTCCCGGCGACCGGTGGTGGCTGCCCGCGCGTTCGCCCGCCGAGGTCATCTGCCACGGCGACGCCGCACCGTACAACTGCGTGGTGCGCGAGGGCACGGTCGTGGGCCTCATCGACTTCGACACCGCGCACCCGGGCCCGCGCATGTGGGACGTGGCGTACGCGGTCTACCGGTTCGCCCCCCTGCACGCGCCGGACAATCCCGACAGCTACGGCAGCCCCGCGGAGCAGGGGCGCCGGGCGGCCCGCTTCTGCCGCGCCTATGGCATTCCCGCCGACGCCGCGCTCCTCGACACCGTGGCCGACCGGCTGCGCGCCCTCATCGACTTCATGCGTGCCCAGGCGAAACGAGGCAACAAGGCGTTCCAGTCCCACATCGACGGCGGTCACGCCGACCTGTACGAGGCCGACATCCGCTACCTCGCCGCGAACCGCGACCTCCTGCTCAGGGCCTTCGACGAGGAGTGACAGCGCCGCGCCGTTCGTCCGACCGGCCGCCGTCGCCGAACTCCCGCGCCGTTCAGCCGGCCGGCTGCCATCGCCGGACGTGGGCGGCGCAGAACTCGCGGAAGCTCGTCGGCCGGTCACCGGTGACGTCGGCGACCGTCGTGGTGGTCCGGTCCTCGGCTCCCCCGGCAATGGCGTGGTCCATGCCGGACAGGAGGACGGCGAAGCGGTCGGGGATGCCGGCGTCGGTGAGCAGCTGCCGCATGACGTCCACCGTGACGGCGCGGTGCCGGACCGGGCGCCCGCTCAGCTCGGCGATGGTCGCCGCGACCTCCGCGTAGCTCAGGGCCTGCGGGCCGGTCAGCAGGTGGTCGGTGTTGTGCGGGGTCGTGTCGGTGAGGGCGTGTACCGCCACGGCGGCGATGTCGGCCGCGTCGATGAAGCCGACCCGGCCGTCTCCGGTCGCGGTCACGATCTCGCCTCGTTCACGGATGCTGTGCGCGTGCATGTGGTCGTCGGCGAGGTTCTGCATGAACCAGGAGGGTCGCAGTACCGCCCACTCGGGGAACATGTCGGCGATGGCGGTGTGCACCACCCCCAGACCGCTCCCGCCCGCCGGGATGGCCGACGAGCTGAGCAGGACGATCCGTCGCACGCCGGCGCCGCGGGCCAGGTCCAGGAACGGCCGCATCTGCCGCGCCGGCTCGACGACTCCGATCGGCGGTATCAGGTAGATGCCGCGTACGCCGTCCAGGGCCGCGGGGTAGGTGCTCCGGTCGTCCCAGTCGAAGCGCACGTGCCGCCGCGCGGCCTCCGGCCGCGCGGGTCGGCTCCGGTTCGCGGTCCGTACGCGATGTCCCCGCCGGATGAGCCGGTCGGCGACGCGCCGGCCGGTGTTGCCGGTCGCGCCGGTCACGAGGATGGTGTCGGCTTCGGTCATCGGGTCGCGCCTGTCGCCGCGACGCCCAGCTGGTCGTCGCCCAGTGCCTCGAGCGCGACCGTCGGGTTCCAGTGGTCCCGGTAATGGGTGATCTTTCCGTGGGCGACGGTGACCACGGCGATGTAGGAGATCTCGTACGGCTTGCCGGTGGCCACGACCTTTCCGGAGGCGGTGAACTCGGCGACGACGACCGCCGGATCGACCGTTTCGTGCACGGTGAGGGCGGTGACCTCGGCGATGTCGAGCTTGTCGGGGTAGTCGATGAGGTAGTCCGTGATGGCGGTGATCCCGTCGAGGCGACGCGGCCATCCGGGCGGCGCGAAGGGGAACTCGGCCACCGCGTCCTCGTGCCACAAGTCGAGGTAGGCCCGCATGTCCTTGGCGAGCAACAGGTCCACGCCGCGCCGGAAGACGGCGGCTGTCGTGTCGGTCATGTCTCTCCCGTGGTCGAAGGACGCTCCGCGATATAATTCGGACCGCCGGTCCATTTAATATACGGACCAGCGGTCCGAATTGCCAAACCGAAGGGGCGGGACATGACGGCGGCAGGGCGCAAGGAGCGAGCGGACGCCGTCCGCAACCGGGAGGCGGTGCTGGCCGCCGCGGCCCGCCTGCTCGACGCCGCGGACGATCCCGGTGACGTGTCCATGAACGACATCGCGGCCGCCGCCGGCGTCGGCAAGGGGACCCCGTTCCGAGGATTCGGTGACCGGATCGGCCTTCTCCAGGCCCTCGCCGAGCAACGCGGCGAGCGGTTGCGCGCCGAACTCGCCGCGGGCGAATCGTCGTCCGACCCGGTCGAGCGGGCGACGGCGATGCTCGACGCGATCCTGCGGTTCAAGCTCGCGAACCGCTCGCTGATGCTCGCCCTGGAGAACGCCGGCAGCGGCAGCCCGTACCGGAATTCGACGTACGACCGGTGGCACAGGCACCTGGCGGAGATCGTCGCCGAGGTTCACCGGCCGGACGACGCCGACTACCTGGCCCACGCGTTGCTCGCCGCCGTGCGCAGTGATCTCATCGAGCATCTCAGCGACCAGCCACCGGAACGAACTCGCGACGGCCTCGCCTGTCTCGTACGCGTCGTTCTCGCCGGCGATCCCGCCGGCCGAGCCCCGGACCCCGACCGGCCCCGGTGACGCGCCGTCACGCGTCGAGGCGCGTTCCGGTGAGCTTCTCGCCGAGGTCCCACAGCCGGGTCGCGGAGTTCGGGTCGATCGAGTAGGGCATGACGCCGAAGGTGAGGGACTCACCGGTTCGTACCCGCTCCTCGGCGATGGCGACGGGGTCGTCGCCCTCGGGGACGAGCGGGGCGATGTCGGAGTTCTCGCAGTAGACGCCGCCGTGCCCGTCGAGCCGCGGGCCGGTGGCGCACCACACGCTCGTCGCGGCGCCCTGCTCGGGGCTCTTGATGTTCCGCGACGGGTCGATGATCGGTTCGCCGTTCTCCCCGATCATGCCCATCCGCCGGAGGTGGTCCGGGTCGGTGTGCCGTACGAGCGGGGTGAGGATCCTGCCCGGGTGCAGGGAGAACGCCCGCACGCCGTGGTCGCGTCCGCGCCGGTCGAGCTCGACGGCGAAGAGGTTGTTGGCCGTCTTCGACTGCCCGTACGCGCTCATCGGGTCGTACGGGCGGCGCTCGAAGTGCACGTCGTCCCAGACGATGTCGGACTGGCGGTGTCCCCACGACGACACCGCGACGACCCTGGCGCCCTCGGCCCGCAGCAGCGCGGGCCAGAGCCGGAGCGTCAGCTGGAAGTGGCCGAGGTGGTTGGTCGCGAACTGGGACTCGTAGCCGCGCGCGTCGCGGGAGAGCGGGCCGGCCATGATCCCGGCACTGTTGATCAGCATGTGCAGCAGCCGGTCACCGTCGAGGAAACGGCCGGCGAACGCGTCGACCGACGCGGGGTCCTGGAGGTCCATCGGTTCGAGCTGGACACCGTCGACACCGGCGAGGGTCTCGGCCGCCTTCTCGCGGTTCCGTACGGGAACGACGACCTCCGCTCCCGCCGCGCGCAGCGCGCGGACCGTCTCGACGCCGAGGCCGGAGTAGCCGCCCGTGACGATCGCGGTCCTGCCGGTGAGATCGACACCGGCGACGACCTCGGCCGCGGTCGTCGCGGGGCCGTATCCGGTGCCGAGCGGGGTCTGCGGTGTGAGTGCGGGCGCGGTCATGCGATCGCCTCCGAGAGGTCGGGACCCGGGTGGCCGGGCTTGATGTGGCGCATGGGTTCTCCTACGACGGCCAACAAAACGGAGGATTCTCCGTTTACATGGGATCGACGATAACGGAGGCTCCTCCACTTAGCAAACGTGCCGTATTCCCTCGGAAGCACCCCGGTTCCCTCGGAAGCACTCCGGTCGGGGACCGGCACCCGCGATCACAGTGTTCCGCCGGCGGCGAGTCGCATGAGGTCGGTGGTGAAGTCGACGTCGTCGGCGCTGCGTTCGGCGCGGGTGGCGTTGCCGCCGAACTGGTGCTGGTAGCCGGTCCATGCGCTGTCGGCGATCGACCGGCCGACGCCACTGCGCAGCAGGAGGACGAGTTCGGTGGCGGCTCGCTGGATCCGGTCGCCGAGCGCGGCCTGCCCCCAGTCCTCGGGTGCGGCGAAGAGGGAGGTGGGCACGGGGAGAGCCCGCATGAAGGCGAACAGGGGCCGGAGGTGCTCGTCGACGACCATGGCGTGCCGGGCCGTGCCCGCGGTGGCGGCGAGGATGACGGGTTTGGCGATGAGCAGGTCGTTGTCGAGGATGTCGGCGAAGGACTTCATCAGCCCGCTGATGCCCGCCTTGTACACGGGTGTGCTGGCGATGACGGCGTCGGCGGCGGCAAGGCGTTCGAACACCGCCTTGAGGCGCTCGCCGGGAAATCCGGAGACGATCGCCTGGGCGATGTCGACCGCGAGCGGTCCGAGCTCGATGATCCCGACGGTCGCGGGCGTGCCGGATTCGCGGAGCAGGTCGAGCACCTTCTGCACCGTGCGGTCCGCGAGAAGGCGGGTGGAGGAGGGTTCGCTCACACCGGCGCTGACGACGACGAGGCGCAGGGGCTCGTCAGGTTCGGATGAATCGTGCGGGTCGAAGGTGTCGGGGTTCATTCGGGGTTCCTTTTCGTTCTCTTCGGGGTGGCGGCGGTCGCCGCCTCGTGCTCGGCGGCTTCGAGGAGCCTGAGGCTGAGGTCGCGGACCATCTCCAGCTGACCGGGGTCCAGGGCCCGGGTCATCGCCCGGGCCACATGTCGCGCGTGGGCGGTGCCGGCGCGTCGCTGGATCTCCACGCCGGCCGGCGTGAGGCGGATGCGACAGGCACGGGCGTCGTCCGGGTCGCCCTCCCGCTCGACGAGCCCGCGAGCTTCGAGCCGTGCGACGAGCCGGGACATGCCGGGCTGGGAGATCAGCACGTCGGAACCGAGCTCGGTGATCCGCAGCCCACGTCCCGCGGTGGAGAGCGCGTAGAGCACGCCGTACTCCCGCGGCAGCAGATCACCCCAGTGATCGGCCTCGGCGAACTCGCGGGCGATCGTGGCCTGCGCCCGGAAGAAGGCCTCCCACGCCTCGTTCGCGAGTCGGACGTTGCCCGCCATGGTCACACGACCGACGGGAAGCGTGCCGCGACGGCCGGGTCGCTGTCCTGGTACGGGGACGCGCCGGAGAGGTTGTCGCCGCGGTTCGGGTTCGGGCGCGGTTGCCGCGGCCGGGCGTCGCCGTACTTCTCCGCGACCAGGGTGCTGTGGACGGGGGCGTCGGGCACTCCGGGGGCGCGCCTGCCGGCCATCTCCTTGCGGAGCACCGGGACGACCTCGGTTCCGAGCAACTCGACCTGCTCGAGCGCCATCTCGACGGGCAGCCCCATGCCGTCGAGCGCGAAGAGCTGGCGCTGGTAGTCGCCGAAGCCCTCCTGGAAGGTGAGGGTCTTGTCGATGACCTCCTGCGGACTGCCGACACTCAACGGCGTGCGAGCCATGTAGTCATCGAGCGAGCTCCCCCGGAAGACCGGGTACTCCTCGAAGTACGGTCGGAAGGTGTTCACGGCGTCCTGGGAGCGCCGGGCGATGAACGCCTGCCCGCCGAGGCCGACGATCGCCTGCTCCCTCGTGCCATGCCCGTAGTGCTCGAAACGCGCGCGGTAGAAGTCCACGAGCGGTTTGAAGTGCAGGTTCGGCGCCAGGATGTGATTGGCGAAGTATCCGTTGCCGTAGAAAGCGGCCTGCTCGGCGATCTCGGGAGTGCGGATCGAGCCGTGCCAGACGAAGGGCGGCACATCGTCCAGGGGCCGCGGGGTCGAGGTGAAGCCCTGCAACGGGGTGCGGAAGGTGCCCTCCCAGTCCACGACATCCTCCCGCCAGAGCCGGTGCAACAGGTTGTAGTTCTCCAGAGCGAGAGCCACGCCCTGCCGGATGTCCTTTCCGAACCACGGATAGACCGGCACCGTGTTGCCACGTCCCAGCATGAGATCAAGCCGTCCCTTCGCCACGTGCTGGAGCATGGCGTAGTCCTCGGCGATCTTCACCGGGTCGTTCGTGGTCATGAGCGTGACCGAGGTGCTGAGGATGATGCGCTTGGTCAGCGCCGCGATGTGCGCCAGCAGGGTGGTGGGCGAGGACGGGACGAAGGGGGGGTTGTGGTGCTCGCCGAGCGCGAACACGTCCAGCCCGACCTCGTCGGCCCGCTGCGCGATTCGCACGATGTTGCCGATGCGCTCCGCCTCGCTCTGGGTACGGCCGGTGACCGGGTCGGGCGCGATGTCGCCGACCGTGAAGATTCCAAACTGCATGATGTCCGCCTTTTTGGGTTGTTTCTGGACACCATAACAACATGCCTGCGCATGTATTCCCGCGATGGGAGACCCGCCCCACCCAGGCGCCGTCGACGCCCCTACAAGTGATCACGAAGGCGATCGCCGCCAACGCCCGTCCGGGCGGTTCTGACAGCGGCGTTGATCAACGTAAGCTGTGGCTCGTCAACGCCCGAGGTTCCGGAACGCTGCGAGGGTGGGTGGATGCGGACGATCCTCTTGCAGACCGAGGTCTCCGACGCCGAACAGGTCGTCATCGAGCTCTCTCCGGGCCGCGAGATCACTTTTGGTCGCGGCTCGGCGGACGCCCCGGTCGACTTCCCTCTTGATCATCCGGGGATATCCCGGCGGGCCGGGATCATACGGGCCATGGAGGATTACTGGCTGCTCACCAATCTCAGCCGTGACTCCACCCTTGTCGTGGAGAATCCCGAGGGGGGCGGGGAGTTCCTCAAGGTGGCTCCGCGCCGGGCGGCCGCGCCCATACCGTTCGAGTTCGCCCGGGTGGTGCTCCCGGTGGCGGGTGGCGCCTGTTCCTTTCTGGTCTTCGCCTCACAGCACAGCTTCATCGACCTCGACGCGCCCGAGGCCGCGGCGGTCGGTGAGCCGACCGTCTCCGGCTTTCCCCTGGACGAGACGGCGAAATACTTCCTCGTGCTGATCGCGCTCTGCGAGCCGCGCCTTCGCGACTGTGCGTCCGCGGTCATCCCGACGGTGCCGGAGGTGCTGGAGCGGTTGCACGAGGTCCCCGGCTGCGCGGGACTGACCCGGGCCGCGGTCAACTTCCACATCGACTATCTCGCGCGGACGAAACTGCGCGTCAAGCCGTCGTCCGGTTCGCGCAAGGCCGACTGGCAGCGCGCCGCGCTGGTCTCGGTCGCGCTGCGCTTCGACCTGGTGCGGGAGGAGCACCTGAAATGGCTGAACACGTGATCACGTCTGACGTCCGGCCCGGTCGCGTACGTGACCGGGCCGGACGCGTAGGCGACCGTGTCTGACGTGCGACGCGGCCTCGTACGTGACCATGTCTGACGTGCGGCCCGGCCTCGCAGGTGATCGCGTCTGACGTGCGGCCCGGTCGCGTATGCGATCACGGCTGGTATTCGGCCCGGTGCTTCCGCACCCGTTCGACGAACGGCCGGATGCGTTCGGGAACCCCGTTCTCCCGGCGGACCACATCGTCGGAGGAGCGGAACGCCGCGGCTCCCAGCAGACCGGGATCTCCGGGCACCCCGGCCATCAGGGGCAGCCGCGTGCACAGATAGCGGCCGACGGCGGGAATGGTGTCCTCGGGGGAGAAGGGCGGGGTGGGGACGACGCCGCGGCGGTCGGCGGGCAAGTAGTACTGCAGCACCGACGGCGTCCAGCGCGCGAGGCCGTACTCGTCCTTGGCCACGTCGAACAGTCCCGCGTCGAAGTTGCTCTCCGCCTTCAGGATTCCGGCGACCAGTGCCGGGCTCAGGCCCGGCTCGGCGCACATCGTGCCGGCTTCGACGATCAGGGCGCGGTACTCCTGGGGGATGTCGGAGTCGGGGCGCAACCAGCGCCCGAACGGATCGGCCACCGACGAGTCGACCATCCCGGCCCCTGAGACGCCGGCCATCACCAGAAGGGCCGCGGCCATCGCCCCCGCCAGCCGCGCGCCCGTTCGCCGCGACGGGGCCTTGGTCGTGCCGGCCAGCACCCGGGCCCGGTAGAGCTGGCGGGCCGCGCTGGGCCGGAGCCTCGGATCGGGTGTCAGGCAGTCGGTCACCCAGGAGCGCCAGGCCTCGGGCAGCGAGACCGGAAGCGTCAGGGGCCGCTCGCCCGCCGCGTACTCGGCGGCGGCCACATAGCGCGCACGGGCGGTCGGGGCGTTGAAGGGAAGGTGGCCGGTGAGCAGCTGGCAGGCCGTCACGCCGAGCGCCCACACATCGGCCGAGACCCACACGGCGTGTCCGCGTTCGCTCAGGGGCTCGCTCCAGCGCTCCGGAGGCACGTGGTCCACCGACCCCATCGGGGGAAGGTAGCCGTGGGTCCCGTCGATCTCTGTGGCCAGGCCGAAGTCGGCGAGACGCACCGAGCCGTCGGCCATCACGAGCACGTTGTTGGGCTTGAGGTCTCCGTGCACCCACCCCTCGGCGTGCATGTGCGCTATTCCCTCGCAGATCTCGGCGATCAGCCTCGGCGCGCCGGGAACGGGAGCCCCTCCCCGGATCAGGTCGGCCAGCGACCGTTCCGCCAGGTCCATCACCAGGACGCACGCGCCGTCGAGTTCGGGATTTCCCGCGTCGTCGATGACGAGCGTCTCGTGCAACCGGATCAGGCGAGCGTGCCGCAGCCTGCTGTGCAGGCGTATCTCCCGCTGCGTCATGTCCTTGAGGTGTCCCAGCTGCCGCCGGGTGACCGTGCCCGTGGGCAGGAACTTCAACGCCGCGTGTGCCGCGCCATCCCCGTCTCGTACTCCCAGGTAGACGCTCGCCCAGCTCCCCGTGGAGATGGGCCTGCCGACCTGCCAGTCACCGACGCGGTATCCGCGGGGAACACTGACCGCCCATCCCTCGGTGTCCATCGGCCTCCTACCCTTCTTGCCGTTTCACGGTCGGAATCATCAGAATGCGTTCCCTCGGACTGTTCATCGGCTTCACGTCGGGGAGGCCGGCCTCCCCGCTCCCGCGATGTTTCCAGGGCTTCCGGCCGGGCCGATGCCGTTCAGGACGGTGGTGAGCAGGTCCTCGACGAAGCCGGGGGGAATCTCCAGGGCGGTCGCCGCGCCACCGCCGAGCAGGTGGGGCAGGACCAGCTCGTGGCAGGCACCGATGATCATGGCGGCGGCGGCCTCGGGATTGGCGCCCGGGGCCAGGCGGCCGAGGTCGCGTACGGTGAGCCCGGCGGTACCACGCTGGGCCATGAGGCGTTCGGCGGCGGCGATCAGGTGCTCGCGCAGGCTCCGATCGCCCTCGCCGTCACGCAGGGCCGCTGCTTTTCTCGGGGACATCACATCGCATCGTAGTGACCGCCGGGAGCAAATGATCACCGGGAGCGGGTGGCGGTCAGGGTCGGATGAGGGTCAGGGACAGGTGTCGGTCATGGGCGGGTGCGGGTCGGGGACGGTGGCGGTCAGGGGCGGGTGGCGGTGGTCAGCCAGGCGGCGCCGCGCAGCCGTACGGCGTCGGGCTCCTCGTAGGGCCGCAGCGCCACCGTGAGCGCGGCAAGGGCTCGGGCCGCGGTGTCCCTGTCGACCTGGTCGAGAGCGAAGCGGACGGGGCCCCGTGCTCCGAGGAAACCGGCCGCGTCGGCGGCGCCCCGGCCCCACATCTGGGGCGCGTCGACCGGTGTGGAGGTCACCTTCTCGAAGCCCGCGCCGGTGAGCACCTCGCGGACACGGGCCGGGTCGGCCAGCGACTCCGGGCCGGGAGCGCCGGGCCCGGCCGGGGCGGGGCTCGGCGGCAGGTGCTCGGCCATCGCCGCGAAGACGGTGCCCAGGTCGTTGTCGGTCATCCTTCGCAGGGACAGGATGGCCAGGCGCCCGCCCGGCCGCAGCGCGCGGCCGATGTTGGCGAACGCGGCGACCGGATCGGCGAAGAACATGATCCCGAACCGGCTCACCGCCACGTCGAAAACCGAGCGGGAGGGGCGCACGCGATCGGGTGGCGGACGTCGTCCACGGGACACGGGAACACGGGGACACGGGGATACGGGGACCGGCGTCGCCCCCTCGATCAGCCGAACCGGATGTGTTTCACACCCGTCCACGCACGGCGCAGGCGTCCTCGCAGCGCGCCGTCCGTGTTCGGGGCGAGCGCCAACCCGGACGAGGCGGCGATGTGGTCGGCGACCTGCGGGATCGTGAGGAGGTCGGTCCACACGTGCTCGGCGAACTCCGCCTCGCGCAGCCGCTCCAGGCACCGGTCGAGCCTGGACACGGCGAAGCTCTCCCGGCGCAGGGGTGCGCCCTTACCGGCCACGTACTGCATGGCGTGCCCGAAGCCGACGTGTTCGGGATCGCAGACGACGCTTCCCGGGAGCCGCCGCCGTAGCTCGTGCGCGGTCTGCGTCTTGCCGCCGCCGAAGGGGCCGTTGATCCACAGGAGCATGTTCCGAGCCTACGAGGGCGGGTGCGGATCGCGGGCGGCTTCGCATGTCCCCGACCCGTCGTACGCCCCCGGGAGTACGACGGGTCGGGAACCCAAGACGCGGGCTCGGGGGTTCAGAACGCGGGTCCGGGGACTCAGGACGCGGGTTTCTCGTCGGTCCAGCCGGCTTCGAGGACGGTCTGGGAGTGCCACACGGTGCCCGGTTCGAATCCGGCCTGCGGGCCGCCCGGCCGTACGACGACGCTCTCCCTGGCCAGCGCCCTGCCGGTCGTCTCGTCGAAGATCAGGCGGTCCAGCAGGACTCCGCCGGCGCCCTTGGCGTCCGCCTTCGCCCTGACCCGTACCTCGATGGCGACCGCGCTGCCGGTACGGCCCTCCGCGTCGGTGACGCCGCGGGAGACCTTGATGGTCTTGAGGTCGGCGAGCATCCGGAAGGCGGCGCCGCGCACCTGCGAGGTGACCGGCATGTCGGTGATCAGCCCGATCGAGACGGCGAACAACCAGGCGTCCGACGACATCGGGTCGTCCGACTCGGTGCCGCTCCCCGTGTACGAGCGCAGCAGCCAGGCCTTGAGGTCGTCGGGGTCGTCGGGCAGGCCGCGCAGGTCCTTCATGGTGACGTTGCGGCCCAGCCAGAACACCTTGTCCCCGTCGACGAGCGGAATGTGGCTGTCCTTCGCCTCTCCCGGCTCGGTCGACAGGACGTAACCGCCTCTCTGACCCCCGCCCTTGCCGGGGACCTCGACCTCGATCTCGGTCGGGGAACCGGCCCGCCGCCAGGCCGCCTCGTCGTCCGGGCTCGCGGGCCGCGCCCCGAGTGACCGCGTCCGGCTCCACTGGTCCCCGCCGGTCGCCGACGGGGTCCAGCCCTCGTTCCGTGTCCGCTCGACGACGGTGTAGTCCCCGTCCGCCGCCTCGGACAGTATCCGGGTCACCGACGCGGTGTGCCAGTAGGCGCCGGTCGTGTCCGGCTGGCGGGCCGCTCCGTGGGCGGCGGCGAGCAGGATGGACCGGCTGGAGAGCTCGACGCGCGAGGCGGAGGGCGTCGGGCTGGAGGACGCCTGGCTGGAGGCCGTCCGGCCCGGATCGGCCTGGGCGGAGGGCGCGTCCGGGACCGTGCCGCCGGTCGCGGAGATCGTGACGGCGACCGCGGTCACGGCCGCGGCGGCTCCGGCGAGGCCGAGGCCAAGGCCGAGGCCCCACCCCGGGCGGACGGCCCTGCGCCCGGCCGGCGCCCGCCGGGGCTGTGCCATGGCGCGGGAGAGCTCGGCGGCCCTGGTACGCGGGTCGACCGGGGTGTCCCCCAGGTGCTCGGGGCGTGCGGCCCGCAGCTGATCGATGGGGTTCATGACCACTCCTCGCTGAGGTTCCTCATCCGGGGTCCGGGGTACGCGGCGGTGTCCATCTCCTGCTTGAGCCGTTTACGCGCGCGGTGGAGCCGTACCCGGAAGGCGGTCGGAGAGCAGCCGACGACCCGCGCCGCGTCGCGGGGGGAGAGCCCCTGCCAGGCGGTCAGGATCAGGAGTTCCCGGTCGTCCTCCGACAGCCCCGTCAGCGCCTTGAGCACGCTGAGCCGTTCGGCGACCTGCTCGGCGACGTCGTCCTCGGTCCAGGCCCGCAGCTCGGCACTGAGCGCGTCGCGCCGGACCTCCGCCCGGATGTTGTCGCGCAGCACGTTGCGGGCCACCCCGAGGAGCCACGGCAGGGCCGGCTCCGGCACCTCCTCCAGCCTCCGCCAGGCGATCGCGAACGTCTCGCTCACCACCTCGTCCGCCACCTGCCGTCCCGCGCGGCTGACCACGTAGGCCCAGACACGTTGCCGGCACTCGTCGTACATGCTGGTGAACCGCTGCGAGTCGTCCGTCACCGCCCCGCCCCCTTCGTACCGGATGTGTTGTTCTGACACCGGGAAATGGCCGGGGCTCCTCGTTTGTTACCTGCCTTCTTCAAAAAATGGTACGAACCACTACAAATCCGGAATCATCCCGGCCTGGGACCCGTCTCCTGCCCGGTGACCGCGGGGGCCCGCTCGCGCGTCAGCACTTCGTCCCGGCGGCGGGCAGCACGCGGTCGGTGAGGTAGCGGTCGATGTGGTCGCGGGCACAGGGGTTGGAGGCGTGGAGCGTGTGGCCGGGCCCCTCGTGCCGGACGACGACGCTGCCCGGCACCTGCCTGAGCACCCGCTGCACGGCGTCGGACTCGCCCCAGGCGCCCGCGCCGAGCATGGGCGGCAGCCCCTTCGGCAGCGGGGCGGGCGGGTTGGTCACCCGTACCGGCCAGCCGACGCAGCCGAGGGTCGCGGTCGCCATCGTGCTCGCGGTGCCCGCGTTGGGCGCGACCTCGCGCAGCCGGGCGATCGTCGCCTCCAGCTCGGCGCGGCCGGCGGGACGGGGCCAGTCGACGCACTCGGTGACGCCGGTCGACTGGTCGGGATAGCGGGCGCCGCGCTCGGGCACGAAGCCGGAGGCGTCGCCGCCGGCGGCCGCGCGGATGTCCCGTGCCAGCTTCGGCCACGCCTCGGCGCCCTTCCTGGCGGAGCTCACCGCGAAGGCCTGCAGGTCGCGCCCGCCGTACGCGATGCCGGCCTGCCTGGCGGGAATCGGCGTGCGATCGGCCCTGGCGACCAGCTTGCGCCACTTCGCGGGTACGTCGCGGCACTGTCCGGCGGCGCACCAGTCGAAGAAGCGGCCGATGGCCTCCTCGTTGCTCCTGGCCATCGCCTCCAGCTCACCGGCCCAGTCGGCGGTGCTGTGGTTCCACGTGCCGTCGAGCACCATCGTGCGCACCTGGCCGGGGAAGAGCCTGGCGTACGCCTGCCCGTAGAACCCGGCGTAGGAGGCGCCGTAGAAGTTGAGCTTGGCGCCGCCGAGGGCCTTCCTGATCGCCTCCATGTCCCTGGCCTGGTCGGCCGAGCTCATGTTGGCGAAGAACTCGGGATCCTTGTTGCGGCAGGCCTCGGCGTAGCCGCGGTTGGTGTCGGAGAGCCGCCCGAAGTCGGCGTCGTCCTCGGGGAACTCGGGCAGCGGGATGCGCGTCCAGGTGCACGGCAGGCCGGTGCTCAGGCCCCCGATCTGCTCGCCGTAGCCCCGGGTGTCCCAGGTGACGATGTCCATGCGCTCGCGGAGCTCGGCCCACCGGTTTCCGGACCGGGTGATGGCGATCCCCGGCGCGCCCGGCCCGCCGTAGGCGATCAGGACGGAGCCCTCGGAGGTGCCGGTGGCCTTCAGGCGGCCCAGCTTCAGGGTGATCTCGCGTCCGCCGGCCTGCTGCCAGTTGACGGGTACCCGCAGGTCGGCGCACTCCATCCCGATCTTGTCACCCGGGCAGGTGCTCCAGTCGAGGGAATCGGTCTGTGGTGCCTGCACGCCCGAACCCAGAAGGGTCAGGGCGACGGCGATCGACGTCAGCATGAAGGCCACGATCTCCGAACGGCCACCCCGGCCGCATCGGAGCCCGGTCTGATTCCGGAGGCGGCGCATCAGACCGGGGGATGTCATCCCACGACGACCACGCGGCCACTACGCGGGCGCCCGGGGCACCTGGGGCCCTCCGGGAGGCGGGCGGACCCGCGATCCGGTCACGCCGAGCGCAGGTCGCCGTCGAAGACCTTGTCCAGGAAGCCCTCCAGGTTGAAAGCGGTCCGGGTGATCCGCTCCTCCGTGGTGAGCGTCTCCTCGAACCGCACGCCGGACTCCGCCCGCTTCGTGCCGCGCACGTAGAGGGAGCAGGCCAGGTCGGCGCAGATGTAGGTGCCGACCGTGTTGCCCTGGCGGCCCGCGGCGCCGACCCTGGGCGCGACGAACAGGGCGACCCCGGTGCCGGAGTGGGGGGTCAGGCAGATCGAGCAGACGGTGCTCTTGGTGAAACTCCTGCGGACATCCTGCGCGACGCGCAGGGTGACGCCGACGAGCTCGCCCTGCCGCTCGACGACCAGGTAACCCCGGTCGGGGGCGCCGGGATCGCGCCAGCCCAGGAAGTCGAGGTCGGCCCAGGAGAGCTCGGAAAGGTTCCTGGGCAGGTTGAGCCTGCGCGCCTCCCCCTTCGAGCAGTTGACGAAGGATTCGCGTATCTCTCGCTCGCCGACCGGGTTCATGGTTCACCTACCGTCATGACGATCATTGAAAAAGGCCCCCGGAACCCCGGCTCCGGCCCCGCGATCGGCGCCTCCGCCGACCGGCGGGCGGCCAGACCAGATCAGGCCAGGCCAGGCCACAGCCCGGTCAGGCCCGGCCGGGACGGGTCTCGGTCAGGCCGAGGTGCTCCCGGGCATCCGGCAGCGGCCAGTGTCTCAGTACGACATCAAGGACGTCGAGGGATTTTTCCCCCAACGCTCGGAGGCCGCGCGAGCGCCCGTCGCCGGATGGCGAGCGGATCGGGATCACCCCTCGCGTCACCGGCGTCGAGAGCCGATGATGAACAGGTGTCCGAGTCCTCCTCCGCGTCGCACACCCCTGACACGCCCTCTCCCTCCGCCCCGCACACCATCGGCACGACCGTCCGGGCCGCCCCCTTCGCCCGGCGGCCCGTCGGCGCGGTCGCACTGGCCACGCTCGCCGTGCTGCTGGTCGCGAGCCCGCGCTACGGCTATCACCGGGACGAGCTGTACTTCCGGATGCTGGGCGAGCGGCCCGCCCTGGGGTACTTCGACACCCCGCCGCTGACCCCGCTGATCGCGCGGGCCTCGGTCGCCGTGTTCGGCGACACCGTGGTCGCCCTGCGCGTCGTTCCCGCCCTGATCGCGTCGCTCGTCGTCGTCCTGGTCGCCCTCCTGGCCCGGGAGCTCGGCGGCGACCGGAGGGCGCAGACCGTCGCCGCTGCGGGAATCGCCACCACGACCCTGCTCCTGATCGGTGGCCATTCCCTGCTGACCCTCGGGGTCGACCTGCCGCTCTGGGTCGCGGCGGCGCTGTTCGCCGTACGGGCGCTGCGGGGCGACGGCCGCTGGTGGCTCGCGCTGGGCGCCGTCGCGGGGGTGGCGACGTACAACCGGCAGCTGATCGTGCTGCTCCTGGTCAGCGTGGGCGTGGGCGTGCTGGCGGCGGGGCCGCGCGAGGTGCTGCGGGACCGCAGGCTCTGGCTCGGCGCGCTGCTGGCCCTCGTGATCGCCGCGCCCAACCTGGTCTACCAGGCGACCCACGGCTGGCCACAGCTGGTGATGGCCGGGGCGCTGGAGGCCGACGAGGGCGCCGACAACCGTCTCTCCTTCGTACCGCTGCAGCTCCTGCTGCTCGGCCCGCCCCAGGCGGTCGTCCAGGTGGTCGGTGCCGTACGGCTGTGGCGGGAGCCCCGCCTGCGCTGCCTCGCCCTGGCCTACCCGTCGGCCTGCGCGCTGACGCTCTACTCCGGCGGGCGCCCCGACTACGTGGCGGGCCTGCTCGTGCTGCTCTTCGCCGCGGGGTGCGGCCCGGTCAGCCGGTGGATGTCGGGTGCGGGACGGCGCGCGCTGGTCGTCGGCGCCCTGGCGGTCAACGCGGTCCTCTCCGTCGTCATCGCGCTGCCGGTGATCCCTCCCCCGGCCCTGGAGGGCACCCCGGTCGCCGGCATCAACGAGGTGGCGCGCGAGTCGATCGGATGGCCGGAGCTCGCCGCGCGGGTCGCGGCGGTGGTCGGCGGGCTGACGCCTCAGGAGCGCGCGCGGACCGTACTCCTCACCGACAACTACGGAGAAGCCGGGGCGCTGGACCGCTACGGCGGGGAGTACGGCCTGCCCGAGGTCCACAGCGGGCACAACGAGCTCTACTGGCGCGGCCCGCCGTCGCCGTCCGCCCGGATCGCCGTGGTCGTGACCGACTCCACCGGCGGCTACTCCCGGGTGTTCGCCACCTGCGAGGAACGCGGCAGGGTCGACAACGGCGTCGGCCTGTCCAACGAGGAGCAGCACCTGCCCATCCTCGTCTGCCGCGACCCGCTGCGCCCGTGGCAGCTGCTCTGGCCCGAGATGCGGCACCACAGCTGACATCCCGCCACCCGCGAGACCCGCGTTCCGGCCGGGGTCCGGCCGGACTCAACGCTCGGGCTCACCCCTCGGCGAAGGCGAGGCCGCGTTCGGCGAGCGCCTCGCGCAGGAGCCCGATGGCCTTGGGGCCCATGCCGTGCAGCCGCAGGAGCTCCCGCTCGCTCGTGGCGGCCACCTGGGCGAGCGTCGTGTAGCCGGCCGCGGCCAGGGCCCTACGCGCGGGACGTCCGATGTTGGTGGGGATGTCGATGAGAACGTCGCCCTGACCGCTCTGGTCGCGGGTCGTCATGCTGCCTCCTTGCGGAACGGGTGAGCCGGTCGTCCCGCGCCACGGGAAACCCCTCGGCACGAGGACACCACGTTGCGGAAACCCGGCTTCGCGGGAACGCGTGGCGCGGTTTTGCGAGTCTCGCATTCCCCTACGACAGAACGGCGAGACGCATACGGCGAACGCCATGATCATCCGATTGAACGGGACATCCGGTGCGGACAGGCCAACGACCGCGACACCCTGCCCTGACCACGCCGCGAGGCGGAGACCGTCGACACGACGGGGAGCCCACCGGCGCGGGCCGCGGGTCATCGCGGACGCGGCGGGCGTGCGGACCGCGGGCACCGGCTGACGCCTGGATGCCCGCGCACCGGTCGCGTCATTTCCAGTTTTGAAAACGCGCCGAAAACTTAGGACGCATCAGAAAAGCCGGAACGAGAGCGGGAAACATAATCGCGGCCCGCGACCAGGAAACGCGGCCGGAGTCGAGCGCGTCACGCGAGAACCACTTCTGGATCGCCGCTCCTGTCAGGTCGCGTTGTTGAAGCGTTTTCGGATGCTCACAAATCCCGGGCTTCGAATTCCATGCCGTCGCGCCGTTCCCAATTCGGCGTCGAGCGGATTTGATGGGGCCACCACCGATCCGCAGCACGGAGGCAGGCATGTCGACGCCACAGATCCCCACCACCGAGGACGCCCTTGCCGTGGTCCGGCGAGACCTTCCGGCTGACCGGATGCTCAATCTTGGACCGCTCCAGATCAACGTCCGGCACAGCGCCCTGGCGGGTCTCGACGAGGCGGGGGTGACGGAGAAGCTCGTAAGCATCCACAGGGCCGTCGGCCAGGACCCCGGTCTGGTCGGGAATCTGACGGATCCGCAGCTCCGCCACTGGCTGCTGTACGCGGCCAACCTGCTGGCGGTGAACCAGACGGGCGCCCCCGGCTTCAACGTCAAGGAGGCGTTGGCCTGGCTGGTGAACAACGTCACCACGGTGCGGCCTCGAATGCCTTTCTCCGACCGCGACGGCTTCGAACTCCAGGTGCTCGGCCGCACCGGATGGCTGAAGGCGGCCCTGGGCGCGAAGGTGCCGCGCCTCCCGGAGGAGGCGCGGCAACGGGCCGCCGCCTGCTACGGCGCCCCGCCTCCCGGGGCGCCGGGTGAACGGCCCCCGCTCGACCAGGAGCTTCTCCTCAAGGAGTTGCTGCCGCGACTGCAGGACTTTCTCATCAAAGAGGTCACGATATGGCGTAGGCCGTCCGGGGTGAAGCGCGCGTTCCAGAAGATGTCCGACTTCGAGATGATCGCGCAACTCGCCCAGTCCGTGGCCTGGGAGATGCTGCAACCGTACGCGGCGGCCAGGGAGGACAGCCCGTTCGTGAAGGGCTTCGACTATTTCAAGAACATATACGACAAGACCACGACCGTACCGACCGAGAACGACCTGGTGAGGCACCTGATGAACCGCGCCTTCCTGGTGGGTGGGCAGGGCGCACCGGGAAAAACGGTCTTCGACGCGGCCGGATACGACAGCACCCGAGGCGCGGACAACGTATTCCTCTTCGAAGCGCTCGGTAAATGGATGAACGGGCAGGACGTCGTGAAGCGGCTCACGCTTTTCTACGCCCAGCACATCGGTTCCAACTCCCATGGAGACAAGGGCGGCGGCATCGGCCTGGTCACCGAGTTCAGGCCCGACCAGCCGCAGTCGCGGTCTCGCTGGGAGGTGATCGAGACGATCGTCCACGAGATGACGCACTCGCTCATCCATCCACGTCTGGCCGCGAAGATGAAGAACACGAACAGGCCGCTGGTGATCTCGGAGGGGTTCGTCGAGGTGGTCACCAGGGAGATCTACAACTGGATGATCGACCACGGGGGCGAGGCGTCCACGAGGAGGCTCATGGTCGGCGTGGAGGGCGACCTGCTGCCTCCGATCAAGAAGAAGGAACTCAGCTACGGGGCGGATGGGCGGTACGCGGACCAGATCTTCCAGATCGTCGGCCGGGAGAGGTTCCTCACCGCCTTCCTGACCGGAGACGTCGAGCTGGTCGGCCTGCCCGCCTGAACCGGCACCCGGGGTCCTGGTCTTCTGGAGCCAGGGGCCAGAAGACCAGGACCCGGTCTGCGGAAGGGCCGGCGGCCACGGGCCTGCGCGGCCTCGGATCTCCCTACGGAAAGCGGCCTCAGATCTCCTTGAGGAAGCCGGCGTCGACGGCGAAGTCGGCGCCGGTGGTGCTCGCCGAGCGCGGCGAGACGAGCAGGGCGATCACGTCGGCGACCTCCTGCGGCTCGACGAGGCGGCCGGTGGTCAGCTTCATCATCTCCGCCGCGACACCGTTCAGCACGGCGTCGCGGTCGGTGCCCGCCTGCGCGGCGATGATGTCGGCCGCGCCGCCCTCCTCGGTCCACCACGCCGTCCGCACGGGCCCCGGCGACACGGTGTTCACCCGGACGCCCTGCGGCGCGAACTCCTCCGACAGCGCCTTCGTGAGATTGTTCAGGCCCGCCTTGGCCGCGTTGTAGTCGACGTTCATGGGGGCGGGCAGCCGGGCGCTGCCCGAGGACACGTTGACGATCGAGCCTCCGCCCCGCTGGAGCATCACCGGAACGGCGGCGCGGACGGCCCGTACGACCGAGAACAGGTTGAACTCGAACATCGCCCGCCAGTCGTCGTCGGTGGGGGCGAGGAACGAGAAGCGCGGCAGGGCCACACCGGGCGGCGGGCCGCCGGCGTTGTTCACCAGGATGTCCAGCCCGCCGAACACCTCCACGGCCCGCGCCACGATCCGGCCCGGAGCCTCGGGGTCGGTCAGGTCGGCCGGTACGTGGAGAAGGTCCGCGCCGTCGAGCGCCTCCAGCTCCGGGGTGCTCTTGCGCGAGGCGGCGACGACGCGGGCCCCCTCGTCGAGCAGGGTACGGGTGACGGCCAGGCCGATGCCCTTGGAGGCGCCGGTGACGACCGCGACACGGCCGGAAAGCTGCAGGTCCATGGAATGTCCTCTCGTCGTCGGGCCCCGTACGGCGGGAGGGGCCCTTCACGCGAGCAAAGCTATGGCGGGCACTCGGCCCCGGGCTGGCAGCATTCGGACCGGCAATTCACGCTGGATCCGGACCGGCGATTCACGCCCGGCCGGAACCGGCGATCCACCCCCGGCCCGGCCGACGGGACGCCCGCCGGATGGGGGCTCGCCGGCCGGGCGTGGCCTCGTCAGCTCGCGTAGGCCTCCAGTTCGAAGATGCGGGCCGCGGTATCGCTGTCGCTGGTCGGGGTGAGGACGTTGAGCCGGACGTACCGGGCGCTGACGGGTGTGACGGTGTGGGTGGTGACGTTGGCGGTGTTGCCCCGGGCGCTCACGACGTTCGTCCAGGTGGTGCCGTTGGTGCTGACCTGGAGGTCGAAGTCGCGGGTGTTCCAGGCCGTCTTCTCACCGCCCGCGCCGGAGTGGCGCAGCACGAACCGCCCCACCTGCGTGCTCGACTGCAGGTCGACCTGGAGCCACTTGCCGGCGCCCAGCGCGCACCACTTGTCGGAGGTGCCGGCCGTCCAACTGCCGTTCACGGCCTTGGCGGGAGCCTCGCCGGCCGCGCACTGGCCGCTGGCGGTGGCCGGCTTGTTCAGCGCCAGGTTGGGGGTCGGTTGCGTCGTCTCGGGGACGTAGAGGCGGATGTCCGTCAGGCTCGCGCTGCCCTCGTAGACGTTGGTGTAGAGGTCGCCGATCACGAAGTAGTCGGGATACTGGGAGCCGGCCGGCCACTGGTTCGGCCAGGACGCGCTGCCGTTCACGTCGTTCTGGACGAGGGTGGCGTTGTAGCGGCCGTCGTACTCGCCGGGCTTGACGTTGTAGTGCCAGATCGGCGCGTTGCCGACGATGAAGGGGCGGTGGAAGCGGATCGTCTTCTGCCCGACCCGGGCGAAGTTGCCGCTGGCCTCGAGCACGTAGCCGGTGGCGTCGCGCTCGATGGCGAAGGTGTAGGACTGGTTCGGCATCAGCTCGGGCTGGAGCTCGGCCGCCGACGACAGCTGCTGCTCGGCCACGCCGCCGGAGCAGCTCGTCATGAACCACTGGGAGTTGCCCGCGAGGCCGCCCGGTCCCGGCGTCCAGTTGGGCAGGCCGCTGATCCACATGTTGACCGTGTTGAAGTTGCCGTCGCGGTAGTTGTAGTACTGGTTGGTGTTGGAGTCGCAGACCCGCCCGCCGGTGCCGCTGCCGACCCGGTCGGGGTGCTGGGAGAAGGAGTCCATCAGCACCTTGCGGCGGTAGTGCCAGAAGTGGTTGTTCCTCGGGGCGGGGTTGGCGAAGTCCACGATCGACATGAAGTGGAAACCGTTGTAGCCGTACGGGCCCGACCGCACGTCCTGCCACTCGCAGTAGGGCGCGGCGGCGTTGCCGCTCCAGCCCGGGCTCCTGGACCCCTCGCCCCAGGGGTGCTGCGTCTTGCATCCCTGCGTGCCGTAGCCGTTGATCTTTCCGTCGTACTCGATCGAGCCGTTCCGCTTGCCGCCGAAGTCGATGGTCTTGAGCTTGTACTCGACGCGGTACTGGTCGGGCAACTTGTTCGTGGGCCGGAAGATCGCCCCGCCGGTGTGGTCGGGCACGTTGAGCACCGCCGCGGGCGCGCCGCCCACCGTCGCGGTGGTGATCGACGGCGGCGACTCGATGACGCCGTCCTTGTTCCAGTCGCGGGCGGAGAGCGAAGCCGTCAGCCAGCCTCCCTGGCCGACCGGGAACTCCTTGCGGTAGGTGGCGAAGGAGTTGAACGCGGTGGTCCAGGCCGACCCGTAGTCGTTGCGGTACCACTGGCCGGAGTCGTCCATGATCGTGTCGAACGGGGTGGTGTAGTTCTCCCTGACCCACGGCGCGTTGCCCGTGTTGATGGGAGCCGAGAAGTTCTCCGAGTGCAGCAGGGTCCAGGCGGCGGCGCTCTTCGCCGCACCCGCCCTGCTCTCCGCGCCCGCCTTGGCCTGCGCACCGGACGCACTCGGGGTGCTCGGGATGCTCGGACCGGGAGTACGGGCCCCGGCCGGCGCCGCGGCGTCGCCCGTCGCGGGGGTGCCGACCCCGAACGAGGTGATTGCCACGACGGTCGTGGTGACCGCGGCGAGGGCCGCCTTGCGCGCGGCCCCTCTGACGTTGCTTCGCATGGGTTACGTGCCCTTCACTCGACGAGTAAGGCGTTGCTCGTGCCTGGACGCGACCCGCGCCCTCGCGGGTGTGCGCACCTCCGTTCCCGGTACCGGGCGACCACGGGTGGCGTCGCCGACCGCCACCCGGGTGCCGTTCACAACCGGCCGTACTCCACGAGCCGTCCCCCGGACGGCCGCGGACCGGAAAGGGGCTAGAAGCCGCCCTTCGGGTCGAGGTATTCGGCCGCGTTCTCCTTGGTGACCCTCGGGGAGGGCACCACGGTGTCCTTCTCGACCTTGGCCCCGCCCAGGATCTCGACCGCCCGGTCCAGGCCCATGGCGCCGATGATGTCCGCGTCGTTCAGGCCGGTCACCAGGTAGTTGGTCCCGTCGAGGATCGCCTTGAGCGCCTCGGCCTGGCCGTCGACGCCCGCGATGACGATCTGCTCGGCCTTGCCCGCGTCCGCGATGGCGCGCTGCGCGCCCAGGCACATCGCGTCGTTCTCGCAGAACACCGCGACGAGGTCGGGGTTGGTCGCCAGCAGGCCCTCCATCACGGTCAGGCCGCCGTCGGATCCCCAGTTGCCGAAGTCGGGGGCCTCGACGAGCGTGATGCCCGCGGTGCTCGCGAGCACCGACTTCACGCCCTCGGTACGGGCGAGGCCGATGCTGTTGTCGGCGGGACCGCCCTTGATGATCGCGACCTTGCCGCCCTTGGGCAGCTTCTCGGCGAGGAACCGGCCGTTCTGCACGCCGATCGCCTTGTTGTCCGGGCCGATCCAGCTGGTGTACTCGCCGGTCTGGAACTTGCGGTCCACCAAAACCACGGGCTTGTTCGCCGTCTTGGCCGCGTTGAGCGCCGCGGGCGCCGACTCCAGCGGGCCGCCGGAGATGATGATGGCGTCGACGTTCTTGCTCAGCAGGTCCTCGACGTTGGAGGCGAGCTTCGCCGCGTCGCCGTTGGCGTCGGTGCTGATGATCTCGATCTTGCCCTTTTTCTTCGCCTGGGCGGCGATCGCCTTGTCCATGCCGCTGAAGTAGGGGCCGCTCAGCATGAAGTTGGCGACGCCGATCGTGTAGGAGCCGTCGCCGGAGGCGGAGGCGGCGGGCCCGCCCTCACCGGACGAGGAGCAGGAGGCAAGGCTGAGAGCGAGAAGGCCGGTGGCCAGCAGGCCGCTGAATTTTCTGGCGTTCATTTCGGTATACCTCGGGGGGTGTGGTGGAGCGGGTACGTCAGGTGCGCGTCTGGTTGGCACGCTGGACGAGGATGACGGCGATGATGATCAGTCCCTTGAGCACCTGTTGCCAGAAGCTCTGCACGCCGTACAGGTTGAGAAGGTTGTTGATCAGTACGAGGACCAGGACGCCGCCGAAGGTGGCCTTCACGGACCCGCGCCCGCCCGCCAGGCTCGCCCCGCCGATCACGCACGCGGCGATCGCGTCGAGTTCGAAGGCCACCCCGACGCTCGGCTGGGCGATGCCCACCCGGCTGGCCAGGATGACGCCCGCGAGACCGGCGCACGCGCCGCTGATCGTGTAGGCGAGGATCACGTGCCCGCGCACGTCGATGCCCGCGAGCCGGACGGCCTCGGCGTTGCCGCCGATCGCGACGATGGAGCGACCGGCGGGGAAGCGGGTCAGGAACAGGCCGCCCGCGAGGAACACGGCCAGCATGATCACTGTGCTCAGCGGGACGGGGCCGAGCATCGCCGAGCCGAGCGTGAGGAACGCCGGGTCCTCGGGGGTGATCGGCACCTCGGAGTAGACGAACGCCAGGCCCCTGACGGTGGTCAGCGCCGCCAGGGTCACCACGAAGGGCGCCAGCCCGAACCGGGCGACCAGCACGCCGTTGACCAGCCCGAACCCGATCCCGCAGGCGACGCCCACGACCGTCGCCATCGGGATGGGGAGGTCGGAGACGAGACCGGCGGTGATGATGCCGGAGAAGGCCACCACCGACCCGACCGACAGGTCGATGCCGCCGGTGAGGATCACCACGAGCATGCCGTACGCGAGCAGGCCGGTGGTGACCATCTGCTTGAGCAGGTTGGTGAGGTTGGGCGGGGTGAGGAACGTGTCGGAGGTGAGTGCCGCCACCGCGACGAGCGCCACGATGAGCGTGACGAACGCGACCTGCGCGGTGAGGTCCCGGCCCGCCAGGACCAGCCGGGGAAACCTTCCGTGGATCGAGGCCGCCGGACCGGCGGGCGCCGGGCCGGAGGAGGCCTCGGGACTCGGGGTGGTGGGAGCCGCGTCGGTGGACGCGGGCCCCGCCGGCTGCCCGGTCACGCGATCCCCCCGGGCCGGGCGGGCCTCCGGGTGGGCCGGGTCATGTGGTCACTCCGGGCTGGCCGGGTCATGCTGTCCTCCGGGGGTGTGCGGGTCATGCCGTCCGCCCGATCGAGTGGGCGAGGATCTCGTCCTCCGTGGTCCGGTCGGAACGCAGGTCGCCGGTGATGCGCCCCTGGTTCATCACGAGCACCCGGTCGGTGGCGCCGAGCACCTCCGTCAGGTCCGAGGAGATGAGCAGGACGGCGAGGCCCTGCCGGGCGAGGTTGTCGATCATGCGGTAGATGTCGACCCTGGCCGCCATGTCCACACCGCGGGTCGGCTCGTCGAGGATGAGCACGCGCGGCTCGGCCAGCAGCCACTTCGCGAGCACGGCCTTCTGCTGGTTGCCGCCGCTGAGGTTGGCCACCGGCATCGAGGCGCACCCCGAGGGCTGGATGCCCAGCCGGTCGATCATGCCGGCGACGTTCCTGCGCCTGAGGCCCGTGTCGATCAGCGGGCCCCGGGTGGCCGAGTGCAGGGTCGTGAGCGTGATGTTGTCGAGCACGCTCATGCCGAGTACCAGGCCGGTGCGCTTACGGTCCTCGGTGACGAGCGCGAGCCCGGCCGCGATGGCCTCGGCCGGCGTACGGAAGCCGACGGCCCCGGACCGGCCGCGTGCCCGGTCGGCGGACGCGGCCTCGACACCGGACGCGGGCTCGACACCGGACGCGGGCTCGGCGCCGGACCGGGCACCCGCCTCGCCCGCGGACAGGGACTCGGCGCCCGGCCGGGAACGTGGCCGCTCCACGAGCCCGGCACCGGACCGGACGCGCACCTGGCCCGCGGACGCGGGCTCGGCGCCGAAGACGCACCGGGCCAGCTCGCTGCGGCCGGAGCCGACCAGGCCGAACAGCCCGACGATCTCCCCCGAGCGCACGGAGAACGAGACGTCCTCGAACTCGCCCCCGCGAGTGAGCCCGGAGACGCTGAGCCGTACCTCGCCGGGGTCCGCGCGCCGGTCGGGGTAGATCTGTTCGAGGCGGCGGCCCGCCATGAGGCGGATCAGCTCGTTCTCGCCCGTACGGGCGGGTTCGGTCGTCTCGACGATCCTGCCGTCCTTGATCACCACGATCGAGGTGGCGAGCTCCAGGACCTCCGCGAGCCGGTGGGAGACGTAGACGACCAGCACCCCGCGCTCCCGCAACCGCCTGATCAGCGCGAACAGCGACTCGAGGTCGCTTCCGGCCAGCACCGCGGAGGGCTCGTCGAGCACCAGCACCCGCGGCTCGTCCACCAGCGCCTTGGCGATCTCCACCATCTGCTGCCTGGCCACCGTCAGGCGGCCCGCGACGGTACGCGGGTCGATCGCGCCGAAGCCGATGCTCTCCAGCAGCTCCCCGGCGCGGGCGTGCGCCGCCGGCCAGTCGATGAGCCCGCCGCGCTTCCTGGGGAAGTGCCCCATCAGCAGGTTCTCGGTGACCGACAGCTGGGGTACCAGGGTCAGCTCCTGGTAGACCGTGCGGATGCCCCGGGCGTGCGCGTCGTGCGGCGAGCGCAGCTCGACCCGCTCGCCGTCCATCCACATCTCGCCCGCGCTCATGGGCTGGGCACCGGCGAGGATCCTGATCAGGGTCGACTTGCCGGCTCCGTTCGCGCCGACCACGGCGAGGACCTCGCCGGGGTGGCCCACCAGGTCCACCCCGTGCAGCACCTCGACGCCGCCGTAGTCCTTGCGGACGCCCCGGAGCTCCAGGCTCATCCGAACGCCTCCATGACGACGACCGTCTTCTGCCGGGTGAAGTCGAGGACGGTCTCGTGCAGGCCCTCGCGGTAGCCGCCGGTGTCCTTGGTACCGCCGAACGGCAGGTTCTCGGCGCGCAGCGCGGTCGAACCGTTGATGACGACCCCGCCGACGTCGAGGCGCCGCGCGATGGAGAACGCCCGCGAGACGTCCCGGGTGAAGACCGCGGCGTGCAGGCCGTACGGGGACTCGTTGGCCATCCGCACCGCGTCGAGGGGATCGGTGAAGCGGGCGACGGGCGCCACCGGGCCGAAGATCTCCTCGGCGAAGGTGGGGCTGGCGGTGGGCACGTCGACCAGCACGACCGGGTCGACGAACGCGCCGCGCCTGCCGCCTCCGGCGGCGAGCCTGGCCCCCTCCCCGACGAGCCTGCCGACGGCCGCCTCGACCCGCTCGGCGGCCTCCTCGGCGATGAGGGGGCCGACGTCGGTCTCCTCGAGCAGCTGGTCGCCCACGGAGAGCTTGGCCGTCTGGCCGAGCAGCGACTCGACGAAGGCGTCGTGGATGCCGTCCTGGACGTAGACGCGCTTGACCGCGCAGCAGATCTGCCCGTTCCCCCTGGCCAGGCGGCCGAGGACGACGGCTCGGGCGGCCTCCTCGGCGTCGGCGTCGTCGCAGACGATGAGCGCGTCGTTCCCGCCGAGTTCCAGGAAGACCTTCTTCAGGGTCGCGGCCCCGAGGCGGGCGATCTCGCGGCCCGCCGCGGTGCTGCCGGTGAGGCTCACCGCCGCGATCCCGGGGTGCTGAGCCAGCGCCTGGGACACCTGCACGCCTCCGGCGACCAGCTGGTGGGCGTGGGCGGGCGCGCCGGCCCGCTCGACGAGCTCGGCCACCCTGAGCAGGGCGAGCGGGCAGCGGGCGGGCGGCTGGACGACGACGGCGTTGCCCGCGGCGAGGGCCGCGGCGGCCTTGTGCGCGTACAGCTCGACCGGGTAGTTGAACGGGACCAGCGCCGCGACGACGCCGAGGGGCTCGCGCATCGTCACCGCGAGGTGCCGCTCCAGGCCGGGAACGGCGTCGAGCGGGATCTGGCGGCCGAAGAGCCTGGTGGCCTCCCCCGCGTACCCGCGGAAGATCCGGATCGCGGCGTCGACCTCGCCCCGGGTCTGCTGCACGGGCTTGCCGTTCTCGGCGGCGAGCAGCGCGGCGAGATCGTCCCGCTCGGCCTCGATCAGGCCGGCCACCCGGCGCAGGAGGTCCGCGCGCTCGTGGGCGGGCATGGCCGCCATCGCCCGCCGGCCCTCCTGGGCGGTCTCGACGACCGCGGCCACCCGCTCCGCGCTCGCCGCCTCCACCTCCCCGAGCTGCTCGCCGGTGCCGGGGTTACGGACGGTGATGACGGAGGCGTCCGGCGAGGTGAGAGCGGACATTCGTTGCACTTCCTTCCATACAGGCCTTGCGTTGCGAGCTGCGGATCCGTGGAGGGGGCGGGATCAGGCGGGTTTGCGGGTCCTGGGGGCGGCGTAGCCGATGCGGCGGCCGATGTCCGCGGCCATCCCGAGCGCGGCCGGCGCCAGGCGGTGGCAGTCGCCGACGCTGAACCGTCCGGCCGGTGCCGACACGCTGAACGCCCCCACCGGGCGGCCGGAGGCGTTCATGATCGGCAGGCCGATGCAGCGCACCCCCTCCTCGTTCTCCTCGTCGTCGATCGCGAAGCCCTGGTCGCGTACGGTGTCGAGCTCGGCGAGCAGCGCGTCGCCGGTGAGGCTTCTGGGCGTGCGGGGCTCCGCCCGCACGCCCAGGATCTCGGCGCGGCGCGGCTCGTCCAGGAAGGCGAGGACCGCCTTGCCCATCGCGGTGCAGTGCAGCGGTACGCGGCTGCCGATCCGGGAGACCAGGCGCACCGACTTGGCGCTCTCCACCTTGTCGACGTAGACGATGTGGTGGCCGACCGGGACCCCGAGGTGAACGGTCTCCCCGCTGATCTCCACCAGCTCGGCCAGGTACGGCTGGGCCGCGGCGCGGAGCCCGTCCTCCTCCAGGTAGCGCCCGGCGAGGGTGATGAGGGTGACCCCGAGCCGGAAGGCCCCGGTGGCGTCCCGCTCCAGAACGCCCAGTTCCAGCAGCGAGATGGCGTAGCGGTGGGCGGTGCTGACGGCGACGCCGGTATGCGCCGCGAGTTCGCCCAGGGTCATTCCGGACTGACCGCTTCCGGACACGGCACTGATCAGCTCAAATGCCTTGTCGACGCTTGATGATTTCCTACCGCTTTTCATTCGAGTTACTCGAATCTATTTTCAGATATTTGTAAGATTTTTGCGATAGTTACATCGGCGATAACCACTGTCAACCCTCGCGCACAAATAGTCCCCGCCCGGGGTGAGGCCGGAGCAGGGCAGGCACGGTCGGACTTGTAGGCATGAACGACCACAAAGCACTACGATCAGGCATATGTTCGACCAGAGCGCGTGTCACTGTCTGCTGTGCGTCGAGCAGGAGGTGGAACTCGACGAGGCCGGCCTCAGGACGATGCGAAGTGTCCGGGATCGCGGGTGGGCGGTCGTCATGGTCCCGGAGGACGAGGACGGGCCGGGCTGGGCGTTCACCGTCGGGCTGTGGCACACGCTCCGCTCCCCCGAGGTGGCCATGTTCGGTCTCCGCGTGGACGTGATGGGCAACTGCCTCGACACCCTGGCCGACGAGGTCGCCGCCGGGCGTCACCTGGTCGAGGCCCGGGAGCGGGACGACGTGATCAGGAACTACCCGGTCGTCGCGAGAACGGTGGACACGAGCTGGTACCGGTCGCTGTTCGGCACGGCACTGCACTTCTACCGGCGGCCCCCGCTGTCCTTCATGGAGATCGTCTGGCCGGACGCCGCGGGCCGCTTCCCCTGGAACGACGGCTGTGCCCCGCGACTCCGCGAGCTCCAGCCCGCGCTGTGGATCCCGAAGGACGACCACGCCCCGGGCCCCTGGACCAAACTTCCCTGACGAACCCGGGCCCGCGACCGGAGACCCGACCGGGACGGAGACACGCCATCGGCACCGGCCGGGCCTCCGGAGATCGCGACGGGCACCGGCTCCGGCGTTGCGGCGAACCGAAAACCGGATAAACGGCTAAATAACCCGACTCACCTGTTTCATGTGGTTTTCTGGCGACTCAGGGCCTTATTCCGGGAGTCGCCCGCATAAAGGCCCTTGGCCATTTCCTCACGGCGCTTCCGGGCCCTTCCCGAGGACGAAGGACGCGATCTCGGGGAAGGGCCCGGGAACGGCCCTGAGAACCGCCCCGCCGCGGGGCCGTCGCGGCTCGCGCACCTCGCCCGTCCCCGGCCCATGAGGGTTTCCCGGCCCACGAGGTTTCCCGGCCCGCGCGGCGCCGGGCGCCCGTACCGGCGACCTCCGGCGCGTTCACCCGACCCCCACTCGGCGACCTGTAATTTTTGTACAATTGTCGACTGTGCTTTACCTATGGGGGAGGAATTCCGTGCCAAGGGCGACGTTTCGAGAACGCTTGCGTTACTGGTTCGACAACACCATGTCCCGGGGCACGCCCGCGCTGATCGGATGGCTCGCCCTCGTCTCTCTCGGCCTCATCCTGCTGGTCACGACGCTGAGTCTGTGGCTGACCCCGCACGAGGCCGCGAAGCACCACGGCGCCCCGGGCATGCTGTGGATGACGCTGATGCGCGCGCTGAGCCCGGGGAAGGTGGCCAGCGACACCGGCAGCGCGCCGTTCGTCGCCCTGATGTTCGTCGCGTCGCTGGGCGGGCTCTTCATCGTCAGCGCCCTGGTCGGCATCCTCTCCAACGACCTCAAGAGCAGGTTCGAGGAGCTGCGCAAGGGCAGGTCCCGGATCATCGAGACCGGCCACATCGTGGTCCTGGGCTGGTCGGAGCAGGTCTTCACGATCGTCAGCGAGCTGGTCCAGGCGCACGCGAGCGACCGCAGGTCGGTCATCACGATCCTCGCCGACAAGGACAAGATCGCCATGGAGGACGAGATCCGGCAGTTCGCGGGCGAGACCGGCAGGACCAGGCTGGTCTGCCGGACCGGGCGGCCCACCGAACCGACCGACCTCGACCTGATGAACCTCGCCGGGGCCCGCTCGGTGGTCGTCCTCTCCCCGCAGGGCGAGGACCCCGACGCGCACGTCATCAAGACGCTGCTCGCCCTGGCCAAACGGCCCGGCAGCCACCCGCCGGTGGTGGCCGCCATCGCCGAGAGCTCCAACATGGCCGCCGCGCGTCTCGCGGGCGGTCCCGGCGTCCACCTCGTCGACTCCGACGACACCGCCTCCCGGCTCATCGTGCAGTCATCGCGGCAGTCGGGCATGTCCGTGGTCTGCATGGACCTGCTCGACTTCGGCGACGGGGAGATCTACCTGCGCTCCGACCCCGACTTCACCGGCATGACGTACGGCGAGGTGCTCCCGGCGTACCAGACCGCCACGGTGATCGGGCTGCGCCAGGCCGGGAAGGTCATGCTGAACCCGCCCATGAGCACCGTGATCGCCGACTCCGACGAGATCATCGTGATCGCCAACGACGACTCGATGATCCACCTGGCCGCCGGCATGCCCTCGGCCCGCGAGGAGTCGATCGTCATGGTCGAGCACACCAGACCGGGCCCCGAGCGCACCCTGGTCCTCAACTGGAACGGCCGGGGCCGCCGGGTCGTCCGCTATCTCGACGGCTACGTCGCGCCGGGTTCGGTCCTGGACATCGCCTCCGACCACCCCGACGCGGCGACCGGCTTCGAGGGATTGTCCAACCTGACGGTCAACGTCAAGGAGTGCGACACCTCCGACCGTTACGCGCTGGAGTCGCTCGGCCTGGGCCTGTACCAGCACGTGATCGTGCTCTCCGACGACCGCTACAGCCCCGGCCACGCCGACACGCGCACCCTGACGACCCTGCTCCAGTTGCGCGACATGCAGTCCTCGCTCGGCGAGCGCTACTCCATCGTCAGCGAGATGCACGACGAGAACAACCGGAGCCTGGCCGAGGTCACCAAGGCCGACGACATCGTGATCAGCGACACGGTGATCGGCCTGCTGCTGGCCCAGCTCGCCGAGAACCGGCACCTGGCCGAGGTGTTCGGCCAGCTCTTCGACTCGGGGGGTTCGGAGGTCTACCCGCGCCCGGCGGAGCGGTACGTCCGCCCCGGGGCGCCGGTCGACTTCGCCTCGGTGATCGAGTCGGCCCGGCGCCGCGGCGAGACCGCGATCGGCTACCGCCTGGCGGACCGCGTGAACGAGGCCCCGCACTTCGGCGTCGTCCTCAACCCGGACAAGTCGCGACCGCTGCGCCTCGGCCCCGGCGACTCGGTGATCGTCCTGGCCGAGCGCTGACCCGCCGGGGCGGGGCCCTGCCGGATCAGGCAGTGATCATGAAAGCGAGCCCGAGCAGCACTACGACGGGGATCACCCAGACCACGGCCTCGATCGCGAACTCCTTGTACACGGTGAGCTTCTCCCTCTGGGTGCTGCCTGACATGAAAACGACGATGCGCAGCATATGCGTATCGGCAGGCGTTCCCGTACCCGGGTCGGGGCCGGCCGGCGGCTTTCTCCGGCTCGGCCTCCGCCGGTTCCTAGCGGCTCAGATAGTGGAAGCTCGGTTTCGGGTGCATCAGGAAGTCGTGGTGGGAGATGTTCCAGGCGTAGGCGCCCGCCATCGTGAACTCCACCAGGTCGCCGGGCTTGAGCGCGATGGGGACCCGGCGGGCCAGGGTGTCCTTGGGAGTGCAGAGCTGGCCGACGATCGTGATCGGCTCACCGGCCTCCGTCATGACCAGGGGCTGGTCGTGGCCCTTGGTGGCGGGGGTGCGGATGTGGTGGGTCCCGCCCGCCACGATCGCGAACAGCTCGCCGTGGACGCGTTTGACGTCGATGACGCGCGTCACGTACCTCCCGCAGTAGACGGTCAGCGAGCGTCCCGGTTCGATCCGGAGCGTCTCCCCGGGACGACGGAGGGCGGCCAGGCCCGAGCCGTAGGCCGTCCAGTCGAAGCGGTCGTCGGGGTCGGCGTAGGAGACGGCCATGCCGCCGCCGAGGTTGATCTCGGTCGCCCCCAGCGTCCGCGCGTAGTCCAGGACGGCCGCCGCCAGCTCCAGCATCCGGGGCGCGTCGAGCCCGCTGGCCAGGTGCGCGTGGATCCCGCGCAGCCGTACGGCACTCTGGGCCTCCAGCAGGGCGACGCATTCGGCGATCCCCGCGGGGTCCATCCCGAACGGTGTGGCGCCGCCGCCCATCGCCAGCGAGGCCCCCGCGATCGGGACGTCCAGGTTGACCCTCAGCAGCACGTCCGCCGAGCGGCCGGACGCGAGCAGGCGGCGCAGCTCGCCGGGGCTCTCGACGTGCAGGCGGGTCACGTCGCCGAACAGCTCGGCGTCCGTCTTGCCCGGCCCGCCCAGCGCGATCGGCGCGTGCGGGAAGTGTTCCCGCACGTGCGCGAGCTCGCCCCCCGAGGCGACCTCGAAGCCGTCGACGTGCGGGGCGAGCGTCCGCATCAGCTCCGGGTCGGGGTTGGCCTTCACCGCGTAGTACAGCTCGACGTCTCCCAGCGCGGCGCGGATGTCCCTGACGTGGGCGCCGAGTTCGACCAGGTCGTAGACGTATGCGGGCAGCGGCCCGGCCAGGAACGACTCCGAGGTCTGCGGCTGCGCCGCGACGGTGGCTGTCACTGCGTTCTCTCCGATCATGGCGGTACGGGACGTCGGGCGGGCGAGAACCGGGTCTCGACGATCAGGGGGCGCGGGGGCATGACCGCGGTCACCTCCTCGTCCACGATCTGATCCGTGTGGTGGACATCCAACACGCTTCACCCGGGCGGTTCGTCGATACGGTGCCGTGTCGGGGAAAGTCGAGGGCGCGGGGAGTAGGGTGCCGCCCGTCGGTACGCGGCCATCCGGGGCGAAGGCCACGAACGCGGCGAGGGCGCGAGGAGCGGCTGAGGGAGCGGAGGGTGGCCGGGCACATCCGGGTGGCGTTCGAGGTGGACGACTCGGCCGCCGTCACCGCCGAGCTGGCCGGGGCCGGGGCGACGGTGGTCGCCGAACCCGTCCGGACCCCGTGGAACTCGCTCAACTCCCGCCTTGAGGGGCCCGCCGGGCTCCAGCTCACGCTCTTCACCGAGCTGGGGGAGGCCGCCGATCCCCAGGGCGCCCGTTAGCCGTTCAGGCCTTCGATCTTGAGGGTCATCGGGTGACGAAGTACCAGAGACGCGCCCGATGGTTGTCGCAGAAGTACTGGTTGGCGTAGACGTTGTTGGTGGTGCCGCCGCCGGCGACGGTGAGGCACTTGTCACTGTTGTAATTGCGGATGTGGTAGTTGGAATCGCCCTTGTCGACGAAGGACCACAGGCGTGACGGATGTGCGTCGCAGTAGTACTGGACGGCGGGGGCGTTCTCGTAGGGGCTGCCGCCGGCGATGGTGAGGCACTTACCGGTGTAGTTGTTCTTGATCCAGTAATGGTTGTTGCCTCTGTCCACGAGATACCAGACACGCGACCCGTGACTGTCGCAGCTGAACTGGACGGCGGGGGCGTTGTCGTTCCGGTCGGCACCGGCGATGGCCAGGCACTTGAAGCTGTTGAAGTTCCTGATCCAGGTGAGGGCCCCCGCCGGCACGGGTGACGCCAGGGCGGCTGAGGCCGCCGGTGCGGACGGCGCCATCCCCGCGGTCGCGACCATCGCCGCCAGGAGCACGCCGACCGTCTTCGTGTAATGCTTCGCCATTGCCATCACTTTCCCTTGGTCGTGGAGACGACAGGAGGAACCGTCACGGGGTCCGTTTCGCCTTCGAAGAGTTCCGGTCCGCGGGGCGCGGTCACCGGATGACTCATTTCACCGGCCGCGCCGGGGCTCCGCCATCGCCGCCGAATAACCGAACGTTTCCGGCACCCGGAGACAGGGGCCGTACCGGCCCCGGAGGGTGGTGGCGATCACGGTCCTGCCATGACGCTCACGGCGTCAGGGCACGGCGCAGTTCCGCGAGCGAGTCGACTCCGAGGACGTCGTGTGCTTCGCGGAGGAGCGTGGTGACCGTGTCCAGGTCGAGGACCATGCTGTAGGCGATCTCGGACTTGGAGTGCCCGTCCGCGGCGAGCCGGGCGATGCGTTGCCGACACGGGTCCAGGGCGTCCACCCGCCGGCGCCGGAGGCGAGGAGCGGACCCGAGCCGCCGCGCGACGGCGTCGCCGAGCGACACGGCGCCGCACTCCTCGGCCAGTGTCAGTGCCTCGGACAGCAGAACGCGGGCATCGTGATCGCTCCGGGTCAGGGCTGTGCCGAGTTCGGCGAGAGCGTGGGCCTGTTCGAGGCGGTGCGGCGTGGGGCGCAAGATCCGGATCGCCTCCTCGAGAAGCTCCGCGGCCGAGTCCGGCTGCAACACGGCGAGGGTCCGCAGGGCTCGCGCACGGGTCAGCTCGCCGCCGAATCGATCCGCTCGCCGCATCCCGACGGTCACGACCTCGCGGGCCTGGTCCGGCGCGGAGTGTCGCAACGCCCGGCCGAGATCGAAGCGCCACAGGCACACGGACGGGTTGAGCAGGCACGCGTTTTCGAGCCACTGCCCGACCCGGCGCAGAGTGGCGGCGGCACCGGCGGTCTGACCGCGCGCGAGTTGAAGGGCGCCCCGAACGGCGTTCGGCACCGGGAGCACCAACGCGTCGGCCAAGGACGTGCCGTACTCGCGGTCGCCGCACACCGCCTGCGCACGATCGACGTCGCCGCGCGCGAGCAATGCCTCGATCAGGGTGCCGGTGGCGAACTGCTCCCCGGGCGTTCCCGGACCGGTGCGGTCGGCCAGGCGCAACGCGATCTCGGCGTCGGCGACCGCGTCAGCGAGTCTTCCCTCCCGCAGGGCCACGTTCGCCACATGGGCGCGGGTGAACGTGAGGTGGGTGCCGCGCCAGCCGTTGCGGCCGAACTCTTCCATCGCCTGCTCGAACAGACGTCCGGCCATCGAGAGGTCGTCGGAGTACAGGTGGACGAATCCGGTCATGGTACCCACCTCCATGCCCTGGTCGAGGTCGGCGAACGACACACCGTTCCGGAGCACGGGCCGGATGGCCTCCGCCGCGGCGGTCCGCGGCTCACCGCGCAGCACCAGGCTCCATGCGTGCGTGGCGATGAGCAGACGCTCCACGTGGCCGGTGCCGGACAGCGGTGGGGCGGCCCGGTCGAGCAGCAGCATGCGGTCGGGCCGGTGCGGGTCGTCGGCCCACCATGTCGCCCACAACAGCTGCTCTGCCCGCAGGCGGTCACGCAGAGCGTCGTCACGGCAACCGTCCAGTGCCCGGTCGAGGGATCGGACGGCGTCGCCGAGCCGGTTGGCGTAGCCGTACGCCTTGGCGAGCGCGATCGCCGCCTCGACGCCCTGGGCGTCATCGGCGGCCTGCTTGCGGGCGGCGAGCAGTTCGGGGATGGCCGTGGCCACCTCGCCCAGCGCCAGCGCCTGCCCGTAGCGCATTCGTACCTGGCAACGCCGGCCGGGCGGGGGCGGCTCGGCGACCGCGCGCCCGAGGTAGCGGGCCGCCGTGCCCGCCAGGCCGGAGCTCATCGCCTCGGCGGCTGCGGCGGCCAGCCGGTCGACCACCCAGGGATCGCCCGCGGTGTTGACCCGCAGCAGGTGAGCGGCCACCGTCTCGAGGCCGGCATCGGCATGGTGCAGCAGCCTTGCCGCCGCGAGATGGGTGTCGCTGCGCTGCGAGGGGTCGATGGCGTCGTAGACCGCGCTTCGGATGATCGGGTGCCGGAAGTCGACACTGGACCGGTCGGCCAGGATCGCGGCCCTGCAGAGCCGGTCGTATTCGCGCCCACCTTCCTCAGAGGTCAGTCCCGCGAGACGTACGGCCTGGTCAAGCTGGATACCGGGGCCGAGCACGGCGAGCGTTCGGGCCAGCCGCCCCGCCGACGGCCCCAGCATGCTCAGCCGCTCGTTGAGGTGGACCACGACCTGGCGAGGTATGAGACGAGCGACGCGCGTGGCGGACTCGGCCGTCGGCGCGAGCCGGCGCTCGTGGGCCAGGTCGAGCATCCACCGCAGATAGAACGGGTTGCCGCCGCTGTGCCGGTGGAAGGCCGAGCAGAACGTCTCGTCGGGAGGGCCGCTCCGGCGCCCGAGGCTGCGGTCGACGATGGCACGCACGGCGTCCAGGCTGAGCGGCCGGGGCCGGATGATCGAGGTCGCGCGCAGGATGATGCGGGTGAGCGCCGGGGACGTCGTGGGCTCGTCCGGCCGGCAGGCGAGCAACAAAACGACAGGCAGTCCGGCCAGCCTGGCACTGAGGAACTCCAGCCAGTTCAGCGACTCCTCGTCCAGCCAGTGCGCGTCGTCGACGGCCAGCAGCAGCGCGTCGTCGCGTCCGGCAGGGTCGGTGGCGTTGACCAGGAGCCAGTACAGGGCTTCGGTCAAGCCGATCATCGAGCCCCCTCGCCGCGTATGCGGCAGGCCGAGCGGTACCCGCGCGAACGCGGCGGCGCCGGCGAACAGACGCTGCCGATCCTGGCCACTGTGACCGGCCGCCCAGCGGCCGAGCAGTGTTCGGACGCCGCAGAAGGCCATCGTCTGATCGAGTTGATTGCCGCGCACCATCAAGGGAGTGATCCCACGCACGGCGCTTTCCGAGCACACCCGCGCCAGCAGTTCGGACTTGCCGATTCCCGCCGGGCCCTCGACCACGATCGTGGCCCCCGCCCTTCTGCGGACGTCGTCGAGCGACGATGAACAGGAATTCAGATCGTCGTCGCGTTCGAAGATGCCGTTGTCCGCGGCGGTGTGACCAGGCAGTCGCAGTGCTTGCAGAACGTGCTGCTCGTCGAGGGCGACCCTCCCCGCGGCGCGGGCACAGGCCACGCAGCCCGCGACGACCTTCGCGACGAATTCGTCCCGCAGTCGCCGTTTGCCGGCCATCACCTCGGAGAACGTGGCCGCCGCGACCCCGCTACGGCGAGCCAGCGTCGCGTCGGTAGGTCCGCCCACGACCCGCTGTAAGGTGCGCAGCTGGCGCCGAAGATGGTCGTCGGGGTCCGGACGGGCCATTTCCGCTCCTCACGTTCCTTGAACGCGCCGCACGGGACAGGCCACAGCGATCAATTCACTTCCGATCGGCCACAGCCGGAGGAAAAAACATTTTAGCGATTTTCACAGCATGTCACCGGCGCATTTCGTACGGTCCTTCTTCCGAGAGGTCGTGCGAAACTCGGGCCCCGAGGCCCCGAGGTCGCGAGGAGCCGGAGATGGCTCAGAGCACGGAGCCGCCGGTGGCGTCGAGGGTGGTCCCGGTGACCCAGCGGGCGTCGTCGGAGACCACGAAGGCGACCACGTCGGCGACGTCCTCCGGGGCGCCGACCCTGGCGAGGGCGGACTGCCCGGCCGCGAAGCTCTCGGCCTCGGGGTCGCCGCGCAGCCAGCCCGCGTTCATGTCGGTGTCGGTGATGCCCGGCGAGACCGAGTTCACCGTGATCCCGCGCGGACCGAGTTCCTTGGCCAGCGTCCGGTTCAGCACCTCCATCGCCCCCTTGGTCGCGACGTAGGCGGGACTCTGGGGGAAGGCGATCCTGGTCACGCCGGAGCTGATGGTGACGACGCGCCCGCCGTCGCGCAGGAGGGGCAGCGCCCGCTGGATGATGAAGAACGGTGCCCTGACGTTGACGGCGAACATCCTGTCGTAGGCCTCGGGTGTGACCTCCGAGATGCCGCCGGGGACGATGATCCCCGCGTTGTTGACGAGGATGTCGAGCCCGTCCACCTCCTTCTCCAGGGCGGTGAAGAGCGTCTCCACGTCCCCCTCCACACCGAGTTCCGCCCGGACGGGGAACGCCTCTCCCCCGGCCTCGGTGATCGCCGTCACGACCTCCCCTGCCGCCGCCTCGTCCCTGGCGTAGTGGACGGCCACCCGGACCTCCTCGCGCCCGAGCCGCAGGGCGATCGCCCTGCCGATCCCCCTGCTCGCACCCGTCACCAGCGCGGTTCTCACATCGCCTCCCAGATTTTATAGCGATCGCTACAAAATCGAACCGTAGCAGAGTTTTGTAGCGTTCGCTATACAATGCTCCGGTGAGCAGGAAGCGAGCCTTCGACCGCGACACCGTGCTGGAGATAGCGCTGCTGGAGTTCTGGCGGCACGGCTACGAGGCCACCTCCATCGCCTCCCTCACCGCCGCGATGGGCATCCGCCCGCCCAGCCTGTACGCCGCCTTCGGCGACAAGCGGCACCTGTTCGAGGAGGTCGTCGAGCGCTACAGGAGGTACGACTTCTCCGCGCGGGCGCTGGCCGAGGAGCCGACCGCGCGGGCGGCGATCTTCAGGATGCTGCGCGAGGCGGCGGCCAACTACACCGACCCCGGGCACCCGCCGGGCTGCCTGATCTTCAGCGCGGCGGCCAACGTCGGCCCGGAGTCGGCCGACGTGCGGGAGGCGATGCGCGGGATCAGGGAGGGCGCCAAGGCCGCGCTCACGGCGCACATCGCCTCGGACGTGGCGGCGGGCCTGCTCCCCGAGGGCACCGACGCCGAAGCTCTCGCCCTGTTCTACGCGGCCACGATCCAGGGCATGTCCGCCCAGTCCCGCGACGGCGCGACCCGGCGGGATCTGGAACGGATCGCCGAGCTCGCGATGCTCGCCTGGCCGGGGGAACGGGAGGGCACTCCGGACGAGCACCCTCCCGCCCGGCGAGACGCTCCGGACGGGCACCCCGGACGCGGCCGGGAGTGATCCCCGGGCCGGGTCACCCGCTCTTGGCCGAGGTGTCCTCCGGGGCCGCGTCGGGGACGGAGGCGCGGAACCAGCGGGTGCCGTACGGCTCCAGCGTGAACTTCACCCGGCCGTCGGAGGGCAGGTCGATGGTGCCGTCCACCAGCAGGTCGACCAGCGTCTCGCAGCCGTCGAGCTTCTCGAGCACGAGATCCACCTTCGCCTCGCGGTCGGCGAAGTTGTGGACGGCGACCACGGTGCCGCCCTCGGCGTCGGCCCGGTGGGCCAGCACGGCCACGTCACCGGCGTCCAGGATCTCGTACGCGCCCCAGGCCAGTTCGGGCGACTCCCGGTAGCGCTCGATCAGGAGCTTGATCCAGCTGAGCAGCGAGTCGGGGTCGCGGCGCTGGTCGGCGACGTTGACGTTGCGCGGGCCGAACTTGCCGGTGGGCGAGGGGACGTTGGTCTTCGGGTTGGGCGAGAAGCCGCCTCCGGCCGACCACTGCATCGGGACCCGGACCGCCATCCGGCCCTCGGCCTTCAGGTTCTCGCCGAGACCGATCTCCTCGCCGTAGAAGAGCACCGGGGTGCCCGGCAGGGAGAACAGCACGCTGTAGGCCAGCTTGAGCCGCCGCAGGTCGCCGCCGAGCATCGGGGGAAGGCGGCGGCGCAGACCCCGGTCGTACACCTGCATGTTCTTCTCCGGGCCGAAGGCGTCGAAGACCTCGTGCTTCTGCGCCTCGGTGAGCTTGTCCAGGGTCAGCTCGTCGTGGTTGCGGACGAACATCGCCCACTGGGAGTCGTCGGGCGGTTCCGGCCGGTCGTGCAGGGCCTCGGCGAGGGCCTCCGGGTTCTGGCGGGCCATCGACAGGTGGAAGCGCTGCATGGCGATGAAGTCGAAGCACATGGTGACCTCGTCGCCGTTCCCCGCGTCACCGAAGAACTTCATCAGGTCCGGGTAGGGCAGGTTGACCTCGCCCAGCAGGATCGAGGTGCCGTCGCGGCGGTTCATGAAGGCGCGCAGGTCGGCGAGGAACTCGTGCGGGTCGCCGCCGATGCCCTCGATCAGGAACGGCACCGCGTCCACCCGGAAGCCGGACAGGCCGAGTTCCATCCAGAAGCCGAGAACGCGCGCGATCTCGTCGCGGACCTGCGGATTCGCCGTGTTCAGGTCGGGCTGGAACTTGTAGAAGCTGTGGTAGTAGTACTGGCCGGTCTTCTTGTCCAGCTCCCAGAGGCTGTCCTCCTTGTCGGGGAAGACGATCGCCTTGGGGTCGACGGGTCCCGGCTCGTCCTGCCAGACGTACCAGTCGCGCTTGGGAGAGTCGCGGCTGGAGCGGGCCTCCTTGAACCAGGGGTGCTCGTCGGAGGTGTGGTTGACCACCAGGTCGGCGATCACCCGCATGCCGCGGTCCCTGGCGGTGCGCATGAACTCCACGAAGTCGCCAAGGGTGCCCAGCCGGGGGTCGACCGAGTAGAAGTCGCTGATGTCGTAGCCGTCGTCGCGGCTGGGGCTGGGAAAGAACGGCATCAGCCAGATACAGGTCACCCCGAGCCGGTCCAGGTGGTCGATCTGCTGGGTGAGGCCCCGGAAGTCACCGATGCCGTCACCGTTCCCGTCCTTGTAGGTCTCGACGTCCAGGCAGTAGACGACGGCGTTCTTCCACCACAGATCAGCCGTATAGGTGAGTCGCATGCGTGCGCACTACCCTCCCTTGACGTTTTTATGAGACAACCCCGACATTGGGCCGACGCCGGAGAGGTCGGCGAGCCCCCCGGCGCGTTACGGTGGACGGGACGGCCAGGAGGAGATCATGCGACAGCTGAGGCGCGGCGCGCCCTTCGGCTGGCTGCTCGCCCTGCTGCTGCCGCTGCTCGTCTCCGGCGGGTTGAGCGGGGGCGGCGCCACCGTCCTCCTGCGGCACGCCACCGTCACCCAGTCCTCCGGCGAGCACCAGCGGCTCTCTCGCCCGGCCTCCGACAGCGGGCACAGGAACGCCCTCGTCACCGGCCTCTCCGCCACCGGGATCGGCCTGGGGGGCGGGGGCGGCCACCCGCTCGCTACCCCGCCGGCGGACCCGCGGCACCTCTCCCTCACCACCGGCCAGGACTCGCGTCCGGCCCGCGACGACGACACCCGCCCGCTCGCGGCCCTGCTCGTCAGGCCGGGGCGCGCGCCGCCCGCCTCCACCGCCGGCTGAACCGTCCCGGAGCCGCTCCGGGCCTTCGCCGTACCGGAAAACGCCTTTCCCGTGCCTGAAAGCCGCCGTACGCGAAGCACGCCGGCGTCCTGAGACCGGCTCCTCCGGCATGACCCGAGGACAGTTCCCCAGCCTGTGGAGGCTCCCATGTCGCGTGCCCCGGTGGTACGCGCGGTGGCGGCGCTCGCCGTCATCGCCACCTCGCTGTTCATCGCCCTGACCATGTCGCCGCGCCTCGGCCTCGACCTGCGCGGCGGCACCCAGCTCGTCCTGGAGACCAGGGACTCACCGACCGTCAAGGCCGACGCCGCGGCCACCGACCGCACCCTCGAGGTGCTCCGCCGCCGGGCCGACGGCTTGGGCGTGGCGGACGCGCCGCTGGCCCGCTCGGGCGAGCGGCGCATCATCGTGGAGCTGCCCGGCGTGCAGGATCCGACCAAGGCCGCCGAGGTCATCGGCAAGACCGCGCAGCTCACCTTCCACCCGGTCCTCGGCGTCCCCGACCCGGCGGCCGGCACCCGGCCGGGGAAGGGCGAACAGATCCTGCCCGACGAGCGTGGCGGCCCGCTGCACATCGGACCGGCCGCCCTCACCGGTGACGGCGTCAGCGGCGCCGAGGCGGGCATCGACGCCCAGCAGGGCAGCGGCTGGTTCGTCACCGTCGACTTCCGCGACAGCGGGCGCGCGGAGTGGGCCGAGCTGACCGGCCAGGCCGCCTGCAACCCGGCGGGCGACCCCAAACGGCGGGTCGCCATCGTGCTCGACTCCAAGGTGATCGTCTCACCCCAGGTGAACGAGGACGTGGCCTGCGACGTCGGCCTGCCCGGCGCGTCCACCCAGATCACCGGCACCTTCACCTCGGAGGAGGCCGCCGACCTGGCCCTGCTGATCAAGGGCGGCTCGCTGCCGGTACCCGTCGAGATCGTCGAGCAGCGGACCGTCGGCCCGACGCTCGGCGCGGCCGCGATCACGGCCAGCGCCCAGGCCGCGGTGATCGGCGTCGCGCTCACCGCGCTGTTCATCGTCGTGACCTACCGGCTGGTGGGCCTCATCGCCGCCTTCGCCCTGGCCTGCTACGCGCTGATCTCGTACGCGGCGCTGGTGGGGCTCGGCGCCACGCTCACCCTGCCGGGACTGGCCGGCTTCGTCCTGGCGATCGGCATGGCGGTCGACGCCAACGTGCTGGTCTTCGAACGGGCGCGGGAGGAGTACGCGGCGGAGCCGGGGTTGCGGGGCGCGCTGGAGAAGGGCTTCCGCAACGCGTGGAGCGCGGTGGCCGACTCCAACATCACCACGCTGCTCGCCGCCGGACTGCTGTTCTTCCTGGCGTCCGGACCGGTACGCGGTTTCGGCGTCACGCTGAGCATCGGTGTGATCGCCTCGCTGATCACCGCGATGGTCATCACGCGCGTCCTCGCCCAGTGGGCGGTGAGCCTCCAGGCCGTCTCCTCGCGGCCCAGGCTGACCGGCCTGTCCGACATCGGGCGCGTCCGTACCTGGCTGAACGCGCGCAAGCCTGACCTGATGAGCCGCCGCTCGGTGTATTTCCTGGTCACCTGCGTGCTGGTGGCCGCGTCCGTGGCAGGGGTCGCGGTGCGGGGACTCGACTTCGGTGTGGAGTTCACCGGAGGCAGGCTCGTGGAGTACTCCACGAGCACCCCGATGACCGCCGACGCAGCCCGCGAGCTCGTCAGCGACGCCGGGTTCCCCAACGCGGTGGTGCAGTCCTCCGGCGAGGACATCTCCGTACGGGCCGGTCAGATCAGTCCCGCCGACGTGGTGCGGATCGAGAGCGCGCTGGAGAGCGGGGGCGCGTCGGTCACCAAGGAGCGCGACGAGCTCGTCGGGCCGAGCCTCGGGGAGGAACTGCGCCGCAACGCGCTGATCGCGCTGGGGGTCGCGCTCGCCGCGCAACTCGCCTATCTCGCCTTCCGGTTCCGCTGGACGTTCGGGCTGGCGGCGGTGCTGGCCCTGGTGGCCGACGCGGCGATCGTGGTCGGCGCGTTCGCGTGGCTGGACAAGCCGGTGGACGGGGTGTTCCTGGCCGCGATGCTCACCGTGATCGGCTACTCGGTCAACGACAAGGTCGTGGTCTTCGACCGGGTCCGCGAGCTGTGGGGTGCGCGGCCGAAGGCCCCGTTCGCCGAGGTGACGAACACCGCGATCCTGCAGACCGTCCCCCGTACGGTCAACACCGGCCTGGGCGCGCTGTTCATCCTGGCCGCGCTGGCGGTGCTCGGCGGTGACTCGCTGACCGACTTCGCGGTGGCGCTGCTGATCGGGATCGTCGTCGGCACGCTCTCCTCCGCGCTGGTCGCGGCGCCGATCGCGATCGAGCTGGAGCGGCGCAGGCCCACCGCGCCGCCCCGGCCCAAGCGAAGAGGGCCGGCCCCGGCCCGCCAGGGCTCGGGCGCGGTGGTCTGACCGCCTCCGCCTTTCCTACTAACCCTACAAATGATGGGTGAATTTATACACAAAACTATTGCCATCTGGGACTAAAGGCAGAACTCCCCGGCTGGCAAGGGTCCTCGGCAGGGGCACAACACTGTTGCGAGATCTTCGGCCGTTGAAGCAGAACGGTCACGAAAACGGGGAGAAAGCATGAGCCACGCGGTCAAGATGAGCCCTCAGATGCAGAAGAGCATCGATGCGTGCATGGAGAGCCACAGCCGTTGCGAGCAGACCATGACCTACTGCCTCATGCAGGGGGGCCGGCACGCCGACATGGCGATGATGGGCCCGCTCATGGACTGCGCCGACATGACCCGCATGTGCGCGGACATGATGATGCGCCAGTCGCCGATGGCGATGGAGATGGCCGCGATGTGCGCGAAGGTGGCGGGCAAGTGCGCCGAGGCCTGCATGTCCATGGGCGACGACTCCATGATGAAGGAGTGCGCCAACGCGTGCCGGATGTGCGCCGAGGCCTGCCAGTCCATGGTCGGCGCGCGAGCCTGAACGACCGTCCGGCCGGTCTTCGCCGGGCCGTCCACGTCGGCAGAGGGATGGCGTGGACGGGACGCGGGGCGACATGGCGGGACAGAAGGTGAAAGAGGGTGAAAGGGCGCCGCCGATCCGATCGGCGGCGCCCCCGTCATGACCGGAACGACGGGAATCCTCCGCTTTCAACGGGAGACCGCGCCTCGAATCCCGCTAGTGTGCTTGGCGTCTGATTTCCCTGCTGCCGAAGGCGGATGCAATCGTGGCGGACGACTACGCGACGACTTTCAAAATCGTTGATGTTGACGGTGACGGCCTCATCTCGGTTCCCGAGCTGACGAGGCTCATGGAGGTGCTCGGCCAGCCGATCACCCCGGAGGCGGCCGCGGCGGCCGTCGCCAGGATCGACCAGGACAGCGACGGCCTCATCTCCCTGGAGGAGTTCGCCGGATACCTCGCCCAGACCCGGGCGGGCTGACCTTCCGGCCCCGACCCGGACACCTCAGACCGGATCGGCCAGACCGGAGCCGGACACCAGGTTCCGGACCGGCCGGCGAACCGGATCCGATCGGGGCATCCCGCCCGCCCCCTGGGCCGGGCACCCCGATCGGATCCGGTCCAGCCACCCTCACCGCAAACCGACCCCGGCCCCGCCGCCCCCGGCCTCGTTGATCCCGGCCGAAACCCCCTGCCGGGAAAGCCGGCGTGCGCCGCCATTCCCCCTCGCGCACGGCCGGGGCGCCCCCGACCGGCCTCGCTACCGACCTGGTGGCATGTTGACGCGCCATTGACCGCGCAATAACTTTGGGTAGTCATATGAGCGCACAGCGTAGCGAAGGCTCGGATCGACGTGTGAACACCGATGTTCCCGAACGGTCGTCGCACGCCGATCCCTTTCAGAAGGCGATCTCGCGTCTCGCGCGTGAGGTCGTCCGGTCGCCACGATCCGCGCTTCCGCTCGCTTCCCGTCACGTCCCGGCCGGAAGGCGATCCGGCGTCTTTCGCCTGACCGCCTCGGGAGCCGGCCTGCTCGGGAGGCCTCACAGAGGAAGAGGGCAGAAAAATGAGGAGCGCATCCAGCGGCCGCGCCGGGAGCGCGCCGCATGACTCGCGTGGTGCCCGGCATCCGGTGACCGTCATGGCCGAGCAGATGACCGATGTCTTCCTCGACCTCGGCTACCGTGTCGCCGAGGGGCCCGAGGTCGAGGCCGAGTGGTTCAGCTTCGACGCCCTCAACATGGACGACCGCCACCCCTCCCGCGCCCCCGAACGCACCTTCTACGTCGAGCACCCCTCGGCCCCCGGCCGGAGGTCGGGTCTCGTGCTGCGCACGCACACCTCACCGGTGCAGGTGAGGGCGATGCTCGGCACGCCCCCTCCCCTGCGGGTGGTCTGCACGGGCCGCGCCTACCGTCCCGACCCGGCCGACGCCACCCACAGCCCGGTGTTCCACCAGATCGAGGGCCTCGCCGTCGACCTGGGCCTCACCATGGTCGACCTGAAGAAGACCCTCGACCACTTCGCCACCTCCACGTTCGGCGGCGGCACGGTGACCCGGCTCCGCACCCACCGCTTCGCCTACACCGACCCGTCGGTGGAGGTGGACGTGGAGTGCGCGGTCTGCCGGGGCACCGGCGCGGAGGATCGCGACGCGGTTCCTCGGGAAGGCGCCGCCGGAGACGCTCCCGCGGACCCGTGCGGGACCTGCGGCGGCGAGGGATGGATCGAGTGGGGCGGGTGCGGCATGGTCCATCCCCGGGTGCTGGCGGCCTGCGGTGTCGATCCGCACCGATACGGCGCCTTCGCCTTCGGCATGGGCGTCGAGCGAACGCTGATGCTGCGGCACGGGCTGAAGGACATGCGCGACGTCGTCGACGGCGACGTCCGCTTCCCCCTCGGGATGGACGAGTTCGCCCCCGGAAGACCGCGGCCCAGGCCTCTTCCCCGGGCCACGCCCCCGACGCGGGCCGTGCCGGCCGCGCGGGCCGTGCCCGACATGGAGACCATCCCGCTGGCGCGCGGCCACGGTGCCAGGGCCGCACGGAGACGGGAGGCCGGTGGAGGGCTCACCCGGTCACAGAACCTGCGGCGGCGGATCGGGCACGCGCTGGCGGGAGCGGGATACGTCGAGACGCCGTGCTTTCCCTTCGTCTGCGACGCCGCGTGGGACGCCTTCGGCCTGGCGCCCGACGACCCGCGCCGCGCCACACTGACGCTCACGAACCCGATCAGCCCGCGCGAGCCGTCACTGCGCACCACGCTTCTCCCCGGGCTGCTGGCCGCGCTGGGTCTCAACCTCACCCGGGGAAACCCCGCCCCGGCGCTCTTCGAGCAGGGGACGGTCTTCGTGCCGCCCGCGAGCGGCGACCTCCCGCCCGTCCCCCGGGCCGACCGCCGCCCCACCGACGACCAGCTCGACGCGCTGAACACCGCCATCCCCGTTCAGCCCCGCCACCTCGCCGCCGCCCTGACCGGCGAGTCGTCATGGGCCCGCGCGGTCGACGCCGCGCGTACGGCGGCGCACATCATGGGGGCCGGACTGGTCACCCGGCCCACCGAGTACGCACCCTGGCTGCCTGGACGCTGCCTGGAACTGCTCGTCGGGGGGGCCGTGCTGGGCCACGCGGGCGAACTGCGCGCCGGTACGGTTCAGGCGCTGGGCCTGCCCCCGAGGACGAGCGCCATGGAGATCGACCTCACCGCGATGGAGCACCTCACCGACCTCGGGAGCAGGTGACTCCCGAGGCGGCCCGCCGGCGGGGGCGTCAGACGGTCGTGAGATAGATCTGGCCGAAGACCTCGGAGAGCTTCTTGAGGTCGGTGGTCATGTCCGTCTCGGGACTGGCCGGGTTGTAGACGCCGGCCAGGCGGCGCTGGATCGGCAGGAGCTTCTTCAGCTGGTCCCAGGCGGTCAGCCGGTTCACCGCGCCCTGGGCGTTCTGGACGCTGGTCCACACGTTCACCTGCTGGGCGGCACCGTCCTTGACGGGCGCCGACAGCCGGGAGGCGATCTTGGCGGCGGTCACCTGGCCGACGAGCCCGGTCTCCTCGGCGGCGACCTGGGCCAGGACGTCCCACGAACGGGCGCGGACCTGGATCCACTGGTTGAGGTGGGCCTGCTCGGCGTTGATCTTCCAGGCGTCGTAGCCGCCGTACAGCAGGCCGCTGTCCAGGGAGAGCTGGTCGACGCGGCCCGCGATCAGGGGAGACTCGATCTTCTCGGGAGCGAGCAGCGGATACCGCTTGCGCATCTCGGCCTTGCAGGTGTCGTTCGCGCCGCAGGCGAGCTCGGGCACCACCGTGTGGATGCCCAGCCGCTTGCCGGGCGCGGCCTGGCGGAGGGCGTCGGAGGCCGCGGTGACGAACGCGGTGATCTCGGCGTCGGTCTTGAACGTGGTGTTGTAGCCCAGCTGGGAGGTGAACCTGATGCCCGCCACCTCCGGGCGCGCGGCCAGCGCGCCGATGCGCTTGACGGCGGCGGTGAAGGTCTCGGTGCCGGCCTTCCAGTCGTCGGCCAGCTCGGTGTCGATCCAGACCCTCAGCTGTACGGCCTTCGCCGCGGTGATCGCCTGACCGGCGGGAGTCTGCGCCGCGGCCGCGACCGCGGGGTCCTGAGCGCCCGTGGGGGTGGGGGTCGGCGTCGGGGTGGAGGTGCCGGTCTGCTCGTCCCCGGCGACCGTGCCGTCGCCGCCCTCGCCGTGCCCGTCGACCGAGCACTGCCGGCCGGCCTCGCAGTCGGGCGCGCCGCCGTCTCCGGCCCCTTCGGGGAAGGGCGAGTTCTCGTCGCCCTCGGAACCGCCGTCGGGCGCCTCCGGGCAGACCGACCCGGCGGCCGAGCAGTCGAGGAACTTGCCGTCGCTCGGGGTGGCCTCCTTGAGGTGGGCCCCGTCGTCGGCACCCCAGAACAGCGCGACCCCGAGGGCCTCGTCCGGCTTGGCCAGCCAGGTGCACACGACGTAGGCCGGGGTGTCGGCTCCCATCAGGTCGTTACAGCTGCGGGGATCGTCCTGCGAGTATGCGGCCCCGGGCGTCATGACACCGACGAGCGCGAGCGTGGCGCTCACGGCGAGAGCCCGGCGCAGAGTAAGTCGCATGTCCTGAACTCCCCGGAAAGCTGGTCAAAACGATCGATCCGCACTTTACCCAGATCACGATGGGCTCGACAGTCCCAGTCAAGGAATCATCAGCATTCTGATATCTCCGCATCTCCCGCCGAACCCGTACCGGCCGTCACCCCTCACACCACCGCCGTGCCGCGGTGGGCCCGCCCGGCTCGGGCGGCGGATGGTACTCGGGTGAGGACGCCGGGGCATTACGGCTAGCGGTAGTGCCGGAGGCCCCGCTGGCATGAAGGACCAAACGGAGGCTGCCAGCGCAGACGACGGGCGGCGGAGACGACATCATGATTCGGTGAACAACTGTCCAGAGGCGGGAGGGCTCCCCCCGGCCGTCGAACCGCCGGTGAGAAATCCCGTCGCCGTCGACGGAAGCGCACCGCTCGACGCATCTCGAAACGAATCCTCATGTCGCGGCGTACCAAGGATCTGAGCAACGGGTTCCACGGTCTTCCCAGGGCGGACGAGATCATGCATCTCGCCCTGGCCACCGGCAACCTGCTGAACCGGCTGGAGAGCGCCAGAAGCCGGGTCGACCAGTCGCTGATCCAGCAGCGGCGATTCGTGTCCGACGCCTCCCACGAGCTGTTCACCCCGATCGCCGGGCTCAGAACACTCCTGGAAGAGGCGCGGCTGCACCCCGACGAGACGGATCTGGACGAACTCCTGGCAGACGCGCTGGAGGGCGTCGACCGGCTCCAGACGATCGTCACCGACCTGCTGGTGCTGGCGAAGGTGGGGGCGCACACGCCTGACGCGTTCGTCAACGTGGACCTGGGAGAAATGGTCCGTGCCGCGATCTCGCGGCGCGAGAACGGTGTCCCCGTACGGCTTCGGCTCGCCCCCGGGGTGCGGGCGAACGTCATCGACGCTGAGATCACCCGTCTCCTCGCCAATCTTCTGGACAACGCCCAGCGCCACGCCAGGCACGCGGTGCTGGTCGAGGTGTGCCGGAACGGCCGGTACGGCGAGCTGGCCGTCACCGACGACGGTGACGGCATCGCCGCCGCCGACCGGGAGAGGATCTTCGAGCGGTTCACCCGGCTGGACACCGCCCGCTGCCGTAACCGAGGGGGCACCGGGCTCGGCCTCACGATCGCCCGTGACATCGCCGAGTCCCACCGAGGGACCATCGACGTGGAGGACTCCAGCACCGGTGGCGCGCGGTTCGTCCTCCGCCTCCCCCTCGCCGGCCGTGAGCTGCCAGATCACTCCTGAGATCGGCGATATCAGGAGTGATCAGTCGAAACCATCACGATCGGTGTCATCACTATCGGTACCACCGCGGAGAGCGACGTCCCCTCCTCCGCGGAGCTCGCGACCCGCAGCCTGCCGCCGAGCGTCTCGACGCGGTCCCTGAGCCCGATGAGCCCCGACCCCTTGCCGTAGTCGGCCCCTCCACACCCGTCGTCGCGGATCGAGAGCCGGACGGCCGCTCCGGCCATGCCCAGGGTGACGTACACCACGGAGGCGTTCGCGTGCTTCGCCACGTTGGTCAGCGCTTCCGCGGCCGTGTAGTAGAGGGCCACCTCGACGTGCTCCGGCAGAGGCGGGACGGGCTCCAGTTCGAGCTCGACGGGAAGGGCGGAGCGGCGTGCGAGCGCCTTCAGCGCGGGCACGAGCCCGCCCTTCGAGAGGATCGCCGGGTGGATGCCCCGTGAGAGCTCCTGCAGATCGTTCACGACCCCGTTCAGTCCCTGGACCGCCCGGGACAGCTGTTCCCTGAGTTCGGTCATCGGCGGCGGCATGCCGTCCTCCACCGCGCGTAGCTCCAGCCCGAGCGAGACCAGGCGCTGCTGGGCTCCGTCGTGCAGGTCGCGCTCGATGCGCCGGCGGGTCTCGTCGGCCGCGGCGACCACGCGGGCGCGGGAGGCGGCGAGATCGGCGCGGGCCTGGGCGTTGGAGATGGCGGTCGCGACCAGCTCGGTGAAGTCCATTATGCGTTCCTCCACCCCCTCGAACCTCGGCTCCCGGGCGCTGGAGAAGACGAGCATCACACCCCACAGGCTTCCGTCGACGATGATGGGAGAACCGACGGTAGAGGTGACTCCCATCTTCCGTACCCATGTCGCGATCTTTCCGCCGCTTTGTTCGTAGCTCCCCTTTCGCGTCGGACACCCGGTCTTCAGCACGGTGGCCGAGACGCTCACCTCGTTGAGCGGCCACCGTGAGCCGAGGGGCAGCACCTTCTCCGTGCCGTCCTGCCAGCTCCACGAGCCCAGCACCGTCACGTGGCCGGGGTCGTAGCGGTTGATCGCCACGTGATCCGCCTTCATGAGGGAGCCCATCTCGAAGGCGACCGCGTTGAACAGCTCCGCCGAGGAGATGCCCCGCGCCACGAGGGTCGCGACCCGCCGCAACGCCGCCTGCTCCTGCGCGATCCGGCGGATCTCGTCACGGCTCGACGCCAGGACCGTCTCGGTGTTCTCGCGATCATGGGCCGCCCTCAGCAGCGCCTCCAGGGACGGCACCATCCGCTCACGCAGACGCCTCCGTACGGGCTCGGGCACGCCGGGGGGCAGGAGCAGCGTGCCGACCCTGACCCCGTTCTCCACGAGCGGCAGCGCCTCTCCGTGCTCCTCCCCGGGGAACTCCTCAAGCCGGATCTCCAGGTTCGGTGCCTCCAGAGCCCGTGCCAGCAGACGCGAGGCCGGTGTCAGCGCGGTTTTCAGGTCCTTCGTGCGCAACAGGACGTGGGCCAGTTGCGCGGTGAGATCCACTTCGTGCCGACGGCTCTCCGCCTGGATGTTCAGTGAGCGCACCAGCGCCGCGATCGAGCTGATCGCGAACCCCACGAGAAGGAAGATCGGGATCGGGGTCCACAGCCCGCGCGTCCCGTACGAGAAGCTCCACGCGGGCGGGAGGTTGAAGTAGTTGAAGACGACGGCGCTGCCCACCAGGGTCGCCAGTCCCAGACCCAGCCCCCACTGGATCGAGATCAGCAGAACACCGAGCAGATAGATCCCTCCGAGGAAGTCGCCCGACGTCACGCGCTCCAGGAAAAGGGACAGCGTGGCTTCCGCCGCGATACACAGAGCGCTGCAGATGATCCCCACCGCGAGGGGCGGCCGCTTTGTGCGCAGCAATAACGACAAAAGCCGTTCGCGCATGGAGACTAAGATACTCGCATGTCAAGGAGGGGTTTGACGGCTGTTTCCCGACCGCGCTCCACACGTACGGCCGCCCGAACCTCCGAGATGTCATTTTTTTTAAACCCGCGTGACCATTTCTTTAACCAAAATTCGGAGAGAAGTGCATGGCGAAAGGGCGGGAGCCGTGGGTGCGGACCGAATACGAATAGCGCTGGCGGACGACGACGTGCTTTTTCGCGAGGGAGTCGCGAGCCTCATGTCGCGGTCGGGCTTCGAGGTCGTCGGCCAGGCGGGGGACGCGGCGGAGATCCTCGCCCTCGTCCGGCTGCACCGGCCCCATCTCGTCATTCTCGACATCCGGATGCCCCCGGCCCACTCCAACGAGGGCATCGAGGCGGCGCGGGTGATCCGCGAGGAGTTCCCGGAGACGGGGATCCTGCTGCTGTCGGCGCACATCGAGGTGGAGGAGGCGATGGAGCTGCTCGCCACCGGGCACCGGGTCGGCTACCTGCTCAAGAGCCGGGTGACCGGGGTGGACGACTTCGTGGAGACGCTTGAGCGCATCGTCCAGGGCGGCTCGGTCGTCGACCCGAGTCTCGTACGGGAACTCATCAGGACCCACCGCAGGGGCGATCCGCTGGGACTCCTCACGGCGCGCGAGCAGGAGGTCCTGGCTCTGATGGCCGAGGGACGCTCCAACTCCGGCATAGCGCACAAACTATGGATCACCGAGGGCACGGTCGAGAAGCACGTGCACAGCATCCTGTCCAGGATGCGGATACCGGGGACGGAGGACGACCATCGCCGCGTCCTCGCCGTGCTGACCTTCCTCGACGCCCGCTGAGAGATCCGCCGGGTCTGCCGGAGGGCGTGAAGACGGTGACGATGATCGGGACATGTCTCCGGCCCGGCGGGCGTTCCGGGGCGGCACGCGATAATCGGGACATGCTTCCAGCCCAGCGGGCGTCCTAGATGCCGGCCGAATCCTCGCAGACCCTGCAGCGCGGCCTGCGGCTGCTGCGCCTGCTCGCCGACGGGCGGCGGGGCCGCACCCCCACGGAGCTGGCGGCGGAGCTGGAGCTGAGCCGCCCCGCGGTGTACCGGCTGCTCACCACCCTCCAGAGCGAGGGCTTCGTCCGCCGGGACGGCGACGGGCGGGTCCATCTGGGCTTCGGGGTCCTCGTCCTGGCCCGAGCCGTGCAACCGCTGCTGCGGGAGGGCGCCCTGCCCACCCTGCGCAGGCTGGCGGAGGAGGTCGGGGCGACCGCGCACCTGACGGTGGCCGAGGGCGACGACGGCCTGGCCGTGGCGGTGGTCGAACCCTCCTGGACGAACATGCACGTCGCCTACCGCGAGGGCTCCCGCCACCCGCTGGAACGGGGCGCCGCCGGACTGGCCATCCTCGCCCTGCGCGCGGGCCGTACCGGCTATCTGGTCTCCGAGGGCCAGCTCCAGGAGGGGGCCAGAGGCGTCGCCGCCCCCGTGCCCGGCCTTCCCTGGCTGGAGGCGTCGGTGGGCGTGGTCACCTTCACCGCGCTCGACCCGGACGCCGTGGGCCCCCGGGTCGCCGCGGCCGCGGCGGAGCTGTCGGGCTCGCTGACCTGACGGTCCCTTCATCGCGAATCACTAAATAACCAGACAAACCCGCCCAAGAGCGGCGTAGAACCGGCAAGATGGCAATACTAAGGATCTTCACTCTCCGGCGCCAGAGAAAGAGCACCCCGTGCCCGACGAGCCCTCCCCGCACACTCCCACCCCGATCGACTCCAGCGTGGCCCACTCCGCCCGGATCTGGAACTACTGGCTCGGCGGCAAGGACAACTACGCCGTCGACCGGGAAATCGGCGACCAGTTCGTCGGGATTTTTCCGGACATCGTGGATATTGCCCGCTCGTCCAGGGCGTTCCTCTCCCGCGCCGTCCGGTACATGGCCGGCGAAGGCGGGATCCGCCAGTTCCTCGACATCGGCACCGGGCTGCCCACCGTCGACAACACCCACCAGGTCGCCCAGCAGGTGGCACCGGACGCGCGCGTCGTCTACGTCGACAACGACCCCATGGTTCTGACGCACGCCCGCGCCCTGCTGACCGGTACCCCCGAGGGCGCGACCGAGTACATCGACTCCGACGTGCGCGACCCCGACGCGATCCTGGAGGCCGCCAGGGCCACCCTGGACTTCGACAAGCCCGTCGGGCTCATGCTGATGAACATCCTGGGTCACCTCACCGACATCGACGAGGGACGGGCGATCACGCGCCGGCTGCTGGCCGCCCTGCCCTCCGGCAGCTACCTGGCGGTCGCCGACGGCACCAACGTGATCCGCGGCGCGGAGTTCGAGAAGGCCATCGCCATCTGGAACGAGGCCGGCTCGGTCCCGTACACCCTCCGCGGCCCAGAACAGATCGCGAGCTACTTCGAGGGCCTGGAGCTGGTGGAACCCGGCGTGGTCTCGTGCCCGCTCTGGCGTCCCGGGCCGTCGATCGTCGGCGGCAACCGCGAGGTGGACGAGTTCTGCGCCGTGGGCCGCAAGCCCTGACCCCGGGCTCCGGCGCGGCACCCCCCGCGCCGGAGCTCCGATGGACCCGCCGGTAGGGTGAACGCGGGTGCGCCGGGAAGTCTGGTCGGCAATGTCCGACCCGACCCCCGAAGTGGAGCGCCCATGAGCGGCACCTCAACCAGCACGCCTCGCCTGTTCAGCCGGGGTTCGTGGGCCGAGACCCGCCGCATCGCGGACATACTGCGCGGGGAGACCGTCGGCGGAGCGCTGCTACTGGCCGGCGCCGTGGCGGCGATGATCTGGGCGAACTCCCCGTGGTCGGGCGCCTACGAGGGGCTGCGCGCAGTCAAGATCGGGCCCGCGGCCCTGCACCTGGATCTGACCCTCGCGGCCTGGGCCGCCGACGGGCTGCTGGCGATCTTCTTCTTCGTGGCCGGGCTGGAGCTCAAACGCGAGTTCGTCGCCGGTGACCTGCGCCAGGCGCGGCGGGCCGCGGTGCCGATCGCGGCCGCGTTCGGCGGCGTGATCGTCCCGGCCGTGCTGTACCTGCTCGTCACCCTCTCCAGCGGCGCCGACGGCGCGGCGCGGGGCTGGGCGATCCCGACGGCCACCGACATCGCGTTCGCGCTGGCCGTGCTCGCGGTCATCGGCCGGTACCTGCCCGCGGCGCTGCGCACCTTCCTGCTCACCCTGGCCGTGGTCGACGACCTGCTGGCCATCGTCATCATCGCGGTCTTCTACACCGAGCACCTGTCGTTGCCGCCACTGCTGGGCACGCTGGTGCCGCTGGCGATCTTCGCCCTGCTGGTTCAGCGCCGGGTGCGCGCCTGGTGGCTGCTGCTGCCGCTGGCCGCCGCGACCTGGGCGCTGATGCACGCCTCGGGCGTGCACGCCACCGTCGCCGGGGTGCTGCTGGCCTTCACGGTGCCGGTCGTCCGCAGCGAGCGGGCCGGCGGCCCCGACGCCGGGCCCGGCCTGGCCGAGCACTTCGAGCACCGTCTGCGACCGATCTCGGCCGGGGTGGCCGTGCCGGTGTTCGCGTTCCTGTCGGCGGGGGTGGCCCTCGGCGGGACGAGCGGCCTGGCCACCGCCCTGACCGACCCGATCGCGGTGGGCATCGTCATCGGGCTCGTGGCCGGCAAGCCTGTCGGGATCATGGCCGCGACCTGGCTGGTGGCCCGCTTCACCCGTGCCGACCTGGACGAGAACCTGGCCTGGGTCGATGTGGGCGGGCTGTCGGTACTGGCCGGTATCGGGTTCACCGTCTCCCTGCTCATCGGGGAACTGGCCTTCGGCGCCGGCAGCGAGAGCGACGCCCACGTCAAGGTGGCGGTCCTGGCGGGCTCCCTGATCGCGGCCCTGGCCGCGGCGCTCGTCCTCCGGCTGCGCGATCGTGTCTACCGGCGCATCCACGAGGCCGAGACCGCCGACCGTGACCACGACGGCATCCCCGACGTCTACCAGGCACGTCCCTGAGTGCACGACGGTGCCGTGGGGGCGGTCGCCTCCGGGCTCGGAGGGGCGGGAAGGGGTTCGGTGAACACCCGACAAAGGCGGCGCGGAAGATGTCGGGCGGCCGGGACCGGTGTCGCCGCACGATGGGGGCATGGATGACACGACCTTGGTATCCCGCTTCCTGCGCGACGGCTTCGTGAAGGTGGAGGGCGCCGTCGCGCCGCGCGTGGCCGCGGACTGCGCGCGGCTGCTGTGGCGGGAGACGGGCTGCGACCCGGACGATCCGGCGACGTGGACGCGGCCCGTGCACTGGGTGGCCGGCATGGCGCAGGGGCCGTTCGCCGCCGCACCCAACTCCCCGTTCCTGCAGCACGCGTACGACCTGCTCGTCGGCGCGGGACGCTGGGAGCCGCGCTACTCGCTGGGCACGTTCCCGCTGCGCTTCCCGCACGAGGAGGAGCCGGACGACGCGGGCTGGCACATCGAGGGGAGTTATCTGCCGGAGGGCGAGAGCTGGTACTTCACGAATCTGCGCTCCCGGGGCCGGGCGCTGCTGATGCTCTTCCTGTTCAGCGAGGTCGGTGAGGAGGACGCCCCGACCCGGATCCGGGTCGGCTCACACCTCGACGTGCCGAAGGTGCTGGAGAGGTACGGGGAGGACGGGGCGAGCGGGCTGGCCCTCGCGCCCGATCTGGTGGCGGCGTCCGACCACCGGCCAGTCGCCCTCGCCACCGGGTCCCCCGGCGACGTCTTCCTGTGCCATCCGTTCCTGGTGCACGCGGCGCAACCGCACCATGGGGTGCGGCCGCGCTTCATGGCCCAGCCGCCGCTGATGCCGGCCGCGCCGTACGAGTTGGAGCGGGCCGACGGCGCGTACTCACCCGTGGAGATCGCGATCCGCCGGGGCCTGGGACAGGACACCCCCGGTCCGGACGGGGAGGGCACCGGCCGCGGCGCCGGGTAGACACGCTCCGTCCGTTCCCGGAACCGGGCGGAGAACCCGTGCCTGGGCAGCGGCACGTCCGGCGGCGGCCCGCCGTCCGTTTTCGTGCGACCGGGTCAGGTGCGCCGAGAACCGGCAGCCACCGGACGACGTTTGACATCTCCCCGCCCCTGACAGATGGTTGTTCGTATAAAGGACGTATGCGTCCGATAAACGGACAAAGCTGGGAGAAGCGGATGCCGTACTACCGGGTCGTCGGGGAGATCCCCCGCAAGCGGCACGTGCAGTTCCGGCGGCCCGACGGCGGGCTGTACGCCGAGGAACTGATGGGCGAGGAGGGGTTCTCCAGCGACTCGTCGCTGCTCTACCACCGTCACCTCCCCACGGCGATCCTCAAGGCCGAGGCCGTCGAGCCCGACGCGTCGAGAGGGCTTCTCACCCCCAACGTGCCCCTCTCCCCCCGCCACCTGCGCACCCAGGACCTGCCGGACGGGGGCGACCTGGTCACCGGGCGCGGGCTGCTCGCCGGAAACGCCGACGTCCGCATGTCGTACGCCGCGAGCGAGGCCCCCAGCGGCCTCTACCGCAACTCCATGGGCGACGAGTGCGTCTACATCGCGAGCGGGCGGGTCAGGTTCGAGTCGACGTACGGGGTGATCGAGGCCGGGGAGGGCGACTACGTGGTCGTCCCGACCGGGACGATCCACCGGTGGGTGCCGCGGGGCCGCGTCACGGCGTTCACCATCGAGGCGTCGGGCCACATCCGGCCGCCCAAGCGCTACCTGTCCAAGTACGGCCAGTTCCTGGAGCACGCCCCCTACTCCGAGCGCGACCTGCGCACCCCGCAGGAGCCCCTGCTCGCCGAGGGCGAGGAGGTGCCGGTGCTGGTCCGCACGCGCGGCGGGCTCACCCGGCTGGTCTACCGCGACCACCCGTTCGACGTGGTCGGCTGGGACGGCTGCCTCTACCCGTACGCGTTCAACATCGACGACTTCGAGCCGATCGTGAAGCGCACCCACGCCCCGCCGCCGGTGCACCAGACCTTCGAGGGTCCCAACTTCGTGATCTGCTCGTTCTGCCCCCGGCCGCTCGACTTCCACCCGGAAGCGATCCCGATCCCGTACAACCACCACAACGTCGACTCCGACGAGCTGATGTTCTACGCGGGAGGTGACTACACCGCGCGCAGGGGCTCGGGCATCGACGTCGGCTCGGTCTCGCTGCACCCCGCGGGATTCACGCACGGCCCGCAGCCCGGCGCCGTCGAGGCCGTCATCGAGGCGGTGCGGCAGGGCCACACGCGGACGAGCGAGCTGGCCGTGATGGTCGACACCTTCCGCCCCCTCGACCTGGGCCCGGCGGGGCTGTCGGTGGAGGACCCCGCGTACGCGTGGACATGGGCCCGTTGACGGGTCACGGGCCCGTCGCGAACGCGGGCCCGCCACGGGGTAGGGACAGGGCCATGAGCGCACACGCGAGTACGGGCACGGGGACGGGCGCGAAGGTGAACGACGTGGGGACGGGAACGGCGGTGCTCTTCCGGGGGCTCGTCGACGACGCCGGGCTGTTCCCGCCGACCGGGCTGCCGACGGCCGAGGCCCTGGAGCGGCACAGGAGCGACCTGGCGGGCGACGACCCGGTGCTCACCCACCGGTTCCTCTGCCCGGCCGGACGCCTGGCGGAGCTTCGCGACCACCTGACCTTCCCGATCCGGCTCGGCCTGATCCTGGACACCCCCGAAGTCCCGTCCCTCGAGTCCCTCGAGTCCCTCGAGGACGTCGCCGTCGAGCTCGTCGAGGTGCGTCAGCCGCCGGGCGAGACCCCGGGGGCCGTGGCGGAGCGGCTGACCGGACGGCTGCCCGGCGGTGCCCGGCTGTTCGTGGAGGTGTCCCCGGGCGACCTCGCCTCCCTGCCGCGCGACGCCACCGGCCCCGGCCTGAAGTTCCGCTGCGGCGGGCTGACCGCCGGCGCCTTTCCCGGCGCCGCGGACCTGGGCGCCCTCATCGCGCACTGCGCGAGGCACGGAGTGCCGTTCAAGGCGACCGCGGGGCTGCACAACGCGGTCCGTCACTTCGATCCCGTGCTGGGCGTGGACCGGCACGGCTTCCTCAACCTGGTCCTCGCGGTCTGCGCGGCCGTGGAGGACCGCGATCCGGTGCCGGTGCTGAAGCTGACCGACGTCGGCGAGCTGGTACGGCTGGCGCAGGCCGTGCCCGACGGCACCGCGGCGCGCGCCAGGGAGCTGCTGGTGTCGTACGGGTCGTGCGACACGCGCACCCCGATCGAGGACCTGGCGGCCCTGTGCCTGATCACCCGGCGCCCGCCCGCGTCCGCGGACGCGGCGTCCCCCGAAGGAACACCCGGCGACGGAACGGCCGCCGACACGGCGGCCACCGGCGCAGCAGAGGAGAGTGCGTGATGTCTTGGGGCCTGGAGAACCTGCCCTACGGAGTCTTCTCCCGCCACGAGGGGGAGACCCCTCGCGTCGGCGTCCGATACGGCGACCACGTGGTCGACCTGGCCGGGGCCCTGCACGACGAGGTGTTCGCCACCGGCTCGCTCAACGCCTTCATGTCCAGGGGCCCGGCCGCGTGGCGCGACACCCGGGTCCTGATCCAGAACAAGCTGAGCACCGACCAGGCGGTGATGGGGCCGCACCTCGTCCCGCTCGACCAGGTCACGCTGCACCTGCCGGTCGAGGTGGCCGACTACGTCGACTTCTACTGCTCGCTGGAGCACGCCTCCAACCTGGGCCGGATGTTCCGCCCCGACGAGGAGCCGCTCAAGCCGAACTGGCGGCACCTGCCGGTCGGCTACCACGGCAGGTCAGGGACGGTCGTCGCGTCCGGCACCCCGGTCACCCGGCCGTGCGGGCAGCGCGGCGCGGGGGTCTTCGGCCCGTCCGCCAAGCTGGACATCGAGGCGGAGCTGGGATTCGTCGTCGGCGCGCCCACGGCCCTCGGCGACCGGGCCGGGCGGTTCGAGGACCACGTGTTCGGCGTGACCCTGGTCAACGACTGGAGCGCCCGCGACATCCAGGCCTGGGAGTACGTCCCGCTGGGCCCGTTCCTCGGCAAGTCCTTCGCCACCTCGGTGTCGCCGTGGATCACCCCGCTCGCGGCCCTGTCGGAGGCGCGGATCGAGGGCAGGCCGCAGGACCCGGAGCCGCTCGGCTACCTGCGCCGCGAGGAGCCGTGGGGGCTCGACCTGCGGCTGGAGGTCTCGGTGAACGGCGAGGTCGTCTCCCGCCCCCCGTACCGGGACATGTACTGGACGCCCGACCAGATGCTCGCCCACATGACCGTCAACGGCGCCGCCCTGCGCACCGGCGACCTCTACGCCAGCGGCACGGTCTCCGGCTCCGGACCGGGCGAGCGCGGCTCGCTGATCGAACTGACCTGGAACGGGACCGAGCCGCTGAAGCTGCCCGACGGCTCGGCCAGGACCTTCCTGGAGGACGGGGACACCGTCACGATCACCGCGACCGCCCCCGGACCCGGTGGAACCGTGATCACCCTGGGAGAGGTGTCGGGAACGATCGAGCCCGCGCGGTAGTCCCGGAGCCGGACGGCAGAGCCGGGCCTGTCGGCGATCCGGTGGAGGACATACGGTGGGAAAGGAACCTCCCAGACGTCCGGCGCGTTGTACAGGCAGGAGGGCCGGAGCATGGAGTACTGGGTCATCTGGTTGATCTTGGCGGTGGCGCTGGGAGTCGCCGAGATACTCACCCTGACCACCGCTCTCGGCCTGATCGGGGGCGCCGCCCTCATCACCTCCGTCGCCGCCGGGCTGGGGCTTCCTGTCCCGCTCCAGCTCGTGGTGTTCATCGCCTCCCTGGCCGCCGGAGTGACCGTGGTCCGGCCCATCGCCAAGCGCCAACTCACCATGCGGCAGCCCCGGAGCCAGCGGTTCGGGATCCAGGCGCTCGTGGGCAAGCCCGCCTACGTCCTGCGCGAGGTGACCGGCCGGGACGGCCGGGTGCGGATCGGCGGCGAGGAATGGTCCGCCAGGGCCTACGACGAGACCCTGGTGATACCCGCCGGGGCGACCGTCGACGTCATCGAGATCGAGGGCGCGACCGCGCTCGTGTATCCACGGGAGTGACACCATGGACGCTCTGCTCATAGCCGGACTGCTCATCGTCCTGTTGGCGGTGTTCACCGTGATCCGCTCGGTGCGCATCGTCCCCCAGGCCCGGGCCCGCAACGTGGAACGGCTGGGCCGATACCACAGCACGCTGAAGCCCGGCCTGAACTTCGTGATCCCGTACATCGACCGCGTCTACCCGATGATCGACCTGCGCGAGCAGGTCGTCTCCTTCAAGCCCCAGCCGGTGATCACCGAGGACAACCTGGTCGTCGAGATCGACACGGTCCTGTACTTCCAGGTCACCGACCCCCGGGCCGCGGCGTACGAGATCGCCAACTACATCCAGGCCGTGGAGCAGCTCACGGTCACCACGCTGCGCAACGTCGTCGGCTCGCTCGACCTGGAGATGACGCTGACCTCGCGCGACACGATCAACAGCCAGCTGCGCGGGGTGCTGGACGAGGCGACCGGCAAGTGGGGCATCCGGGTCAACCGGGTGGAGATCAAGGCCATCGACCCGCCCAAGAGCATCAAGGAGGCGATGGAGAAGCAGATGCGCGCCGAGCGGGACAAGCGCGCCGCGATCCTCAACGCCGAGGGCCAGCGGCAGTCGCAGATCCTCACCGCCGAGGGCGACAAGCAGAGCGCGATCCTGCGGGCCGAGGGTGACCGGAGCGCCGCGATCCTCAAGGCCGAGGGCCAGTCCCAGGCCATCGACGAGGTCTTCCAGGCCGTGCACCGCAACGACCCCGACCCCAAGCTGCTGGCGTACCAGTACCTGCAGGTGCTGCCCGAGCTGGCCAAGGGCCCGAACAACACGTTCTGGGTGATCCCCAGCGAGGTCACCTCCGCGATCCAGGGCGTCTCCAAGGCGTTCACCGAGGCGTTGCCGCAGTCGTCGGCCGTCCGCGAGGCCCCCAGGATCAACGAGGCCGCGGCCGAGGAGAGGAAGCAGGCCGAGCAGGCCGCCGCCGACGCGGTCGCCGAGGCGGCCGAGGCCGATCTGGGCCCCCGCCAGCTCAACGCGCCCCCCGCTCACCTGCCCGGCGACGACCTCCTGGGAACGGGGACAGGGGCGGGAACGGGAGTGGGAGTGCGGGAGGAGCACCGCCGGAACGGCTCCTGAACCTCCCGGTTCTCCCGGCTCTCCCGACCTCGACCCCCTCGTCTCTCCCTCGGTCCTCCCGCCCGGCGTGTCCGGGCGGGAGGACCGACGTCGTGGTGGGAATCGACGGCGAGGACCGCTCGCCTGGTCGGTTTGCGGTCAAATGTCTGGGTAACCCTCTAGGTCTCGGGGACCGGGCGTGAAGCAACGCTGTGGGTGGGGTTAAGAAAACCGCGATGGACATCCCCGAAGGCGACCGGGCACAGTGCGTAGGGTCGGAGCTGAGGGGGAATCCGCTATGAAAGCGCTGGTCAAGGAGAGGGCCGAACCCGGCCTGTGGCTGGCCGACGTGCCTGAACCGTCCGTCGGCCCCGGTGAGGTGCTGATCAGGGTGCTGCGCACCGGGATCTGCGGCACGGACCTGCACATCCGGAGCTACGACGCGTGGGCCCGGCAGACGCTGCGGACGCCGCTCGTCATCGGCCACGAGTTCTGCGGCGAGGTCGTCGAGGTGGCGCCGGGCGTGGAGGACATCGCCCCCGGCGACCTGGTCAGCGGTGAGGGGCACCTGGTCTGCGGCAAGTGCCGCAACTGCATGGCCGGACGGCGGCACCTGTGCCGTGCCACGATCGGGCTGGGTGTGAACCGCGACGGCGCCTTCGCCGAGTACGTGACACTCCCGGCCTCCAACGTCTGGGTGCACCGGGTCCCGGTCGACCTCGACGTGGCCGCGATCTTCGACCCGTTCGGCAACGCGGTGCACACCGCCCTGACGTTCCCGATGGTCGGCGAGGACGTGCTGATCTCCGGCGCCGGCCCGATCGGGCTGATGGCCGCCGCGGTGGCCACCCACGTGGGCGCCCGCAACGTGGTCGTCACCGACGTCAGCCCGGAGCGGCTGGAGCTGGCCCGCAAGCTCGGGGTCACCCTGGCGCTGAACGTCGCCGAGACGTCCGTCCAGGAGGGCATGGACGGGCTGGGCATGCGCGAGGGCTTCGACGTGGGCCTGGAGATGTCCGGGAACCCGAAGGCGCTCCGCGACATGATCGCCTCCATGTCGCACGGCGGGAAGATCGCCATGCTCGGCCTGCCCGCCGAGGAGTTCGCCGTCGACTTCGCGACGATCGTGACCTCGATGATCACCCTCAAGGGGATCTACGGCCGGGAGATGTACGAGACCTGGTACGCCATGTCCGTGCTCCTGGAGAAGGGCCTCGACCTCTCCCCGGTGATCACCGACCGCTTCTCCTACCGCGACTTCGACGCGGCCTTCGACACCGCCGCCGGAGGCAAGACCGGCAAGATCATTCTGGATTGGACGGCCTGATGTTCGACAACCTCCGCGACGACTTCCGTACGACCCTGAACGAGATCGCCGAGGCCGGGCTGCTCAAGCCCGAGCGGGTCATCACCACCCCGCAGCGCGCCGGGATCGCGGTCGCGGGTGGTGGCGAGGTGCTCAACTTCTGCGCCAACAACTACCTCGGCCTGGCCGACCACCCCGAGGTGGTCGCCGCCGCCCAGGAGGCCCTCGACCGCTGGGGCTTCGGCATGGCGTCGGTCCGCTTCATCTGCGGCACCCAGGAGGTGCACAAGGAGCTGGAGGCGCGGCTGTCGGACTTCCTCGGCCAGGAGGACACCGTCCTGTACAGCTCGTGCTTCGACGCCAACGGCGGCGTGTTCGAGACGCTGCTCGACGACCGCGACGCGGTGATCTCCGACGCCCTCAACCACGCGAGCGTCATCGACGGCATCCGCCTCTCCAAGGCACGACGCCTGCGTTACGCCAACCGCGACCTGGCCGAGCTGGAGGCGCGGCTCAAGGAGTCCGCCGACGCCCGGCGCAGGCTGATCGTCACCGACGGCGTCTTCTCCATGGACGGCTACGTCGCGCCGCTGGAGGAGATCTGCGACCTGGCGGAGCGGTACGGGGCCATGGTGATGGTCGACGACTCGCACGCCGTCGGCTTCGTCGGCGAGCACGGCGGGGGCACCCCCGAGCTGCACGGCGTGCGGGACCGGGTCGACATCCTCACCGGCACGCTCGGCAAGGCGCTCGGCGGAGCCAGCGGCGGCTACGTGGCGGCGCGCAAGGAGATCTGCGAGCTGCTCCGCCAGCGCTCGCGCCCCTACCTGTTCTCCAACTCCCTCGCCCCGGTGATCGCCGCCGCGTCGCTGCGCGTCCTCGACCTGATCAGCGGCTCGGACGAGGCCCGGACGAGGCTGCGCGCCAACACCGAGCGGTTCCGCACCGGCATGACCGAGGCCGGGTTCGACATCCTGCCCGGCGACCACCCCATCGTCCCGGTGATGATCGGCGACGCCGCCGAGGCCGCCGCGATGGCCGAACGCCTGCTGGAGCTGGGCGTCTACGTGATCGGCTTCTCCTACCCCGTGGTCCCGCACGGCCAGGCCCGCATCCGGGTCCAGCTGTCCGCGGCCCACTCGGCCGAGGACGTCGACCGCGCGCTGGAGGCCTTCGCCGCCGCCCGCGGCTGAACAGGGTGGCCGGACACCGGCCGCGCCCCGGGGACGGGCCCCGCGGCCGGACAGCGGTCCCACCCCATCGCCAGGCGCCCGTAACGGCCGCCGAAAGACCGTTTGTCGTAGTTCACGGGTGACCTCGGCGAGAATACTGGAGTGATAGACACGCGGCGGCTCAGGACCCTGCGCGCGGTGGCCGACCATCGCACGGTCACCGCCGCCGCCGCGGCGCTGCACCTGACCCCCTCGGCGGTCTCCCAGCAGCTCGTCGCCCTGGAGCACGAGGTGGGTCACCGGCTGCTCGACCGCGACGGCCGGGGCGTGCGGCTCACCGCCGTCGGGCGCATCCTTCTCGACCACGCCAATGAGATCTTCGCCCAGCTGGAGCGGGCCGGGGCCGACATCGCCGCCTACACGGCCGGCACGGCGGGCGAGGTGAAGGTGGCCTCCTTCGCCACCGCGATCGGGCTGGTCGTGGCTCCCGCGGTCGGCACCCTGCGGGACAAGGAGCCCGGCATCCGGGTGCACGTCCTGGACGCCGAGGGCGACCAGAGCCTCACCATGGTCCTGGACGGCGCGGTGGACGCGGCCGTGGCCGTGGAGTACCGCGGGGCCCCGGCCGAGGACGACCGGCGGCTGTCGCGCATCCCGCTCTACTCCGAGCCGTTCGACCTGGTGCTCCCCCGGGGCCATCGCCTCTCCGGGAGCGAGGTGACGGTCGCGGACCTGTCGGGCGAGACCTGGATCGGCCCCTACCCGGGCAACCCCTGCCACGACGTGATCGCGCTGGCCTGCGAGCACGCGGGCTTCACCCCCGAGTTCGCCCACTCCTCCGACGACTTCAGCGCGGTGGTCGCGCTGGCCGCCGCCGGAGCGGGGGTGGCGATGGTGCCCCGCCTCGCCCTGCGCGGCACCGACCCGTCCGGCGTGGTGATCCGCCCGGTGCCCGGCCCCGAACGCCGCGTCTTCACCGCCGTACGCCGGGGCGCCGAGCGGCATCCCCTGCTCATCCCACTGCTGAACGCTCTCCAGGACGCCGCGACGACACTGCGCCGGGTCCCGTCCCTATGACCCTTGCATCGCGAACGTCCGATGGGACCGAAGACTCTTTCGCCATGTACGAGACGTCGCGATGCCCGCCGTCCCGGCATTCGGGTTCTGGAGGCGCGGAGAGCTCCTCGCTCTCGTCCGCCCATGATCTCGTCGGAACGGGCCGTCGGTGCCGGTGCCAGTAACGGCCCATCACCACCACCATCAGGGCGGTCGCGGCGACCATCCCGGCGATCGCCGCCTGAAGCACCAGATCCATATCACCCACCCCGTCCCGTAAGTCTCTTATGCGGCTTTTCGCGAAACGATGAGCCAACGGATGCGTCACAACTCGTACATTTTTTGGAAAGCGCTTTACCTTGCTCGCGCCCACCGTCTGGGAAGGACCTTCCCGGCCCGCGCGGTTCAGGCGAACGCGCGGGCCACACCCCTGAGCCGCGCCCTCGGCGGCCGACGTCGTCTTCCGGTGCCCGCTGACCCCGCGCCGGGCGTGCCGGACGGCGTTGGCCACCACCGTGGAACACCTTCATCACCACCATCAAGAACGGCGATCTCGGCTGACCCGACGTTCGGATGAAGGCGCCGGGCGTGCCGGGGAAACCAGGTCCGCGATCCGCTTGGTCTCATCGCGGTTCATCGTGCACCGCCCGCTGTGACCGGGAGCGAGTCACGCCGCTCACACGACGGCCTCCGTCCCGTCGCGGATCAGGGCCGGGGTGCCGCGGTGAGCTTCGCGACGTCGGAGGCGTAGACGGTCGTCCAGTGCGGATGCAGCCGGTAGTAGACCACCTCGTCGTCCCAGTCGAAGGCGTCGCCGCCATAGAAGCCCTTGAAGTACGCGAGCAGGTCCGGCCAGTCAGCGGCGGGCTCGCCGTCCCGGGGGTTGAGGATCTCCACCGTGCCGTGCGTGAACACACCCAGTTCCTCACCGCGCAGGTGCGCGGCGCTGACGGCGGGCCTGGCGGCGAGGTGGCGGGCCTTGGCGGCGTTGCGTGCCGTGCCGAAGTGCCACTTTCCGTGCAGGAAGTGCCCGTCCACGCCGCTGATCCGCGGCTCGCCCTTCGCTGTCACGGTGGACAGGGCGAGGGTGCACATGCCGGTGAGGACCTGGGTGAGCTGTTCCGCGGTCAGGGTGCGCTCGCCGTTGATGATCGAGCGGAGGTGCGAGGTGGAACGGGAGAGGGAGGCGTCGAGGAGGGCCTGAAGCTCTTTGAGCTCTTCTGGCGTTTCGCGCATTGAAGTCCTTGTCCATCCGTAGGGGCCGGTCCATGGCCGCCGTCGACGTCGGCCGGTCGAACCATGCTCGCCCTAAAACCCGACACCTTGTGTCATATTTTCTCACCCGGCTCGCGGACCGCGGCGGGCCGCCGCAAGTCCGGGGAAGTGATGCCGACCGCTCCCACTCGCTGCTGCCGGTGCCTGCCGTGACCTGGGGTCGGCCCGTGATCGGCGTCCTGGGTGGAAAGGCCCTCCTGACCGGCGGCACGCCGAGGTTCGAGCGGCTCGCCGATCAGGAGGGCAGGGCCGTGACCGTCACGGTGAGGGTGTGGGATGACGGTCACGAGGGAGATCAGTCCTTCGGGCGCTCGCCGAGCCTGTCGGTGAAACCCATGTCGGCCAGCGCCACGCTCAGTAGCGTCACGCCCTTCTCCACCACGTCGTACTCGAGCAGTTCGGCCGTTCGCGGGTCGATGATCAGACGGAAGGTGAACGCGTCGGCCGTCGACGAGGAGAGGGCGACCCCTGTGCGCCCCAACGCGTCCTTCGCCTCACCTTGCGAGGTGATGCCCGGCTGGTCGGCGAGCACTTCGAACAGGGCGGACCGGGTACCCGGCGTGATCGGCGCCGTCATCAGGTCCACGCCCGTCTGCCACAGGTAAACGGCCTTGCCGGAGCCCGCGGAGTCGGGGCTGCGCTTCCAGAGGTCGTCCAGGTGGCGCTTGAGCCCGTCCTGGCCGGCGGGCAGCTCGGTGACACTCCGCGGGGTCAGGCTCGGGTTGTCGATCGACAGGATCGACTCGAAGGCGTCGTCGGTCCGGGGTTCGCCGTCCGCCAGTTCGGGCGACCCCGCCGCCTTCCAGGCGGCCTCGTCCTGTGGGGAACCGAACGTGACCGCCACGTCCTGGTTGCTCACCCTCCGGCCGGTCTCGCCCGCCTTCATGGCGCGCCAGGTCTCGCGGGTGTTGGCCAGATAGGCCGCGTACGGCAACTCGGCGGACTTTGCCTTGATCTCGGCCGTGTGCTCGCCGGGGACGTTGTACACCTTCTGCGTGGTGCGCTCGTTGACGTACCAGTAGCGGCCGGAGTCCGCCGGTTCCCGCCGCGCGGTCGAGGCCGCGGCCAGCAGGAACGTGCGCGCGTCCGCCACGCGTTCGGGCGCCCCCTGCGTCGTGGAGGCCACCACGGCGCCACCCGGCTCCGGACCGGGGCCGCCGCCGGTCGTGACGACGACGGTCGCGGCCGCGAGCCCGGCGGCCAGCGTGCCGACCATGAGGAAGTACGGCCGCCGCGAGCGCGGCCGGGCCAGGCGGGCGGGCCGGGCCGGTTCGGTACGTGGGGTGGCGAAGGCGCGGGCCAGGTCGTCCGCCCGGCGGCGCCGGTAGCCGTCTTCGGTCAGCTCGTCCAGCTCACTGGGCCTGAGCAGGGCGAACGTGCGTTCATCCATGAAAGGGGTCTCCAAAGAGGTGCGGATCAGGATTCGACACGCGAACGCGGCGTGGGCCGCCGACGTGCATCGCCTGGATCAAGCGCTTGCGCGCCCGGTGCAGCCGGACGTTGTACGTGCGGACCGAACAACCCATGACGGTCGCGGCCTGCTCCGGCGACAGGCCGTACCAGCTGGCGAGCACCATCGCCTCCACGTCCTGCTCGGGCAGGGCCGACAGCGCGGCCAGGGCGCTCTCCCTGTCGATGACGTGCTCGGCCACGTCCCACGCCACGTGGTCGCGTGAGGTGGTGAGGGCGGCTATCCGGTCGGCCAGGGCCTGGCGGCGGGTGCGCGAGTCGCGCTGCTTGGCCAGCAGGTTGCGGGCGACACCGAGCAGCCAGGGCAGCGACGGCTCGGGCAGTTCCGTGAGCCGTCTCCACGCCACGAGGAACGTCTCGCTGCAGACGTCCTCGGCCGCGTCGCGCTCGGCTCGCAACAGGGCGTAGCCGAGCACGCTGCGGTAGTGCCGGTCGTACAGGTCGGTGAATCGTTCTTCGGGATCGTCCACACCAAGTAGTCCCTCCGAACGCGTCCGGATTACCGCGTCCCGTCGATCCATCCCTCATGCTCGTCCGCACTCCAGGTAGGACGCCGGCCCCATTGTGTCCGTCATCAGGTACGGGGACGACGCAGGCGTGCACCCCCCGGCACGCGCCCGCGAAGCCGTGGTGATCGGCGCCGACCACTGTCTCGCCTGGGACGACGACTCCCTCACGCCGCCCCACCGACCAGAACCGGTAAAAAGCGCGCCACCGGCACGCTCCGGGTCGGCGATATCGTTCCCTCCATGCACCGATCAACCGAAACCGGATCTTCCCCCGTGTCGGCGGACGACCTTGACCTGGCCGTTCAGCTCGCCGTCGGCGTCCTTCGGGAGGCAGCCCCGGCGGCCTGGGAGGGCAAGGCCGGCTCGCTGGAGTGGGATTGTTGGGAGACCGTCGAGCACCTCGCCGACGACCTCTTCTCCTACGCCACCCAGATCGGTCCCCGGACACCGCCGTTGGAGGGCGTCGTGCCCTTCGCGTGGGAGCGCAGAAGCCCTCAGGGCCCGGCGAACGCGATCCACGTGGACCGGGCGGCGGGGCCGGCCGGGCTGCTGCAGGCGCTGGAGGCGTGCGGCGCGCTGCTGGTCGCCATGGTGCGGACGACGCCACCGGAGGTCCGCGCCCACCATGTGCACGGGGCGTCCGACCCCGAGGGCTTCGCCGCGATGGGGATCGTGGAGACCTTGGTGCACACCCACGACCTAACCAGGGGGCTCGGGCTCGACTGGACCCCGCCCGCGGGCCTGTGCGCGCGGACGCTCGCCCGCCTGTTCCCGGACGCCCCGGCGGACACGGACCCCTGGCCCACCCTGCTGTGGGCCACCGGCCGCGCCGAACTCCCCGGACGCCCGCGCCTGACCACTTGGCGCTGGTACGGCGCACCCCGGCCGTAGTGAACGGTCAGACGGAGAAGTCGCGCAGCAGGCCCGTGTACCTCTTGGGGCCGGGAGGGGCGAACTCGCCGCGGGTGCTCGTCCGCAGGCCGAGGGAGACCAGCGACTCGACGAGCTTGGTCGCCACGGCCACGCCGTCGATCACGGGGACGCCGACGGCTCGGGAGACGTCCGCGCAGAACGAGGCCATGCCCGCGCAGCCGAGCACGATCGAGTCGCATCCGTCCCGCTCCACGGTCTCGGCGCAGAGGGCGGCCACCACCTTCCGCGCGTCCGAGGAGGGGTCGTCCAGCTCCAGTACGGGGATGTCGCAGGCGTGCACCCCCCGGCACGCGCCCGCGAAACCGTACCGGCCGGCGAGGTCCCACGCCCGGCCCGTGGTCCTGACCAGGGTCGTCACGACGCTGAAGCTCCGGCCGACCAGGGTGGCGGCGTGCATGGCCGCCTCGGCGATCCCGACCACCGGTCCCGAGGCCAGCTCGCGGGCGGCGTCGAGGCCGGGGTCTCCGAAGCAGGCGATGACGTACCCGTCCGCCCCCGCCGCCTCGCCCGCCGCGATCTCCGCCAGCAGGCCCGGCACGGCCAGGGCCTCGTCGTAGTGGCTCTCGATCGACTCGGGGCCCATCGCCGGGTTGACGGCCGTGACGACGGTGGACGGTGCCGCGACCGCCCGGGCGCACCGGCCGATGTTCTCGGTCATGGCCCGGGCGGTGTTGGGGTTGATCACCCGGATTCCGACGCGGGTCATCAACCGGCCAGGGTCGTGCCGTCCGACACCCGCTCGGCGTCGCGGTCGAGACCGCCGATCCTCGGCGACATCCGCTCCAGTACGGTGAACGCCACGAACCCGAGCCCGCAGCCGACGAACCAGCTGTAGTCGGCGATCCAGGTCACGTCGGCCGTGGTGAGCTCCAGGTCCAGCAGCATCTTCGGCAGGAGCACCGACGCGATCGCGGGGACCCCGCTGAGCACCGTCGCCCAGACCGCGTTGGGGTTGTAGCCGCTCCGGAAGAAGTAGCGGCCGGTCGGTTCGAGGGTGAACAGGTCGTCCACCCACACCCGCTGGCGGCTCACGATGTAGTAGCCGGAGATCAGGATCCCGAACAGCGGCCCGATCAGGGCGCCGAGGATGCCGAGCGTGTAGTGGATGGCGTCCGGGTTGCCGTACCAGTTCCACGGCGTGAGCAGCACGGAGCCGACCGCCGCGATCATGCCGCCGGTCCGCCAGCTGATCTTCTGCGGGTTCACGTTGGAGAAGTCGAACGCCGGGGAGATGAAGTTCGCGACGATGTTGATGCCGATGGTCGCGATGACGAAGGTGAGCCCGCCCAGCAGGATCGCGAACGGCGTGTCGATGCGCTCGACCGTGTGGATGGGGTCGGTGATGAGCTCGCCGAACACGGGCACGGTCGCCGACGCGGTGATCACCGTGAGCAGCGAGAAGAACAGGAAGTTGACCGGCAGCCCGAGCAGGTTGCCCTTCTTCACCGCCGCGAACGACCTTCCGTACCGGGAGAAGTCACCGAAGTTCAGCATCGGCCCGGAGAAGTACGAGACGACGAGGGCGATCGCGCCGAGCATGACCGGGATGGACGCGCCGAAGTCGAGGTTCTCGCCCCCGGAGAGGTCGAGGCTGATGTTCTCCCAGCCCGCCTGGCCGACCAGGTAGACGGCGAGCACGACCATGACGACGTACACGGCGGGACCGGCCCAGTCGATGAACCGCCTGATCGCCTCCATGCCCTTCCAGAACACGGCCGCCTGGGCGACCCAGAGGATGGCGTAGCAGATGTAGCCGAGCGCGGACAGGCCGAGGAAGCCGCCCTCGTTCAGCGACGCCGACGCGGGCCAGAACTTGAGGAAGACGATGATGAGCGACTGGGAGGCGAGGTAGGTCTGCACCCCGTACCAGGCGATCGCGATGAGCCCGCGGATGATGGCGGGGATGTTCGCGCCGCGCACCCCGAAGACCGCCCGGTTGATGACCGGGTACGGCACCCCGGTGACCTGGCTGGGCTTGGCGACCAGGTTGCAGAACACGTTCACGATCACGATGCCCGCGAGCAGGGCGAACAGGACCTGCCAGCTCGCCAGCCCGAGGGCGAACAGGCTGCCCGCGGTGACGTAGCCGCCGACGCTGTGCACGTCGGACATCCAGAAGGCGAAGATGTTGTACGAGGACCACGTCTGCTCGCGGAGCGGGGCCAGGTCCTCGTTCGCGAGCCGGGGGTCGTAGCCGGGCTTGACGAGACCGGCGCCGACGGGCATGCCTGCCGCCTCGACGACGTCGTGTAGTTTCGGCTGGGACGGTGCGCTGTGTTCGGTCATTGTCAGCTTCCGTGGGGGGTACGGCGCGGGAACCGGTGTCCCGCGTGCGGGCGCGCCGAGGCGGAAGGTGCCGGGATCGGCTCGGGGGATCGGCGCGAGGAATCGGCTTCGGAGGATCGGCGAGAATGGCGGGTCGGCGCAGCCGCGGCAACCGTTCGGGACTGCTTGACGGGCTGTGTGACGGGCCGCGGCATGGGCTGTGGCCGGGGTCGTCGCAGGGGCTGTGGCGTGGGCTGTTAAGTGGTCACTTAACAGCTGCCGTCAATGTATGCCTTGACACCCGAGTCCTAATTTCACCCGCGTAAAGGCCTTGTGACAATTGGTGTGGAGGCCGTGACAGGCATGACCCCGGAACCCGGCACGGAGATCGAGGCGATCACGAACGAGCGCCTCGGCCGGAGGCTTCGCGAGCTGCGACTCCGGTCGGGGATGTCGCTGCGCGCCCTGGCGCGCGAGCTCGGCATCTCGGCCAGCGCGGTCTCCCAGATCGAGCTCGGCACGATGCGGCCGTCCGTCAGCAGGCTCATCGCCTTCGTGTCCGCGATCGGCGTGCCGCTCGCGGCCGTGTTCGACACCGCCGAGCCGGCCGGCGCCGGCCCGGCGGGGCAGGACCCCCCCGCCGGGCGGTTCGCCATCCGGCGCTCGTGGGAGGTCGCCCCCATCCGGCTCAGCGGCGGCATCACCTTCCGCAGGCTCTCGCCCACGCCGTCACCCGACGTGGAGTTCTTCGAGTCGACCTATCCGCCGGGCTCGATCTCCAACGCCCACGGCCACTTCCTCAAGCACGAGGGCTACGAGGTCGGGACGGTGACCCGGGGCGAGCTGACCATCGACTTCGAGTCGGAGGTCGTCACCCTCGCCGAGGGCGACTCCATCACCTTCCCGTGCAGCCGCCCGCACATCATCGGCAACCGCTCGGAGACCGTCACCGCCGTCGCGACCTGGCTCATCGTTCACCACTGAGTTCGCTGCTGAGTTCACCGCCGGGTTCACCACCGGGTTCACCGCTGACCGTCGGAGACTCCTTACGACGGTAGGAGAGGACCACACCCGTCGTGTAGAGGCCCACCCCCAGCAGGACCATGAACACGATCGTGGGCCACTGCAGCCACGGCGGCAGGTAGAGGGCGAGGAACCACGCGCGCGTCGGGCTCTCCGACGCCTTGAGATAGCCGGCCAGCAGCCCCTGCGGGAACAGCGGGATCGCACCGACCGTGAAGCAGAACCCGATGATGATCTGCTTGTGGCGCGGCAGGGACTCGAAGGGGAGCCGGCTGACCGTGCCCGGTTTCGGAGCCGGTCGGCGGCCGGTGCGCATCGTGTCGAGCAGCTCGGGCCCTTTCTCCAGCAGCCGCCGCTCGGCGAGCAGCCCGAACCCCCAGTAGCAGAGAGCCCCCGTCAGGATGCCGACGGCGACTCCCGCCCAGCCGAGGAACCCGGCCGCGATCGCCGCGGGAGCCGCGGTGAGGGCCGTCAGCGCCAGCACCGCGTACACCATGCCGGTGACCGCGCCGTCCTCCTCCGTGGAGCGCAGCGGGTTGCCGCCGCGCCGGTGCGGGTCGGTGCCGGGGATGAGCCCGTACACCGAGACCAGGGGGACCAGTCCGGCGCCGCCGCCCAGCAGGGCGAGGAGGACGGCGAGCAGCATGGGCCACGGCCCGCCGGTGACCGCGGCGAGGGAGACCGTCACCACGAGGGCGACGGGCGCGACGGTCAGCAGCCACGCGTGCTGCCGCCCGCGGACGTCGCTCGCGCCGGGCGTCATGAGCGTGAGCCACAGCGCGGTGCCGTCGGTGCCGTAGAGGTTGGCCGACATGGCCGCGGCCATCACGACGAACACCGGTCCCGCCCAGGGCAGCATCCCCGTCCAGCCCACCAGCAGCGGGGCCGCGGCGAAACACACGCCGTAGGCGAGGGCGAAGGTCAGCTGGTGGGTGCGCACCAGGTCACGCGACCAGGTGCGCAACTCCTTGGCGAGTACGGCGCCGGAGGCGGTGGTGGCCCGGATCGGCCGGCGTCCCCTCGTGGCCGCCCTCGACGCCCCGGCCCGCCGGGTGAGCAGCGCCGCCCACGCGGCCAGCAGCAGGACGACCAGCAGCGCCATCCCGCCGAGGGCCGCCAGGGCCCGCGACCAGTCGGCGGACGCGGCGGCCTCGACCGCGACCGTCCCCCAGCCGGAGGGCAGGTAGCGGGCCGCCGTCGTCACCACCGGCGGGATCCCCGCCGTCTGCCCGAGTGCCATGAAGACGACCCAGATCTGGCCGAGGAAGGCCAGGATCAGGCCGTTGGTCAGCCCGGCGCCGACCGCGCCCACGCGGGAGCGCAGGGCCAGGCCGAGCAGGGCGACCGCGACCCGGGAGAGCAGGACGAACACCGTGAGCTGGAGCAGCAGCGCGGGGATCGAGACGAGCGCGGCCGCGACGCCCTGCCGTACGCCGAAGACCGTGAGCCCGGTCAGGGCGAGCAGGCTGATCACGGGCGCCACCCCGACGAAGGCCGCCACGAGCAGTCCCGTGGCCAGGCGGCGCGGTCGCAGGCCGAGCAGCGTGAAGTACTCCGGGCGGAGCGTCTCGTCACCGCCCCCGGCGAAGACGGGACCGAAGATCCAGCCCAGCATCCAGACGGCGTAGACGGCCGGGAGCAGGTCCGGCCAGGAGAGGGCCGTGAAGATCGTGCCGGCCGCGAGGACCAGGCCGACCAGCGCGCCCATGACGACGAAGCCGGCCCGCTGTCCGGTCATCGAGTGCCGGAGTACGGCCACCTTCATGTTGACCATGGTCAGCTCGACAGCCACGTCAGCTCCTTCACTCCGCCGTCGGAGGTGCCGACCAGGCCGACGAAGGTGTCTTCGAGGGAGCCGGTGCCGCGGACCTCGTCCAGGGAGCCCGCGGCGGCCACCCTGCCCTTGTCGATCACCGCGACGTGGTCGCAGAGCTGCTCCACCAGGGCCATGACGTGGCTGGAGAGCACGATGGACCCGCCACCGGCCACGAAACCGCGCAGGATCGTCTTGATCGTCGCGGCGGACACCGGGTCCACGGCCTCGAAGGGCTCGTCGAGCACGAGCAGCCTCGGAGCGTGCAGCAGAGCGGTGGCCAGGCCGATCTTCTTGCGCATCCCGGTGGAGTACTCGATGACGAGCGTCTTCTCCGCCTCGTCGAGTTCCAGCACCGACAGCAGTTCCTCGGCGCGCTGGTCGACGACCTCGCGCGGCAGCCCGCGGAGCAGCCCGAGGTAGGTCAGCACCTCCCGGCCGGTGAGCCGTTCGGGCATGGCCATCCCGTCGGGCAGGACGCCGACCAGCGTCTTGGCCGTGGCCGGGTCGGACCAGACGTCGGCGCCGAAGATGCGCGCGTGGCCGTCGTCGGGGCGGAGCAGGCCGACGGCCATGGACAGGGTGGTGGTCTTGCCCGCGCCGTTCTGGCCGACAAGCCCGTAGAAGGAGCCCTGGGGGATGTTCAGATCCACGTGGTCGACGGCGACCTTCTCACCGAAGGTCTTGCACAGGCCGTGGATCTCGAGTGCTGCGGGCATGGAATTACTCCGGAGTGCGGGGTGGAGAGGTACCGGTTCGCTCGCGATGACCGAGACAAAGATCAAGAAATATGAGCATCTGAGAACCTACAGCGGCGACAGCGGCACATACCAGGCCCGCCTCGCGCCCACCCGGAGGTGGCGGACGCGAGACGGGCCGGAACACGTCCCCGGCCCTCAGGACGGCGGGGATCAGGAGGTCAACGGGTCAAGGCGCGCAGGTCTGCGGCTGCCTGCCCCCCGGCTGGGCGCACCGGAAGAGGGACGGGTTGACCACCGACGGCGGGCGCCACTCCCGCGAGGCCTGCTCGTAGGCGTACGCGTAGGCCAGGAGCCTGGCCTCGGTGAAGGCGGTGCCGAGGAACGTCATGCCGAACGGGCGCCCGTTGGCCGGGTCGTACCCGATGGGCACGGCGACCGAGGGATACTGCGCCCGCGCGCCGATGCCCGCCGAGCCGTTGCCCGCGAACACGAGCGCGTCGAAACCGCCGGACTGCAACGCCGAGTCGAGGCGCTGGCGGGCCGTGGCGATGCCGTTGTCACGGTCGGCCTCGTAGGTGGCCTTGGTGGCGGGGTCGTCCAGGTTGATGGCGTTCGAGGTCTCCAGCAGGGTCTGGCCGAACTTGATCGCCCCCTCTCCGGCGTGGGCGAGGTTGAAGCGGACGACGTCGTCCAGTGTCTTCATGGGGGCGCGGCGGCCCAGCCGGGCGAGATAGGCGTTCAGGTCACGCTTGAACTCGTAGTTCAGGATGCTCGCCGGAAGCCCGCTCGTGTCCACCGTCACGGCGCTGACCGTGGCGCCCTGCGCGCGCAGCACGTCGACGGCCCGGGTGAAGGCGACGCCCTGGTTCCCGGTCGGGGCGCCGACGACACCGATCTTCACGTTCTTGAGCGCGTCCTTCGACAACGCCGCCGTGTAGTCGGTACCGACGACGTCCTTACTGGCCGCGGTCGCCGGGTCCTGAGGGTCGATGCCGGTGAGCGCGGTCAGCAGCGCCGCGGCGTCGTACACGGAGCGCGTCATCGGCCCGGCCGTGTCCTGGCTCGCGGCGATCGGGACGATGCCGGTCCGGCTGACCAGTCCCACGGTCGGCTTCACGCCGACGAGCGAGTTCGCCACCGACGGGCTGAGGATCGATCCCGAGGTCTCGGTGCCGATGGTCACCGCCGCGAGCGCGGAGGCCGCCGCCGATCCGGACCCCGAGCTCGATCCGCTGGGGGTCTGGCTGACGTCGTACGGGTTGAGGACCTGTCCCCCCAGCCCGCTGTATCCGGACGGCATTCCCGACGTGGTGAAGTTGGCGAACTCGGTCAGGTTGGTCTTGCCCAGGATGATCGCTCCCGCCGCCCGGAGCCTTTTGGTGAGAAAGGCGTCGTCCTGGGGATAGGAGTCGGCCAGGGCCAGGGCGCCCGCCGTCGTCGGCAGCCGGTTGACGTCGATGTTGTCCTTCACCAGTACGGGTATGCCGTGCATCGGGCCACGTGCCCTCCCCCTGCCGCGATCCCTGTCGGCCTGCCTGGCCTCGTCCATGGCGCTGCCGTTGAGCACCCGGACGGCGTTCAGTCCCGGCCCGTCGCTGTTGAGCGCGCGGATCCGTTCGATGTAGGCGTTGACGAGCCACTCGGAGGTGATTTTCCTCGCTCCCAGGGCCTGCTGGAGCTGACTTACGGTCACCGTCTCCAGGTCGATGGAGAAAGGCGGCCTGCCGGTGGACTCGGCCTGCGTCGGGGTGGTCAGCGCCACCGCGCCGAGGGCCGCGACGGTGGCGAACGAGGTGACGTAGAGGCTGGTGCGGGACGCCGTGCGGCGCAGTCCGGATCGGAGACCAGAACGGTTCATGAGAGGCAGCACGTCCTTCGGTGAAGGTCTCGCCTCGGCTGGGTCATCCGAGGAAGCGGTGATCACCCGCAAAGCGTGCGATATATGCGTTATAGCTATATTTCGGATGGGTTACCGTCCGTCACCGGCTCGGAGTGAGGGATCCTCCCACTTCACCGACCGCTTCGCCGGCCGCTGTCGATCCGCACCGACCGACACGGGACAGACACCGGACGGCCCCGGACGGCCTCATGCGCCCCGGACATGCCGTACGGGCGGACGCGGTCCGGCCGGCCCATCCGGGGAGAGCCGACCTATCCTGGGAGAGGTGGAAGAGAACCGGGCACGACGGATCGTTGACGCGCTGCGCGATCGCGGAATAGACGGCCACCTGGCGAGGGTCGGCGTGTATCAGTTCGGGATACGCGTGTCACTGCCCGACGGGCGCGAGGCCGAATGGGACACCGACGGCACCGCGGGCCTCGAAGCCCAGGTGATGCGCAACGGGATGCTGGTCGGTTTCGTCCCCGTGATCGAGGGTTCCGAGGACTTCGACGAGCAGCAGGTCCTCGACGCCATCGCGCGGACCGACTACGACCAGCCCATCGCCAGGCAGCGCGCGCAGGCGCCGCCCCCGGCCGAGCCCCTGCCCCGCATCGGCGGTGTCTTCCGCCGCTTCTTCGACGGCTTCCGCTACCGGTGACGACAGCCTGAGCGGCTTTCCGCCCGCCGTCCCTGGGCGGAAGGGTGACGGCGGACCGCGGCAACCCGGGCGGGTGTCCACACAAACTTCATGATCTTCATGGCCGGGCGACTCAGGCGTAGACGGACGCGAGCCACGCGCCCCAGATCCGCTCGGCGTCGGCCTGGTCGACGTCGGCGAAGATGTGGTGGCCGGTCATGATGACGCCGCCGCCCCCGACGAACCGCAGTAGCGCGTCGTCGGTCCGCACGCCCAGGAAGCCGGGGGCGAGCACCGTGTCGACCACGCCGTCGACGGTCTGCCCCGCGATCGTGAAGTGCACCTTGTCACCCTCCCCGACCTGCTCGGACAGGCCGACGGCACGGGTGAGGCCGGCCCAGACCAGGTCCTGGTCGGGCTGCTGCGGGCCGAACGCGGCGACCGGCACGGCGGTGCGGCCCGGGAAGTGCTCCAGATACCGCGCGAGGGTCCGCAGATAGAGCGGGTTGCCCTTGCGGAGCGCGTCGTACTCCGCCTCCCAGTCGCCGGTCAGGACGCCGCTGTGCACGAACCGCAGCGCGGTGCCGCCGCCGTCACGGCCCTCCACGAGGTATTCGAACGCCATGGACGCACCGTCCTCTCCGGGCTCCGAGCGATAGCCGAACCGGTGCGGCGGCTCCCAGGCGGTGACCGTGGCCTCGCCGGTGAAGCCGGGCATCGCCATGGACGTCCTGCCGCCCTCGCGAGGCTCGATCTCGTTCTTGCCCATGAACCACGAGTCGACGCCGGGGCCGGTCGCGATCGCCTCCCAGACCTCCTCGGGGGTGGCCTGGAGGTCCACGTCGTGGGTGAGACGGAATTCGTGCGACATGTCAGGGCTCCTTGGTGTCGTCGCCGCCCGCGGCGATCCACAGTGCGGTGTTCGAAATCCCCGCTTCGAACACGTCTCGACGATAGCGGCCGACGACTCATATCGTCAATAAAAGAAAAATTGTCGGCGGCGGACGGACGCACCCGCCGCGGTCGATGGCGGACCGGCCGAGCGTATCGGTGCAGGTGAAACGATCCGAGCGGCCGAGGCCCGAGCCACCGACGCGGTTGGGGACACCGCACGCCCAGGTGCGGGGCAAGGACGGCCCCACTTCGAAGACGCGCCTGGATCGAATGGGTCGCACAGGCCAGGCGCCGTCCTGCCTGGACGAGACTCTCCGCGACCTCGGCGACCAGCCTCCTCTCCGCCACCGCGCCACCCGTGGAAATGAAAACGATTCTTTACACGGCCTTGATGGTGACTGTATGTTGTCAATTAATCACTCTACGAACTCAACGAATGTAGGTGAGCCACATGCCGGACAACGGCACCGAACGCTCCCCCGACCCCCGGGTGGCGTTCGCGGACGCGGCGGCGGCCAACACGGGCGAGACGGACGAGCGGCCGGGGGCGGCCGACCGCGCCGCCGTGGTCGCGAAGACCGACGACCACCTGCCGCCCCTGGCCGACCAGCCGATCGACGACAGGCCCCTCGCCATGCGATTCACGGAATCGGAGGAGTAGAGATGCAACTGCACTTCCGTAACCGCTACACCTCCAAGGTGTGGGTCGCGATCATGTTCTACAGCCCCGACGGCTGCCGCGACTACGGTCAGTGGGGCACCCGGGGCTGGTGGCCCATCGACCCGGGCGGCGAGGCGTTCGTCCTCAACACCGACAACCGCTATGCCGCCTACTACGCCGAAGCGGCCAACGGAGCCGTCTGGACCGGCGCCTACGGCCCGATGTACGTCTACCAGAACGCCTTCGACTCCTGCATCGGCATCGGCAGCACCGCCGCCAGGCTCGTCGGCACCCGGCTGATCGACATGAACGGCTATTCGAGCTATTACGTGAATCTCACTTCCTGACGCGCTCCCCCCACCTGACGCGCCGACCGGCCCCGACCGGCTCCGCACGGCAGTGGGAGAGGACGCGGATGAGCGCCTCCTGAGAGACGGACGCCAGAATCCCTTCTCCAGGGTCCGTCCCCCTTCGCCCGGGAGGCGCTCGATCCCCGCCGAAACCGTCCGCCTGTCCGCGGGCTATCCGCGGGTTCCGTTCCCGGCCACCGTGACCGCCTCGGTGAAGTGCCGATACCGGGTCAGCTCCTCCTCCATGGGATCCAGCACCAGCTCGCGGCCGACCTTGTCGACGCTCGACCGCAACGCCTTCGCCGCCTTGCGGGCCCGGCGACGGCCACCGAGCCAGGCGGCCACCCGGGAGAGCAGCGCGATCAGCAGACCGAGCAGGACGCCCCCGATCAGCAGCGTGGTCGGCCAGGGCAGCTCCCCCGCGGTCGGCATGTAGAGCTGCGGAAGCCGGAGATAGTCGAGGGCTACCAGGGCGAGCAACCAGATCCCCCCGGCGAGCACCGTCGCGAGCGCCAGCCACTGCGCCAGCCCGGCCAGCCGCCACCACAGGGGCCGTTTGGAGACCCCGAGCGAGGTGGTGGCCACCGCCCGGTCCAGGCCGTCCTCCAGTTCGTCTCCGCGCGACCTCGCCGCCTGCCGCACGGCAGCGGCCCACGGCGCGGGAAGCCCCGCGGAGGCGGCCCCGGCGGCCTCGCGGATCGCGGTGTCCATCCGGGAGCGCTGGACGACGGTAGCGACGGGGATCGACGTCCTCCCGATGACGTTCCCCGGCTCTCCGGGCTCCCTTGGCACCACCCGTTCTCCGGTGGACCGGCTCGTGGCGTCCAGGCGGAGGCGGCGGAGTGGGTCGGGCCGCAGACGGCGGATCCACCGGGTGGGCGGCCAGCCGGTGGCGGCGACCGAGCGGTGCCGGTGGGACTTGGCCACGGCCTCGACGACGACCGGCACCCCGGCGGCCTGCGACAGCGCGTCCCTCAGCGGCCTCGCCAGGCCGTCCGGCCTGCTCGCGACGTCAGGAGGGGTCTCGCCGGGGGTGACGCCGGACGCCTGGAGAAGCGCGTCGGCGGCCATCCCCGCGTCGGCGGCGAGGCGGGCGGACCAGGACCGCCGGTCGGCGACCCGGGAGGTGAGCAGCGAGCTCAGCTCGGGGACGCCCGCGCCGGTGCGGGTGGACACCCCGACCACCGGGACACCGGTCAGCCCGTCCTCGTCGAGGAGCCGCCGGAGGTCCTTCAGGCACCGCTCGGCGGCGGCCGGGGAGAGCCGGTCGACCTGGTTGAGGACGACGACCATGACGTCCCGGTGCCGGGCCAGCGGCCTGAGGTAGCGGTCGTGGACGGCCGCGTCGGCGTACTTCTGCGGGTCGAGCACCCACACCAGCAGGTCGACCAGCTCGACGAGCCTGTCGACCTCCAGCCGGTGCGACGGCTCGATCGAGTCGTGGTCGGGCAGGTCCAGCAGGATCAGCCCGGCGGCCTCCCCGTCCGTCCCGAAGGCCGTGCCGCCGGCCCGCTCGCTCAGCTCGGTCCCCTTCGCACCGGCCGACCGGCCGGTGCCGGGCCGGGGCCCCTCGCCGTTCCCGTGCCGCGGGCTCTGAGCGGCCTGGCCAGAGGTGTCGAGGAGCTCGTGGCGGCGGGGGATCTCCAGCCAGTCGAGCAGTGGTCCCGCCCCGGCGCCCTCCCAGAGTGCGGCCTGAGCGGTCGAGGTGGTCGGCCTGGTGACGCCGACCGTGGCGAGTGAGGTGCCCGACAGCAGGTTGAACAGCGAGGACTTGCCGCTGCCGGTGGCCCCTGCCAGCGCGACCGCGGTGTGGTCGACCGACAGGCTCGCACGTACGCCGGCGCGGGAGATGACCGAACGCGCCGCGGCGACCGCCTCGGCGTCCAGCCTCCCGTCGGCCAGGTCGGCGGCGCGCGCCAGCGCCGCCAGCCGGTCGTCCAGCGAGACCGTCTTCTCTCGTCGCAGCAGCTTCACGCCTGGCCCGCCTCTCCCGCACCGGTGGCGCGCGGGACGCCGTCGGGTGCGCCGGTCACGTGTGGAAGGCCGTCGGACGGTCTCCGGGACTCCCCCACGGCGGCCGGGACGGAACCCGCGGGAAGCGCGGCCCGGCGGTCCGCGACGGGGAGCTCGCGCAGGTGCTCGCGGATGGCGCCGGCGGTGGCGCGGAGGGCGGGGGCGGTGCCCTCGGGGGGCTGGACGGCGTCCAGCAGGTCGGTGAAGCGGTCGGCGTCCTGGCCGAGGAGGATCGCCACGCGGGCGCGCAGGTCGGAGCGGGCCTTGACGGTGAGGTCGCGGACGGCCTGGTCGCCGAAGACGGCCTCCAGGACCTTCTGGCTGAGCACGCTGGTGCCTCCGGCGATGCCGACCTCGATGCCGGTCAGGCCGCCGGTCGAGGCGAACACCGCGATCATCAGCAGCAGCCCGGCCCCGTTGAGGCCGAACGAGGTGACGCGGGCGGTGGTCCGCCGGTCCGCCCCCTCCTCGCGGACCAGGTCGAGCACGTACGACTGCCAGCCCCTGACGGCCTCCTCGGCCCTGGCGGGCAGGTCGGCGGAGGCGCGGCCGAGACGCCCGGCGACGGCGACCCCCTCGCGTTCCAGGAGGGCCCGCCCCGAGGGGTGCGACGACCACGACTCCAGCAGGCGTTCGGCGGCGCTGTCGGCCGAGGCCCTGATCAGCGCCTCCACCCCGCTCTCCAGAGCGATCCGCAGCTCGCTCTCGGGCGCGGGCCGCCCGGTGACGAAGGCCACGACCCGGTCCCTGAACCTGCCGACCCGGCTCTCCAGGGAGCGCATCAGGTCGCCGGTGCCGATGAAGTCCTGCCAGCGGGCCAGGACCTCGCCGCGCAGCAGCGACCCGTCCCGCATGCCCTCGTCGAAGGTGGACAGGCCCACGGCGTAGGCGGCGTCCGCCATCGAGCGGAGCTCCTCGGCCCCGGTGTGCTGGCGGTCGACCGCCGCGGCGAGCGCGGGCACGCGGGTGGAGAGGCTCTCCAGCGCGCCGGACAGGGTCTGGCGTACCACCTCGGCGCGGGAACGGGAGTCGGCGGCGATGGCGATGAGCCAGTCGGCGATCGGCTGGACCGCCTGACGCGGCAGGCGGGCGTTCTCGTCGGGCAGTACCAGCTCGGGCACCTCGAAAAGGTGCGTCCCGCCCAGGCCGTTCGCCTCCAGCAACCGCTTCAGGTCCTTGCGCACCACGCCCATGGCCTCGGGGGGGACCCTGGACAGGACGACGGCGAGGGCCGTGCTCCGCTCCCTGGCCGAACGCAGGAAACTCCAGGGGACCTCGTCGGCGTACCGGGAGGCGGTGGTGGTGAACAACCACAGGTCGGCGGCGGCGAGCAGCTGGGCGGCCAGCTCGCGGTTGGCGGTGACGATCGAGTCGATGTCGGGGGCGTCGAGCAGGGCCAGGCCCGGCGGGACGGCCGCGGCGGTGACGATCCGGAGCGTGCCGGGCTCGCCCCTGCCGCTCCCGGTGACGCGCGGCAGGCCGGGCAGGACGTGCTGGGCGGTGAACCACTCGCGGTCGACGGGGCTGGTGACCAGGGTGGGGGCCATCGTCGTGGGCCGCAGCACGCCCGGCTCGGAGACGTCCTCGGCGACCAGGGAGTTCACCAGCGTGGACTTCCCGGCCCCGGTGGAGCCGCCGACGACGGCGAGCAGCGGAGCGTCGATCGCGCTCAGCCGGGGGATCAGGTAGTCGTCGAGCTGGCCGGTCAGCTCGCGCAGCGCCCGGCGGTCGGCCACCACGTCGCCGATCGCGAGGGGGAACAGCTCGCGGTCGAGATGCCGCCGCAACTCCCGCAGCGTCTCCAGAAGACCGTCGTTGTCACCCATACGGTCGATCCTGCCCTGCGAGAGCCCCTCTAGACGCGTTTGGCCCCACCGCTCGACCGGGTTACGGGGGCGAACTCGGTAAAGCGGTGGGGCCCAGCCCTCGGACCTCATCCGCGGGCCGTGCCGAGCTCGTCTCCCCCGCAGCTGGAGGCGAGCCCGAGCCCATCGGATGCTTCCGAGGTGATCGGGGGTCGTGCATTGTCTATTGGAACACATAAAGCTCAGAAACGGGTCAGCTGAAGCTGAATATCAGCTGAAAGTTCAATCACTGTGGGGCGGTCGCAGCACATAGCCCACACCGCGGAGGGTGTGGATGAGCCGGGGCTCGGCCGTGTCGACCTTCCGGCGCAGGTAGGAGACGTAGGACTCGACCACCCCGGCGTCGCCGCCGAAGTCGTAGTTCCAGACGTGGTCGAGGATCTGCGCCTTGGAGAGCACCCTGCCGGTGTTGACCATGAAGTAGTGCAGGAGCTTGAACTCGGTCGGCGACAGCCGCACCGGGACGCCGGAGCGCCAGACCTGGTGCGCCTCCTCGTCCAGCTCGAGGTCACCGACCTGCAGGCGGACCGGCAGGTCGAGGTCTCCCCTGGTACGGCGGAGCACGGCCCGGATGCGGGCGAGGACCTCCTCCAGGCTGAACGGCTTGGTCACGTAGTCGTCGGCCAGGCGCAGCCCGGCGACCTTGTCGTCGGTGGCGTCCCTGGCGGTCAGGAAGAGCACGGGCATCTGCCCGCTCATCTCCCGCAGCCGCCCCGCCACGGCGAAGCCGTCCATGTCGGGCAGCATCACGTCCAGCACGACCAGATCGGGACGGATCCGCTCGGCGAAGTGCACGGCCTCCCGGCCGTCCACCGCGGTCACCACCTCGAACCCGGACAGGCGCAGGCTGGCCGAGAGCAACTCCCTGATGTTCGGTTCGTCGTCCACGACCAGCAATCGGGCTTCCACTCTGTCCAGCACATCCCGAGGCTCGCCCACCTCGCTGGAACGCAGCTCAGCCAGGGCTGAACGTTTCCTGAGAACCGTCTCGGCACCGCTCCCGCGAAGCGGTTCGCCCGCGCTCACGGCGACCGGCGCGCCGCCCCCGGGAACCCGATTCACCACCGCCTACAGGAAACGGCCCGCCCTTCGCCCGCGGCCGGTTCACCGGCGTCCGGCGCCCGACGACGGCTCGGTGATCGCGGTCGCGGTCACCGAGCCGTCGTCGGCCGCCGCCCCGCGTACGACCACCGCGCCTCCGGGCTCGAGGTCGGTGACCTTGCCCTCCTTCGTGACGCGTACGGACGTCTCGTCCGTGGTGTTCACGGTCACGACCGAGCCGTCCGCCGTCTGGACGTAGACCCTGCCGCCCTCGACCCGCTGCACCGTGCCGACGGTCATGCCGCCCCGGCCGCCACCGTCCTGACCGGCCCTCTGGCCCCCTTGACGGCCCTGGCCGCCGCCGAAACCGCCGAAGCCGCCGGGGCCCACGTCACCCTGCCGCGTCGCCGTCGCGGGGCCGCCGGACGGGCCGCCCATCGCCTTCTGCGCCTGGATGCCCACGATCACCCCCGCCACGAGCATCACCCCGGCGCCCAGCACGAGGGTGAGCGTCGGCAGGCGGCGCGGCGGCCGGGCCGCCAGTTCGCTGTCCAGGTCCCCCCGGAACGGGGAACTCTCCAGCGCGCTCCCCGCCGGGACCGTCTCGTCGGCGTCGCCGCCCATGTTTCTCTCCTTGCCTAAGCCGGGTAAGCCGTACGGGTCACTCGTGACGCAGGGCCTCGATGGGCCGGAGCCTGGCCGCCCGGTTGGCCGGGTAGCCGCCGAAGAACAGCCCGATGCCCACGGAGACGCCGAGGGCCAGCGCGATCGAGGACGGTACGAGCACCGGTGAGATCCCGGCGATCGTGAAGCGGGTGCCGGCGAACGCGACCGCGACCCCCGACAGGCCGCCCACCAGGCTCAGCACCGTCGCCTCCAGCAGGAACTGGCCGAGGATGGCGCTCCTGGGCGCGCCGATGGCCTTCCTGATGCCGATCTCCCTGGTCCGTTCGGTGACGGTGACGAGCATGATGTTGGTGATGCCGATGCCGCCGACCAGCAGTGAGATGGCGGCGACGGCGCCGAGCAGGGCGGTGAAGATCCCCACGGTCGAGCTGACGGTCTCCTGCAGGGTGGCCTGGTTCAGGATCCGGTAGTCCGCGACGCCCGCCGGGGTGATGCCGTGCCGCTGGTCGAGCACGGCGGTCACCTCGGCCTGGGCGGAGTCGGTCGTGTCGGCACCGGTCGCCTGCACGATGATCGAGCCGAGCGCGCCGAACCCCGTCAGGCTCTGCTGCACGGCGGGCAGCGGCACGACGGCCACGTCGTCGGCGTCCTGCATGCCCGCCGAGCCCGACTCCCTGAGCACCCCGATCACCGTGAACGGCACCCCGGAGACGCTGACCGGCCTGCCGACCGGATCGGCCGTGCCGAACAGCTCCTCGGCCACCGTCCGCCCGATGACCATGACCTTCCTGGCGGCGAGCACGTCGTCGTTGACGAAGTAGGTGCCGCTCTCGACGGGCCTGTTCGTAGCCTCGAAGTAACTGGGGTAGGTGCCCACGAGCTGCGCGATCGTGTGGCTGGCGCCCTCGTGGACGGCGGTGGCCGCGTTCGCGGTCACCACGGGCGACACGCTCCGCACCGAGGGAACCCGCTCGCGGTCGGTCAGCGCCCTGGCGTCCTCCAGGGTGAGCTGCCTGGCCTGGGTACGCGGGCCCTCGTTCTGGCCCCCGGCCGCCCGGCCCCCGCCGCCGCCCCCTCCCCCGAAAGCACCACCACCGCCACCGCCGCCTCCGGCGAAGGACGCCGAGATGGTAAGGGTGTTGGCGCCGAGCCGCTGGATGGACTGCTGGATGCTCTGCGAGGCCCCCTCGCCGAAGGCGACCAGCAGGATCACGGCCGCCACCCCGATGAGGATGCCGAGGGTGGTCAGGAAGCTGCGCAGCTTGTTGGCGGCCAGCCCGCGGAGCGCGAACCTCAGGATCTCGAGCCGGCTCACGCGGTGACCTCCGGCACGCGGGGCGGGAGGCCGTCGGCGGGGGCCTGGCGACGGTCCTCGACGATCCGGCCGTCCACCAGGCGGATGACCCGCTTGGCGTGGGCGGCCACGTCGTCCTCATGGGTGATGATCACGATCGTCCGGCCCGCGACGCTCAGCCGGTCGAGGATGCCCAGCACGTCCCCGGTGGAGGCGGTGTCGAGGTTGCCGGTCGGCTCGTCGGCGAGCAGGAGGGCGGGCGCGGTGACCAGCGCCCTGGCCACGGCCACCCGCTGCTGCTGGCCGCCGGAGAGCTGGTTCGGCTCGTGGCGGACCCGGTCGGACAGGCCGACCTGCTCCAGGGCCGCCAGGGCGCGGGCCCGCCGGTCGGCGGCGCCGACCCCGCCGTACGCCATGGGCAGCTCGACGTTGGCGAGCGCGCTCATCCGGGGGATCAGGTTGAACGACTGGAAGACGAATCCGATCTTCCGGTTGCGGAGGACGGCGAGCCTGCGCTCGTCCAGCGAGCCGACGTCGGTGCCGTCGATGCGGTAGTCGCCGGAGGTGGGCACGTCCAGGCAGCCCAGGATGTTCATGAGCGTGGACTTGCCGGAGCCCGAGGCGCCCATGACGGCGACGTAGTCGCCCCGGTCGACGCTGAGCGACACCCCGCGCAGCGCCCGGACCTCGGCGTCTCCCCTGCCGTACACCTTGGTGATGTCCGTGAGGGACAGGACGGGGACGGTCATCGGCCGTTTCCTCCCCCGGCGGGGCGGATGCCGCCGTTGCCGCCACCGCCGTTGCGACCGCCGCCCCCGCCGCCGAGGCCGGGGAAGCCCCCGCCCTGCCGGGTGGTCTCGGTGACCACCGGGCGGACCACCCGGTCGCCCTCGGCGAGCCCGGACCTGATCTCGGTGAGCGCGTCGCCCTTGATCCCGGTCTTCACCTGGACGGGCACCTGGCGTCCGTCCCGCAGTACGGTCACCGTGCTCCGCCCGCCCGCCGTGGAGATCACCGCGGAGGAGACGGCGAGCACGTCCTCGGCACGCTCGACGACGACCCCGACCGTGGCCGTCTGGCCGAGCCTGACCTGCTTCGGCACCTCGGTGAAGGAGATCGTCACCGGGTACTGGACCACGTTGTTGCTGGTGGTGGCGGTCGGCTGGATCTGGGTGACCTTGCCGGAGGCGGTGACCCCGGTGAGCGCGTCGAACCCGATGGAGGCCGTCTGGCCGATCTTGAGCTTGGTGACGTCGGCCTCGGTGAAGGCGCCGACGAGTTCGAGCCTGCGGGTGTCGGCGAGGTCGACGAACCCGCCCGAGGCGTTCGCGTTGGCGTTGGCTCCGGACCCGGCCGAGTTGTTCGCGTTGGTCGCGGCTTTGGCGGCGGTGCCCGAGGAGCCGCCGACCGTGCCGTTGACGGCGGTGACCGTACCGGTGAACGGCGCCTTGATGACGGTGCCCTCCACCGCGCGCTTCGCGGACCGGTAGGTGTTCCTGGCCGTGACGTACTGGGCGTAGGCCGCGGCGGTGGAGGTGTCGTCGTCCGCGGAGTCGAGGGCGGCGGCGGCCGCGTCAAGGCTCTCCTGCGCCGAGTCGTCGTCCAGCCGGGCGAGGATCTGCCCCGCGGTGACCTTGTCACCGGCCTTGACGTAGATCTTCTCGACGGTGCCGTTCGATCCGAAGGAGAGGGACCGGGCGCGGGCGCTGGCCACGGTTCCCGAGGCGGAGACGGAGGCCGAGACCGTGGCACGGGTCACCGGCACGGTCCGCACCGCGGCGTCGGCGGATGAGGCCTCGCCGCCGAGGGAGGAGTAGGCGATCACCACTCCACCCAGCAACAGGACCCCCAGGGTCCCGTTCACGATCAGCGCTCCGCGCTTGGTCGACAGCTTCACAGCGCCTGACACTGGCGCATCAGGCTTGGACTCACCCCGACGAAGGCTGAAGATTTCCTGCAGACCTGGTCGTACCGCCCATGATGCACAGGAAACCTTCAGGGACCCGTGAGCATGCTGTGAATCAGGCGGTCCAGGATGTCCGCCATGAGACCGACCCATCTCCCGAAGAAGCTGCGCGCGGGAGGACTCGCCCTGGCCGCCCTCGTCCTGGTGGGTACGGGGGCGATCGTCGTGTTCGACGGCGGCTCCGACCAGGCTCCCCGGGTGGAACTGGCGTCCGCCAGGCGCGGGACGGTGACCGCCGCGGTGTCGGCCGCGGGCAGCACCGTGGACGACGGCACCCGCGACCTGGCCTTCGGCGGTTCGGGGACGGTCACGAAGGTCTACGTCAAGGCCGGGGACAGGGTCGGCAGGGGGGACGTGCTCGCCAGGATCGGTTCCGCCCCCGCACGCGAGCGCTACGACGCGGCGAAGGCGCAGCTCGCGGCGGCCGAGGAGGCGCTGGACACGGCGGGGAGCACGCCGGAGAGCACGGGGACGACCGAGGCCGGGCAGCGGGCCGGAGGCCAGGACGGGGACCGGACGGCTGACCGGACCGGGGATCGGGCGGGGTCCGACCGGACGGGTCCCGCCAGGCAGGCCGGCTGCGAGCCCACGGCGACACGGCCTCCGGGAACGGACGCCACCCCCACGCCCGCCCCGACCAGGACGGGTGCCCCCACGCAGGGGCCGGGGCCCGCGCGCACGCTCTCACCACCCTCGACATCCACGCCGGCCGGATCGGCGCGCACGTTCTCGCCGTACCCGGCGTCCGCGCCGGCCGGATCGGCGCGGACGGTGCGGGTCGTCCCCGCGGGCGGGATCGTCCCCGCCGGGTACCGCTTCGCGGCGGCCCCGGCCCCGGCCCTCACCCCCGCTCCGGCGCGGAGCTCCGCGTCCGTACCGGCACCCACCGCGACACCGGTGGCCGCGCGGACGGATGAGGGCGCTCCCCAGCCCGCGCCGACGGTCACCGTCACCGTGACGGCCGCTCCGACGGTGACCGTGACGGCCACCGCGACGGTCACCGTGACCGCGAGGCCGCACAAGGGCGAGCCGCCCGCGACCACCGGCCCCGGTCCCGCAGACCCGTCCTCGGGCCCCTCGACCGGCCTCGGCGAGCATCCTGGACCGACGGCGAGCTCCACCGGTCCCAGCGGTCCCACCGGCACGGCGTTACCGACCGCCATCGCCAGGCCCACCACCGGATGCCCCACCCCGAAGCCGAGCACGGGAACGGGAACGGACAGGAACACCGGGCGGAACACCAAGCAGGACCCTCGGCAGGGTTCTCAGCAGAACGGCGGAGCCGGGCGGGGGACGCTCACCGTGGAGCAGGCCGAGGCCCGCGTGAAGCAGGCCCGGGCGGAGCTGACCGACGCCACGGAGGAACTCGCGGGCGTGCGGATCGTCGCCCCCGCCGACGGCACCGTCATGTCCGTGGCCGGGGCGGTCGGCGACAGCGCGGGCACCGGCACCTTCCTCACCCTCGGGGACCTGGACGAGCTTCAGGTGGAGGCGCTGTTCACCGAGTCGGACATCGGCAGTCTGAAGCCGGGGCAGCAGGCGGCGATCACTCTGGCCACCCGGCAGGGGGAGAGGTACACGGGCACCGTGACGGGGATCGCCCCCACCGCGACCACCAGCGACCGGCTGGTGAGGTACGGCGTCACGATCGCGTTCGACGAGCCCCCGGCGAACCTCCTGGTGGGCCAGACCGCCTCGGTCACCGTGGCCGTCGCCGAGTCCGCCGAGACGCTCTACGTCCCGGCGCAGGCCGTACGGACCAGGGACGGGGTCTCCAGGGTCACCGTGCCGGGGGGCGCCGAGCGGGTCGTGGAGACGGGGGTCCGCGGCGACCGGTACGTCGAGATCACCTCCGGGCTGTCCGAGAACGACCGGGTGGTACTGCCCGGCGGCGCGGCCGGAGGGGAGTTCCCCGACAGCAGCTGGCCGGAACCCGGCACCGGCGCGCCCTGAACCGGGCGGCGACGGTAACCGGCTGGACCGGTTGGACCGGTTGGACCGGTGGAATCAGCCGGGTTCCGGTGGGGTTCGGCCGGGTCCGGGAGCGGGGCCCGGCCAGGTCCGGAGGCGCGATCCGTTCGGATCCGGAGGCGCGGTTCAGTCGGATTCGGGGGCGAGCGGGAGGACCACCCGGAACGTCGAGCCCTTGCCGGGTTCCGACTCCACGGCGACGCGGCCGCCGTGCGCCTCGACCATCGCGGCGACGATGGCCAGTCCGAGACCGCTGCCGCCGTCCTCGGGGGCGCGCCGGCCCCGGGCGGAGTCGGCGCGGTAGAACCGCTCGAAGACGCGCTCGCGCTGCTCGGCGGTGAGGCCGGGCCCGTCGTCGGCGACCTCGATGACGGCCATGCCGTCGTCGCCGGAGAGGGCCACCCGTACGGGGGTGCGCTCGGGGGTGTGGGTGAGCGCGTTGGTCATGAGGTTGCCCACGACCTGGCGGAGCCGTACCTCGTCGCCGGAGACGATGAGCGCGGAACCGTCCACCGAGAGGGTGACCTCGCGTTCCGGGGCGAGGATGCGGGCGTCGTGGACGGCGTCGGCGGCGATGGCGAGCAGGTCGACCGGACGCATGACCATCGGCCGCTGCTGGTCGAGCCGGGCCAGCATCAGCAGGTCGTCGACGAGCAGGCCCATCCTGACCGCCTCGGACTCGACCCGGCGCATCAACGGCGCGGCGTCGATGCCGGGCGCCTGCCGGTAGAACTCGGCGAAACCCCGGATCGAGGTCAGCGGCGTGCGCAGCTCGTGCGAGGCGTCCGCGACGAACCTGCGCATGCGCTCCTCCGAGCTGCGGGCCGAGGACTCCGACTCCGAACGGGCGCGGAAGGCCGTCTCGATCTGGGCGAGCATGCCGTTCAGCGACCGGCCGAGGCGGCCCACCTCGGTGCGCGGGTCGGCGTCGGGGACGCGGCGGCCCAGGTCTCCGGCGGCGATGGCCTCCGCGGTGCGCTCGATCTCCTCCAGCGGGCGCAGGCTCCTGCGGATGATCACCACACCGGCCCCGGCGAGCATCAGCACCAGGCCGCTCCCGCCGAGCAGCTCCACCAGCGCGAGCTGGCCGACGATCTGCCGTACCTCGCCCATGTCCACGGCCACGATGAGGATTCCGCCGGTGTCCAGCGAGGTCACCCGGACCCGCCAGTCGCCGTTCTCGAACGAGTGGCCGCCCTGTCCCGGGGCCACCTCCGGCCCCGGCTTGCCCTCCACGTCGATGCCGCTGAGCAGGACGAGGGTCTTGCCGTTCCTGCCGCGGAGTTCCAGCCTGGCGTCGGACGGCATCGACTTGCCGACCAGCGCGACGGACCCCCGGTTGTTCATGCGGCGCAGCGCGGAGTCGGTGGTCAGGTCGATCTGGCCGTCGACGCGGTCGATCAGGTAACCGCGCATGATCGAGACGCTGCCGATGCCGATGAGGGCGAGCGCGATCGTCAGCAGGACCAGGATGACGCCGATCAGCTTCACTCGCAGGGGAGTCGCGTCGAGCATCACGGGGCCGGTGGTAGGCGCAGCACGTATCCGACGCCGCGCAGGGTGTGGATCAACCTCGGTTCGACATTGTCGATCTTGCGGCGGAGCACGGAGACGTAGGACTCCACGATCCCGACGTCGCCCCTGAAGTCGTAGTCCCACACGTGGTCGAGGATCTGGACCTTGGACAGCACCCGCCCCGCGTTCGCCATGAAATAGCGCAGCAGCTTGAACTCCGTCGGCGACAGCGACACCGCCCTGCCCCCGCGCCACACCTCGTGGCTCTCCTCGTCGAGCTCGAGATCGGCGAAGGTGAGCCGGGGCGGCCGGGGCGCGAGATCGCCGGAGCCGGTACGGCGCAGCACGGCCCGGATGCGGGCCACGACCTCCTCCAGGCTGAACGGCTTGGTCACGTAGTCGTCCCCGCCCACGGTCAGCCCGCGGATCTTGTCCTCGGTGGCGTCACGCGCGGTGAGGAAGACCACCGGCGTGTCACTGCCGCCGCCGCGCAGGCGCCGTACGACGTCGAAGCCGTCCATGTCGGGGAGCATCACGTCGAGCACGATGAGGTCGGGCCGGTGCCGTTGGACGGCGGCGACGGCGTCCGTGCCGTTGCCCGCCGTGTTGACACCGAACCCGGCGAACCTCAGGCTCGCGGCCAGAAGTTCGAGGATGTTGGGCTCGTCCTCGACGATCAGCAGGCGGGCCTCGGGTGAGTCGGTCACTGGTTTATTTTCACCGGCCCACATGAGAAAGCAGTTAACTGGTCAACACTGAGGCTAACCCCACAATATGCCTGGCAATCGCCAAACTTGACGTGGCCGCCGGTGAGGGGGCGTTGCGCACGAGGGCGACGCGGCCGTGCACGTCGATCGCGAAGTCGTCCAGCATGCCGCCCCGCCCGTCCACAGCCTGTGCGCGGACGCCTCCGGTGGTCCTGACCAGGTCGGCGGCGGTCAGGGCCGGGACGTAGCGGCGCGCGGCCCGCAGGAAGGATCCTTTACCCATCGAACCGGCCACCTCCCTGATCCCGGTCCGCCAGTGCCTGGCGGCGAGGCGCAGGGTGCCCCGCCAGGCCAGGATCCGGCCCAGGTCGGCGAGGTCGACGTCCCGCCAGGAGTAGCCCTCCAGCGCCAGCGCCATGACCGCGTTGGGGCCGACCAGCACCTCGCCGTCGATCTTGCGGGTCAGGTGCACGCCGAGGAACGGGTAGCGGGGGTCGGGGACCGGGTAGATGAGCCCGCGGACCAGGTTCTTCGCCTCCCCGGCCAGCGCGTAGTACTCGCCGCGGAAGGGGACGATCCGTACGTCGCCGGGGATCCCCGCCATCCGCGCGACGGTGTCCGTGCCGAGCCCGGCACAGACGATCACCCGGTCGAACCTCAGCGTCCGCTCCCCCGCCAGGACGCTCACCCCGCCCGCGGTCTCCCGTACGGCGCGCACCGGGTGGGACAGCAGCACCGAGCCGCCGCTCTCCTCCACGTCCAGGGCGAGGCGCCGGGCGACGGCGGGGAAGTCGGCGATCGCGGTGTGCGGGGAGTGCACGGCGCCCACGCCGACGGCGTGCGGCTCGATCTCGCGCAGGGCCAGCGCGTCGAGCTCGGCGATGCCGGGAACCCCGTTCGCGCGGGCCCGCTCGGCGATCCCGCGCAGCTCGGGCCGCTCGGATCCGGTGGAGGCGACGACGAGCTTGCCGACCTCGTCGTACGGGATGCGGTGCTCGGCGCAGTACTGCCTGAGCATCGCCACGCCCTCCCTGCAGAGCGTGGCCTTGAGCGAGCCCGGACGGTAGTAGATCCCGGCGTGGACGACACCGCTGTTGTGCCCGGTCTGGTGGGCCCCGACGCGGTCCTCCTTGTCGAGGACGGTCACGGTGGCCCCGTGGGTCAGCGCCGTCTCCCTGGCCACGGCCAGCCCGACGATCCCCGCACCGACGATCCCGACCTTCATCGCCGGCTCCTCCCTGCTCGTTCGCCTGCCTCGTACGAGGCCGCCTCACAGGGCCGTCTGCCTGCGAGGTCGCTTTCCTGCGGGGCTGCTTCCCCTGAGGGTGATCATGGCGTGGTCCGAGGTGCTCGATTCCGCCAGGGTGGGAAACGTGTCACCGCGTGACATTATCCCGCCAATCTCCCGGCCTTGCCGGTGGTGAGATGTCCTTCCTGTGCCAGCCAGCGCAGCGAGTCGGCGATGGTCTCCCGGACCGGCCGCAGGCTCACGCCGAGCGCCTCCAGGGTCGGGGTGTCGTACGTGCGGACCATCGTGACCATCATCTCGACGGCATCCCTGGTCAGCGGGTAGTCGATCTCCTTGATCAGCTTCATCACGTCGCCCACGGCCGCCGCGCCGCGCAACACCGACCGGTGGATCCTGAACCTCCGGCCGCGGTTCCCCGTCAGCTCGTCGCAGACGTCGGCGAGCTGCGCCCAGGTGAGGTAGTGCCCGCCCAGCATGAACCGGCGTGGCCCGCGCCCCGGTTCGAGGCAGCGGGCGAGCACGACGGCCAGATCCCGTACGTCGACGATGTTGACGCCGCCCGCGGTGATCGGCCAGCCCTGTTCCAGGCCGGCGCGCAGCCCTTCCACCATCGCGTCCAGCGAGGGCTGGTACGGCCCGGTGACCCCGGCCGGATAGACGATCGTGATCGGCATCCCCTGCTCCTGGAGCCGCCTGGCATAGCGCTCGGCGGAGATCTTGCTTCTGCCGTATCCGTTCCTGGGCGTGGAGAGCGGGCTCTCGGTCGTGATCACCGGTCCGGAGGGGGGCACGAAGACGCCGACGCTGGAGACATGCACTATGGGGTCGAGACCGAGTTCGACGGCCTGCCCGAGGACGTTCCTGGCCCCGGTCACATTCGTACCGTTCAGGTCATCGGCCCGGCCGATCACCCCGATTTCCGCGGCGGCGTGAATGACGGCGTCGCACTGTTCGAGACCCTCCCGCACGGCCGCCGCGTCTCGGATATCGGCCCGGTGCAGGGGAATCGCCCCCGTCACCCCGACGGCGGCCAGCACCTCGCGTGTTTTCTCTGGATTACGTATGAGAAGAAGCGGCTCATGCCCGTCTGCGAGGAGCGCGGCGACCGCATGCGAGCCGACGAAACCTGATGCCCCGGTTATCAGAACGCGCATGCTCGAAAGTTAGCGGCAATCCTCACCACAAGAGAAGGGATAACCGGCCTGGTTCTTAACCGTCATTGCCTATGCGGGAAATACGTCCAGGCCGATCGAGGAATACGTGAATATGTCGGGGCAGTAAAGAGTGATGCGGTCATTCATTTTCGGCATGAGATCACGCTCGGGATCACGTATGAGATCGCATCTGAGATTGCATCTGAGATCGCGCCCGCATCGGCTCCCGGAGCGGACGGCGAACGGCGGGTGTCCACAGCCGTTACGCACATGTCTCCCGTCCGTCGCCCACCCCGGTGTCACGGAGGGGTATACCTTGATCAGGCCGGATGGCGGCCGAAACCGACCGCGTCACCGGGTGGAGATACGAGGCGATGAGCAGAGAACTCTCCATCGGCGTCGACCACCACGGGCACCTGGACTGCACCGTGATCACTGTCACGGGTGACATCGACCGTAATTCCAGTGAGCTGCTCAGAGAGACCATCGAACAACTGGTCTCCGACTACCGCCCGCGGATCGTCATCGACGCCGGAGGCATCACCTTCTGCGACTCCACAGGGCTGCGGATACTTCTCAGCGGCGCGCGGGTGACCTCGGAGGCGGGCGGATGGCTGCGCCTCGCCGGGGTATCGGATGTCCTCAAACGCCTTCTGCAGGTGACCGGTCTCTTCACCTGGTTCCCCGTCGACCCCGACGTGGCGGCATCTCTCGACCACGCCGCCCGCCGCGGCCTGCAGTCCCCCGGCTGAGCCCCGAGCGACCTCGGGAAGCGACCTCGGGAACGGTCAGCGCATCCGGCCGACCGCGCCTCGCAGGCGTCGCACGTCCCGCAGGCGCGCCTCGTAGGTCGCGCCGACGACCACGAGCAGCACCCCGCCCAGCGCCATCGGCACCCATCGGGGCACCAGCACGACCACCTCCGCGATCCACGGCGCCAGCTCGTGCAGGGCGACGACGGCCAGGGTCAGCCCGCCCAGGACCGCCGGGGCCTGGAGCCGGAACCGGGCACCGGCCAGCAGCACGGCCAGCGAGACCGTGCCGAGCAGCAGCGGCCGGAGCCAGCCCGAGCCGGTGAGCAGCGCGAGCATGCCGGGTACCAGGCTGGAGACGAGTCCGGGACCGTAGGCGACCCAGGACGACGTCTCCCCTCCGCGCGCCCGCCACCAGCCGAACGCCAGCAGCACCAGCGAGAACGGGACCGTGTACGCCTCGATCACGCTGATGTCGGAGGCGAGCAGCCGTAGCCACGAGGCCAGCAGCAGGAAACCCGTTCCGGCGTATCCGGCCCATCGGCGATCGGGCCGCAGCGCCGTACCGGCCATCAGCACGCCCGTCACGGCGCACGCCAGGCTCGCAAGCGGCAGGTCGGCCGAGGCGAGCGGCAGTCCCGCCCCCGCGAGGACGTACCCCGCCGCCTCCACACCGACCGCGAACGTCGTCCTCCTGAACCGGCCCGCCACGGCCGCCGCCGCGCAGGCCACGGCGAGCGGGCCGAACGCCGCGTGCCGTACCGGCCAGTCCAGCGCCAGCCCGGCCGCCAGTGCCTCCCCGCCCGCCAGCAGCACCGCCAGCCCCGCCGCGACCGGCGCCACCGCCCGTTCCCCGAACGCGACCACCGCCTCCGCCCCGGCCCTTCCCCTGGCCCTCGCCTGGTCACCCAGCACGACCGCCACGGCGATCACCGCCACGGCGGGAAGGACGAGCAGGGTCGCGGGCTCGCTCATGAGGGCCCAGGAGATCGCGACGAAGGCGGTCCACAGCGCCGCCACTCCGCCGAAGACCGCGTTCGCGCGGCTCCGCGCCGCCATCCACGCCGTCGGGACGGTACCGGCGACGAACAGCCCCAGCTCCACCCCGTACGGCAGGGCGACCGACACCGGCAGTGCCACCACCACCGCGGGCCAGGCGAGCAGCGCCGCCCTGGTCGCGCCCCTGCGCCGCGCGACCTGCCAGGAGACCAGCACCGCCGCCGCGGCGACGAGACCGACCACCACCGCGAGCAGCGGATGGCCGCCCGAGGGGCCTGTCACGGCCGTCCACGGCCGTACGAGGGGGCGGTGGAAACCGAGGGTCGCGGTGACGGCGGCGTGCGCGGAGACGACCGCGAGCACCGCCAGCACGGCGCTCAGCACCAGCCCGGCGGACCGCCGGAGATCACCGTTCTCCCCCGGCGCGCCCTCGGGCGAGGGCCTGGCCGGTGAGCCGCCGCGCAGCGCGAGAAGCGCCGCGAGCACCGCACCGGCGGCCAGCGACAGGGACAGGCCGTCACCCGCTGGAAGCCACCGGGTCCCGGCGGCGACCGCCCACATCAGGCCGGTCGCCGAGAGCACACCGGCGACCAGCGAGACCGCCGCCGCCTCACGTACCCGGGCCGCGAACGCCGCCGCGCCCCACGCGACGAGCAGGACGCCGAGCGTCGCGTACGTGCTGGACCGCTCGGCGAGCGCGGTGGCCGTCGCCACCGCGGACACCGCGCCGGCGGCGAGCGCGAGGGCCCCCGCCCACCGCGGCCGGCCGGCCAGGGTCATACCGGTCACGAGGACGACGGCCAGCGCCGACAGGACCACGAGGTCCGCCCCGTGCCCCCAGCCGAAGGCGACGGGGGCGACGGCCACCGCGAGGGTCCCGGCGGCGAGCGCGGCGAACCCCATGGAGGCCCGCCCCCGGGCGGCCGCCAGTGCCGAGGCGACGGCCAGCAGCCCCGACACGACCGGGAACTGCGGGAACGGCGCGATCAGCCGGGCATCGGCGAAGCCCGGAGATCCCGACCACACATCGCCGAGCCGGTTGAACGGGGCGACCAGGGTGAAGATCACATCGTTCGCGAAAGGCAGTGCGGTGAGCACCGCCAGCACCCCGGCGGAGACGGCACCGGCCGAGCGGACCCGCGGCTCGTCCAGGCCGGGCGCGTACAGCATGACCGCCACGGTGACCAGGGCCGCCACCGTGTACGGTACGGCCCACCAGGTGAGCGGCAGCGGCCAGGCGGGGGCCGCCAGTCCCGCCGTCAGCGTGAGCGCCGAGACGGCGGTGACGACCCAGAGGCGGTCCGTGTTCCTTACCTTCCGCGCGACCGCGAACCCGATCACCGCCAGCGTGACCAGCAACAGGGCGTCCCTGAGCGAGACGATCGCCGGAACGTCGCGGGGGAACGGGCTCGGCGTCTTTCTCGGGAGTGATTCCAGGAGGCCGTGACACACCCCCAGCCCCCACACCACGCCGAAACAGACCGCGACCGTCTTCCGTGGCCCGCGGCCGCCGGGCTCGGAAGTCCGGCCCGCCACGCGGAACGCCAGGAACGCCAGGAACGCGGCGTCGGCGGCGGCCGTGGCGGCGAGCGCGGCGGTGATCCACGGCGTCGTCTCGCCGAGAGCGAGCAGCGGGAGCGGGAACTGGGCGAGGACGATCGCGACGGGCAGCGGCAGTCGCAGCGAAAGAAGCCGCGAGTAGCCCGCCATGACGAGCGCGACCAGGGCGAACAGCAGGGCGGCGTAATGGAGTACGGCCATGCCGTCGGCCCCGGCCAGCCCCGTCCGCCGGGCCGCGTAGCCGTCCAGGAAGAGCAGCGCCGCGCCGAGCATCGCGATGGTCTCGGCGGTGGTGACGAGCCCGCGCCTCACCAGGAGCGTCGGCGCGGCGAAGGTCAGCCCGGTGAGGGCGGCCAGGATCGCCGCCCGGCCGCCGAGGCCCATGCTCCCCCAGCTGACCACCGTGAACACCACGGCCGCGACGGCCAGCAGCAGCCCGCCGAGGCCGAGCAGCAGGTTCTGCACCGCCTGAGGCGAGAAGTCCTTCCCCGGCTCGGGCACCGCCTCCGGCCGCCCGGCGGGTCCGCCATCGGTCGGGTGTTCCCGCTCCTGCCCGGCCGGTTCCTGCCCGGCCCGCTCCCGTCCGGCCCGCTCCCGTCCGGCCGGTTCCTTCCCGGCTCGTTCCTCCCTGAGCAGGCCGAGCAGGTGACCGCGCCGGATGAGAAGCTCCGCCTCGCGGGCGCGCAGCCCCGCGAGGGCACCGTCGAGCCGCCACAGTTCGGCCGCCACCGGCCCTCTCAGAGGCAGCGCGCAGCGCGGGCAGCGCTCGTGCGTCCCCGCGATGGGGGCCGAGCACTCAGGGCAGCCCACCGGCGAGGAGGAGCGGGGGCTCGACGCCGAGTTCTCGTCATGCATGGTCCGAAGGATGGCGCAAGCGGCTTGCCGCCCGCTTGCGTCGGATCACTCAACCGGGTCTGAGTACCTCAGCGGGTCTGAGTATCCCAGCGGGTTCAGCGGGTTCTGCGGGCGATCAGGGTGATGACGCCGATGGCGCCCGCGGCGATGGCCAGCCAGAGGAGCACGGCCGAGGTCGGTATCCCGGTGTCCGCGCCGGTGCCGTCCTCATCGGCCTTCGCCCCGGCGGCCGGCGTGGGCTCCGGAGCGCCGGTGACACCGGAGACCGGGGTGGGAGCCGCCTGGCGCCGGGCGGACGTGGGCTCGGGAGCCGCCGTGTCGAGGATCTTCGCGGGCAGCGGCACCCGGTAGACCGGGCTGCGGCTTCCCTCGCTGCCGGTCAGCAGGTACCTGCCGTCGCGCGTGTAGGTGATCGACTCGGCCTGTCGCAGCTCCGGCATCGTCACCCGGGCGATCTGCTCTCCCGGCGCGCGGTAGACCGTGGCGGAGAAGTAGGTACGGATCACGAAGCTCGACCCGTCGGGGGCGTAGGCGGCGTCGGTGGCCATGATGGGCGCGGAACCGACCTTGCGGAGCACGTTGACCCTGTCGGCGCGCAGCCGCTTCGGAGCCTGGTAGACGGCACCGGCGAACTGCTTGGTGACGATGTGGAGGCGGCCGGTCCGGGGGTGCACCATGATGCCCTCGGCGTTGTGCCCGCCGTCCTCGTAGCGGAACCGGTAGCGCACGGCGGGGACGACGGCGTCACTCAGCGTGGCGGGCTCCGCCACCTTGTACACGGAGATGTCGGGCCATGCCCCTTCGAGGTTGTCGCCGATGTCGGCGAACCAGAGCACTCCCCGCCCTGTCCGCGGATCGGTGGAGGCCGCCATACCCTCCCAGTCGCGGGAGGCCGCGCCACGCAGGGTGAAGGTCGCGCGGGTCCGCCCGTCGGGGCCGACCGCGAAGAAGACCGGCCCCGCGGAGCTGTCGTTGTGGGTGTAGTAGACGTCCTTGCCGGTCGGTGAGACCGCCAGCCCGCTCGACTCGGTGATCCGGCTGTCCTTGAAGCGGAAGAGGATCCGCTCCCCTCCGTCCGCCCGTCCGGTACCCGTCGGTACGCCCTGCGCCGCCCCTCGCGCCGCCCCCGCCCGCGTACCGTGTCCCGCGTCCCCCCGGACTCCCTGCCCCTCGCCCGCCCACGCGCCCTGTCCCGCGAGGACCGCGGCCGTGGCCAGGCCGGCCACGGCGAACACGCGAACCAGGACTTCCCCCGCCTTACTCAGCATTCAGCCATCATGCCCCGGCGGTACGCGCGAGCGTCACAGACGTGGCGGGTCCGGCCGACACGGGTTTCCTCGCGAATCCGCTCGCCTGGAGTGCGCTCCAGGTACCTAGTGTGAGGGTATGGATTACACGCAGCTTGGCCGTACCGGCCTGAAGGTCAGCCGCCTTTGCCTGGGCACGATGAACTTCGGCCCCTTGACCACGGAGGAAGACTCTTTCGCGATCATGGACCACGCCCATGAGCTGGGGATCAACTTCTTCGACACCGCCAACGTCTACGGCTGGAAGAAGGGCGAGGGCATCACCGAGCAGATCATCGGCCGTTGGTTCGCCAAGGGGGGCGGGCGCCGCGAGAAGACGGTGATCGCCACGAAGCTCTACGGCTCGATGGGGGACTGGCCCAACGAGGGCCAGCTGTCCGCGCTCAACATCCGCCGCGCCGCCGACGCGTCGCTGAAGCGGATGCAGACCGACCACATCGACCTCTACCAGGCGCATCACGTCGACCGGAACACCCCGTTCGACGAGTTCTGGGAGGCCATGGACATCCTCAAGCAGCAGGGCAAGATCCTGTACGTCGGGTCGTCCAACTTCGCGGGCTGGCACATCGCCAAGGCCCAGGAGAGCGCGCGGCGCCGCAACAGCGTCGGCCTGGTCTCCGAGCAGTCCCACTACAACCTGGTCGTCCGCGCACCGGAGCTCGAGGTGATCCCGGCGGCCGAGGACTACGGTGTGGGCCTGATCCCGTGGAGCCCGCTCGCGGGCGGCCTGCTCGGCGGTATCCTCCGGAAGATCGACAAGGGGCGTTCGGCCTCGGAGCAGATCACCAAGCAGCTGGACAAGCACCGCGACAAGATCGAGCGTTACGAGGAGTTCTGCGACGAGCTGGGCGAGGATCCGGCGAACGTCGGCCTGGCGTGGCTGCTCCACCAGAAGGTCGTCACCGCGCCGATCATCGGGCCGCGCACGCTCGACCAGCTCGACGGCGTCACCAGGGCGCTGGAGATCGTTCTGGACGAGAAGGCACTGGCCCGCCTGGACGAGATCTTCCCCGGCTTCAAGACGGCGCCCGAGCACTACGCCTGGTGAACGGTGTCGCCGGGCGGCACCCGAACGAACGGGGATTCCCTGGCGGCACCTGAGCCGGGAATGTCCGGGAGACACCTGAACGGGCCGGGACCGCGGGGCCGGGAGCGGGCCGGTTGACCGCCGCGAGATCCGGGAACCCGAGAACACGGCCGCCCGGCGGCTAGGACACGAGGGCGCCGATCACCACGAGGAGCACGAGCAGTGCGAGCACCGTGGGCAGCAGCCAGCGACGGGGACGATCCACGTCCTGGAGCCTAGCCCTGCCCAGGGGGTGCCGGGGCCGTCAGATGCCATTCCTCGACCGTCTCGTAGCGAGCCCCGCCCCCGCCGGTGGTCCCGCCCCCGAAGTCGCTCCGCATCAGGTGCACCGTCCCCGCCTCCCACGCGGCTCCTGAGAACGTCCCGAACGCCTCGACCAGAGCGCTCACGTCCGTGTCGGCGCGGCACCGGGCCAGGCTCAGATGCGGCGTGAACCGCCGGCGATCCGTCTGCCCGGCTCCGGCCTCCAGCGCCCCGGCCCCCACCTGACCGGCGAGGCGGGCGAGGTCGGCGCGGTCGCCCCCCAAACCGGTCAGGAAGACCCGCGCCCGGCCCGCCGAGGGAAACGCCCCGGCACCGGTGAAGGACAGCGTCATCGGCGGGTGGCGCGTGGCGGCGTCGGCGAGCCGCGCCCGTAGCTCGGGCAGCACCCGGTCGGGCACCTCCCCGAGGAACGACAGCGTCACATGCCAGCTCGCCGGGTCCAGCCAGCGGAGCCCCGGCCAGCGCGGCCGGTGGGCTTCGAGGGCGAGGATGAGCTCATCGCGCGCCGGTGGCGGCGGCAGCAACCCCACGAACAGCCGCATGCGACCTCCTGCTGATCACCTTTGTCAGCATTATGGCCACCCCGGAGCCGATCAGGGTGAGCGCGCCGCCCACCATGACCCCCGCGCGCGGGCCGCCCAGCTCGGAGATCCAGCCGAGCAGCAGCGCGCCGAAGGGGGCTCCCCCGGTGAACACGAGCACGTAGATCCCCATCACCCGGCCGCGCATCTCCGGCGAGGTGGCGAGCTGCACGCTGGCGTTGGCCGCGGTGTTCACCGAGATCAACGCGATACCGGCGGGCACCAGGGAGACCAGGTAGAGGGGGTACCACGGCGCCAGGCCGCTGACGATCTGGAACAGGCCGAACGCGACCGCGCCGCCGACCAGCAGCCGCCGGCTGGGCCGTACCCGCCGCGCCGCCATGAGCGCGCCCGCCAGCGCGCCGACCGCGAACATGCTGGAGGCCAGCCCGAACGAGGCCGCGCCCGCCCCGAAGACCTGGCGCGCCATGAGCGCGATCGACATCGAGAACGACTGCGTGAACAACGAGACGAAGGCGATCAGCAGTATCGGCATGAGCAGCTCGGGCCGCACCATCACGTAGCGCAGACCCTCGCGGAGCTGCCCCTTGGCCCTCGGCACCGGTTCCGGGGTGGTCAGCTCGGAGGTGCGCATGAGCATCAGGCCGGCGAGCACGCCCGCGAAGGACAGCGCGTTCATCAGGAAGATCGGGCCGGTGCCGCCGAGCGCGTAGATCAGGACACCCGCGACGGCCGGACCGACCACGCGGGCCAGGTTGAAACTCGACGCGTTCAGCGCGATCGCGTTGGACAGGTCCTTGCGGCCGACCATCTCCACGACGAACGACTGCCGGGTCGGCACCTCGACGCAGGCGATGAGGCCGAGCAGGAACGCCATCACGAACACCTGCCAGACCCGGGCCGAGCCGGTCACGACGAGCACGCCCATGGTGAGCGCCAGCAGGCCCATGAGCGACTGGGCGACGATCAGCAGTCGCCGCTTGGGATAGCGGTCGGCGAGCATGCCGCCCCAGAGGCCGAAGAGCAGCAACGGCAGGAACTGCAGCATGACGGTCACGCCCAGCGCGAAGGCGCTGCCGTTCGTCAGGTCGAGCACCAGCAGGTCCTGCGCGGTGCGCTGCATCCACGAGCCGACGTTGGAGACCACGCCTCCGGCCGCGAACAGCCGGTAGTTGTAGACGCGCAGGGACCGGAACATCCCGCCCCGCGTCTCGGGCACGGGCTGGGCCGTCCCGCTCTCCGTGGCCTGGAACTCGTTCGCGGTGGCGGCGGCCCTCGCGGCCCGCCACCGCCGGACCCTCGCCCTCAGCCCGGTCTTCCCGCCGGGCTCCCGGCCCGGTCCCTCCCGCGGTTTCGTCCCTGGTTCTCCGCCCGGCGCGGCGGATGCCCCGGCGTCGCGCGGGGTCGCCGGGGCCTCGGGTTCCTCGGGGTCGGCTAGATCCGGCTGAGCTTCTCCAGTATCGGAGCCGCCTGCCGGAGCGTCGCCCTCTCCTCGGGTGTCAGCTCCTTCAGCCGTTGCGTCAGCCACGCCTCCTTGAGGCGACGCTCCTCCCTCAGCAGGGTTGAGCCCTGCTCGGTCACGCCCACGGTCACCTGGCGCCGGTCGGTCGGGTGCGGTGTACGTGACACCAGCTCCCGCTCGGCCAGCACGGCGATCACGCGGGTCATCGAGGGCGGCTGGACCTTCTCCAACTCGGCCAATTCGCCGGGGGTTATCCCGGAATGCCGTTCTACGGCGGCGAGCGTCGCGAGCTGGGTGGGCGTCAGCGAGTGCACCGCGGCCTGCCTGCGCAGGCGTCTGTTCAGTCGTGCCAGCGACACGCGCAGAGCCGAAGCCAGACCGGCGTCGCTGCGCAGGTTCGCGACGTGGTCCTTCCTGGGGTCCTTCATCATTTGCGTAACTCATTAGCTTTGCTAACAATATATGGACGCACGCGATTCCCTCCAGCGGGTTTCCTACTCGGAGCGGGCCGTACAGCGTGCCAGACGGATGAGGGATCGCCAACCCCGCCCCGAGCGCCGGGCTCCGCCCCCCGGAAACCCGGGGAAAAGCGCAGGAGATCCGAGGGGTTCGCCGCGCGGGGCTCCTGTTGGAAGCGCCAGCGGATCTGGCCGTACTTCCCCTTGCGGAAGCCGAAAGCCCTCGACGGGGCGACCTCGTACACCAGAACCGCCATTTTATCTCTTCGCGCTCCCGCGCTCCTGGGGGGACCGGCCGCCCCGCGCTCCCGGTGATCGGGGCGACCGGCCGGACGGGATTCCGCCCGCCTGGGCAGCCGTCCGATTCGCGGACTCCGGATCTCATCCGATTCTCAGACAGGGATGAGAGGGGTCTCATGTGGTCGCCCGACCATCGGTCCGGTAGGTGCTTCACATCGGACTAGGAGTCACATGAACCGCACCAAGCGCATGATCATCATCGCCGGCGTCGGCACCGCTCTGGCCGGCGGACTGGCCGTCCCCGTGGCGGCCTGGGCGACCAGTCCCACCCCCACGCCGTCGTCCCCCTCTCCGGTGACCCCCGGTACCGGCCACGACGGCGCCGAGCACGGCCCCCGCGGGGGCCACGGCGGTCCCGGCGTCCGTGGCCATCACGGGGAGATGGCCGCCAAACTCGCCGAGATCCTCGGTGTCGACGAGGCCAAGGTCACCGCGGCCCTGGAGGAGCTCCGGAAGGAGGGCGGACCGGGCCGCCCGCCCAAGGACGCCGAGCAGGCCGCCCCGCGGGAGGAGGCCGGGCAGGCCGCCGTACGGGCCAGGGCCGAGGCCCTGGCCGCCAAGCTCGGTCTCACGGCGGACAAGGTCGCCGCCGCACTGGAGACGCTCCACCGGCAACGCGGCGCCGAGGCCGAGGCGGCCATGGCCGAACGGCTGAAGGCGGCCGTCACCGCCGGCACGCTCACCCAGGCCGAATCCGACGCCGTCCTCAAGGCGTACCGCGCGGGGCTGCTCCCCGGTGGCCCCAGAGGGCGCTAGGAGAGCACGACGGCACGCGGGCCCGGCCAGAGAAACAGGACGGCACGCGGGCCGTGGCCCCGGAGGGCACTGAGCACGACGGCGCACGGGAGGGGGCGCTGAGCAGGACGCGGAAGCCCTTCCACGAAGGACGACCTTTCCCCGCAAGCGATGATCGTCAGGCCGGGCGGCCGGTCGAGCGCGTACGGGTCGTTGACCCTCACGTAGACCATATGTACGCTATTCCGAAATTACGGAATTGTCTCCCGATGGCGACCTGAGGATGCGTGCGAATGGACACGACGGAGCAGCGGCTCGCCGCTCTGGAGAGGCGGGTGGAACGGCTGGAGACTGCGCCGGTCACCCAGCGGAAGGAGCGGGCGGCCGGCGGCTCGACCGGCGACGCGCCTCTACGGTTGCTCGACCGGCTGCGCGAGCACGTCGGCGGCACCGACGACGGGCAGGCTCCCGGCCCCTTGGAGGCGACCGGCGCGATCGCGTACGCGGGAGCCGTCGGCCGCGCTGGCCGCGAGTATCTGTGGGCCAAGCAGCACACCGTTCGCGACCTTGTCAGCGCGGAGCGGTCGGGCACCGCCACCGTGCTGGAGTGCCTCGGGAGCCCGGCGCGCCTGGCGTTGCTCACCGCGGTGCTCGGCACGACACGCACCCGCGCCCAGCTCCAGGAGGTCCTCGGCGAGGCGACCTCCACCGGGCACCTCTACCACCACCTGCGCGGGTTACAGGCGGCGGGCCTGCTCGTCCAGCCCCGGCGAGGCGAGTACGAGCTCGCCGCCCACGCACTGGTCCCGCTGCTCACCGTTATCGCGGCCACCCTGGACCTGAGCGCCGGAGGCGATCAGACGGCAGGGGAAACCGGGGAGGCGGGGGAATGAGCCGGGTCTCCCGCCGGTGGCACGCACGGGGAGCGTCCGCCCGCGCCGCGTGGCGGGCCTGGGAGCGCGGGGACATCGACGAGGCCGAGCGTCTGGCCGGCCATGCCGACCGGCGGCAACACGCGCACCTCCGGTTCCTGACCAGCTACGTGCGCGGAGACTACGAGCAGGCGCTGACTCACTACGAGGCCGTTCGCCGCCTTTATCCGGCCTGGACGGAACTGGACGAACCCGTCGCGCACGCCTTGCTGCATCTGGACCGGCCGGCCGAGGCCCACGCGCACGTACAGCGGCGCCGGGGGAAACGACCGATGCCTCCCGACCTCGTGGCGCGGATGGATCACCCGCTGAGAGTCGAGCTCGACCGCACGACCGTCCTTCCCTTCGCCGACCACGCGCTGGCGCCCTACCTGCCCGCCGTGGACGCCACGCTCGACGGCCACCCCGTACGCGCCCACATCGACACCGGCGGGACGTTCCTCGTCATGGGAACCGGGCGCGCCGAAGCGCTGGGCATCCGGCTGACCCCCGACGGAAAGGATCATCACGGTACGACCCGCACCGACCTCTACACCGGGATCGCCAGGGAGCTGACGCTCGGCGACGCCGTCCTGACCAACGTTCCGGTGGAGGCCATGCCGACGCTGCGCGGCGACCAGGATCTCGTCATCATCGGCACCAACGTGCTGCAGCGGTTTCTCACCACCGTCGACCACCCCCGCGGGCGCCTGCTCCTGTCGCGACGCCGCGACCCACGGCAGGCGGCCGACCATCTCGCGCTTCTCGACGACCAGCCGGAACTCGCCCGGATCCCCTTCTACCTGTGGGCGGACCACTACATGTTCGCCCGCGGAGGCTTCGGCACCCGGCAGGACCTCAATTTCTTCATCGACTCCGGACTGGTCTACGTCATCCAGGAGGACGGCTCACCGCCCCGCCAGGCATGCCTCTACACGACCGCGCGGCGATACCGCTCCTGGGGTGTGAGTCGGGCCCGCGCGACCCGCCCGCACTTCGTCGTCGACGAACCGATCCACCTGGGACCGCTTCGCCAGGACGACCAGTTCGTGGCCACGACCCCGACCCGGCGCGTGCCCTGGGCATCGTTCGGCGGCGTACGCGTCGACGGCCTGCTGTCCCATGCCTTCCTCGACAAGTACGCCTGGACCCTCGACTTCGAGCGGCACGAATACACGTTCCGACACCCCGTACCGCTTGCGTGACCCGCATCGGCGGACGGTCCAGCAAACCCATGTGTGACTGCTACCTGAACTGTATGCTTGGAAACCTACAGTTTAGGAGGCATCAGTGCTCAAGCCGTCCCGGCTGCTTGCACGCGACTCTGAATGGTCCACACTCATCGAGTTCGTCACGCATCCCGACCCCCATCTGCGACTGGCGGTCCTGTCAGGACGGCGGCGGGTCGGCAAGAGTTACCTCCTCCGCACGCTGGCCGACACGATGGACGGCCTTTATGTCTCCGCTGTCGCAGAGGAGGGCACGGTGACCGCACGGCAGCGATTCGCCGACGACCTCGCGCGATACGCGGGAGTGAGCTCCGGCCTCTTCCGCGACGATGCCGGCTGGGAGTCTCTCCTCGATTCGGCGATCAGCCTGACCATGCGACGACGCGGCGCCTCCGGATTGCTGGTCATCGACGAACTGCCCTACTGGATGACGCACTCTCCGGAGCTTCCCGGCCTGCTCCAGCTGCTCTACGACCGTTCACAGACCGGTCACGGCCACGAGGGCGGACGAGTGATCGTCTGCGGATCGGCCATGTCCGTGATGAACGATCTCCTGTCCGGCACGAAGGCGCTGCGCGGGCGGGCGGCCGTCGACATGCGTCTCCAGCCGTTCGATCCGAGCACCACCGCACGGCACTGGGGCGTCGACGATTTGGCGACCGCCCTGCGACTGCACGCCACGCTCGGCGGATCTCCCGGATACCGCAACCTGACCTCGGTGCCTTCGCCTCAGACCCCGCAGGAGTTCGACGCCTGGATCCCGGCGACGGTTCTCAATCCCGGCCAGGCGCTCTTCTCGCGGAGCGAGGCGGAGTACCTGCTGCGGGAGGACCCGCGGTTCACCGGGAGCTCACTCCATTACGCGATCATCAACGCGGTCGCCACCGGCGCCACCAGTCCAACGAAGATCGGCGGACTGGTCGAACGTGATCGCACGTCCCTGACCCGTCCGCTTGAGATGCTGACGAGTTCGGGATACCTCGACTACTCGACCGACCCGCTCTGGGAGCGCCGTCCGGTGGTCACCGTCGCGGATCCCATCATCCGCTTCCACAACCTGATCACCGTTCCAAAACGGGACCTGATCGAGACGGGCGGTTCCGCCCAGGCATGGCGCGAGTCCCAGCCCACCTTCATCTCTCGCATCCTGGGCCCTCATTTCGAGGAATGCTCACGCGAGTGGCTCCGCCGCCGCACCGACCCCTCCCTCCGCGCGGGAACGAGCACGATCGCCTCGACAGTGGTCAACGATCAAGGCGGACGGGCCAAACACGAGATCGACGTCATCGCCCTGGACCGGAGGTCCGGCCGCGCCACGGTGGGGCTCATCGGGGAGGCGAAGGCCACTCTCGTAAGGCGAGGCCCCGCGGACCTGGAACGGCTCGACCGGCTGAAGGAGATCCTCCGAGGCCAGGGGCATGACGTCACCTCCACCCGGCTGGCGATCTTCTCGCTGGAGGGCTTCCACCCCGACCTCGTGACGATCGCACGCCGCCGTGGCGACGTGCTCCTCGTGGACCTGCCATCCCTCTTCGGAAAAACGGAACCCACCGTCTTGCCGACATGATCTGGAACGGACTCGGATCGCGGATGGAATGCCTGGCGCGTCGGCGACCGTCGCCCGGCGGCCGCGATCCGTCCGCCGCGGTTCCGCTCTCCGGCACGGCGGACGAGAACGCGGAAAGCCGTCACGGCGATCATCTTCTTGGGTCACCATGACGGCCTTCGGATCGTCGCTCAGCCGAGGCTGAGCAGCGCCTTGATCGGACCGAGCGCGAAATAGATCACGAACAGACCGGCGACCGTCCACATGAGCGGGTGGACCTCACGGGTCTTGCCCTTGATGGCCTTGATCAGTACGAAGGTGACGAAGCCCGCACCGATACCGGTGGCGATCGAGTACGTGAACGGCATCAGGACGATCGTGAGGAACGCCGGGATGGAGATCTCGTAGTCGGTGAAGTCGATCTCACGGATGGCGGTCATCATCAGGAAGCCGACCACGACCAGGGCGGGGGCGGCGGCCTCGTAGGGGACGACGGCGACGAGCGGCGAGACGAAGATGGCCAGCAGGAACAGCACGCCGGTGACGACGCTGGCGAGGCCGGTGCGGGCGCCCTCGCCGACACCCGCCGCCGACTCGATATAGGTCGTGTTGGAGGAGACGGAGGCCGCGCCTCCGGCCGCCGCGCCGATCGAGTCGACAAGGAGGATCTCGCGGGTTCTGGGCAGGGTGCCGTCCTCCCTGATCAGCCCGGCCTGCCCGCCGACGCCCACGATCGTGCCCATGGTGTCGAAGAAGTCGGTGATCAGGAGGGTGAAGATGAGCAGCAGGGCCAGGACGACCGAGATGGAGCCGAAGGCGCCGAGCGGATCGAACTCCCTGAACAGCACCAGCGGGTTGTTGAAGCCGAAGATCTGCTCGGGCAGCCGGGGGACGACGAGCTGCCAGCCCGCGGGGTTCGGCGGCTGGCCCGGCGTCACCGAGGCCCCGACCTTGGCGATGGCCTCGACGATGATCGCGAGGACGGTGGTGGCGATGATGCCGATCAGGATGGCGCCCTTGGTCTGGCGCGCCACCAGCAGCACGATCAGCAGCAGGCCGACCACGAAGACGAGGATCGGCCAGCTGGTCAGCGAGCCCGCAATGCCGAGTTCCAGCGGCGGCCCGGCCGCCACCCGGCGGACGAAGCCGGCGTCCACGAAGCCGATCAGGGCGATGAACAGGCCGATGCCGACGCTGATCGCCGTCTTCAACTGGGGTGGGATGGCGTTGAACACGGCGGTGCGGAACCCGGTCAGTACCAGGAGCGCGATGATCACGCCCTCCAGGAACACCAGACCCATCGCCGACTCCCAGGACATCTGCGAGGCGATGCCGTAGGTGACGAAGGCGTTCAGGCCGAGACCCGCGGCCATCGCGAAGGGGACCTTGCCGATGACCCCCATCAGGATGCTGAGCAGTCCGGCCACGAGGGCGGTGCCGGCCGCGACGAGCGGGATGTTGGGCGTGCTCCCGTCGCCGATGAACTGGCCCTCGGCGTCCTTGACGGTGGCGATGATCAAGGGGTTGAGCACGACGATGTAGGCCATCGTGAAGAACGTGGCGAACCCGCCGCGCACCTCCCGGCCCACGGACGAGCCACGGTCGGAGATGAAGAAGAAACGGTCAATCCCACTTATTTGGGTGGTTTTAACATCTTTCACTCACGCAGAGTGACAGCGGGATTCCCGTCTCGGAAGACCCGGATGGTGATGGTGATGGTTTCGAGATGGATTCGCGTCTTGACGTAATCCGTTTTGCGAACAGTGGGACGTCGTCACCTAGTCTGGAGCGCGTGAACCAGCCACGACGTCCGGATCTGCAGCCGTTGAGGACCAACGACACGCTCACGATCCTCACGGGTACGGGTATGTGGGTCATCGCCCTGGTCGTGCTCCTGGTCGTGCAGCCGGATCCCGAGTACCGCTGGTGGATCTGGACCTGCGTGTCGGGCATCTGCGGCGGTCTTTTCGGCCTCTGGTACGTACGCCGCCGCAACCGCCGCCCGCCGCCCCCGCCCGAAGAGCCGATCGAGCCGACCACCGCGATCCTGTGACCCCCACGCGCTCCCGGGCGATCGTCTAGGTCGAGGCGGTCCAGCTGTCCAGGTCGGCCTCGGCGAGCAGCAGCGGCACCGCCGCCGGATCGCGCAGCAGCGCCGCCACCGCGAGCCGGTCACCCCACTGGCCGGACGCCCAGGCGAGCCCGCGCGCCAGCCCCTCCACCCCCGAGGCGTGCACCGTGCCCTCGAAGAACCGCCAGGCCGCGGGGACACCGTCCACCAGCAGCCTCTCGTGCTCCACGTAGGTCGCGGGCGCGGTCGGCAGCAGTGACCGTACGGCGGCCGGGACGTCGCGCGTCTCGCCCGAGGACGTCACCTCACCCGCGGCCTCCTCCCCCGCCAGCGGCAGGTCGAGCAGCTCCGACAGCGCCTCGGCCAGGTCGAACGGGGCCAGGATCAGCGGCCGGCCCGCGACGAGCGGCAGCAGGTCCGGCGCCTCGACCACGACCGGCTCCCCCGGCTCGCCCGCCTCATCCCCGGCATCGGTGCCGGTGGACAGCGGGCGGCCGTCCTCCGCGTCGACGGCGACGATCGCGTCACCGAGGACGGCGCGTACGGCGCGCGGGGGCCCGACGCGGGCGGGGTCGACACCGGCGAGGGCCACCCACAGGGAGCGGAGCTGGGCGCGGTCGACCTCCACCGCGGGGTCGCCCAGCAGGTCGAGCAGCTCGTCGGGACCGCCGTGGGAGGCGAGGAGGTCGGCCAGCGTGCTCCGGACTCCGATCATCGCCAGCGCGGCCTCGTCGACGACGGCCGGGGCGTCGCCGTACAGGCCGAACAGCAGCGGGTCGCCCGCGGGGAGCCGCAGCTGCGTGGGGCGCCTGCCGGCGAGCACCGGGTGCGTGGAGAGCCACCAGGCGGTGTAGGACGGGACCTCCACGATCTCCCCCGCCACCAGGATCCGCAGCGGGTGCAGCACCGAGCGGAGCGGCGGGCGCGACAGCAGGGCGAGGGCGGCGGGCCAGTCGGCGACGTACTCCAGGTCGCGTACGGCGGAGAACTCCCGGGCGACCGGCGGTACGTCCATCTCGGGCAGCAGGTCGAGGACGGTCTCCAGCCACTCGTCCTCGCGATCCAGGTCGTGGTCGCACTCGTCCGGATCGATCATGACGTCGGAGTCGTTGACCACGGCGAAGCCGTCGAGCACCCCCGCCGCGGCGAGCACCCGGGGGCCGTACCGCTCCACCAGCTCGGGAGCGGCCGTGCCGAAGTGCGTCTCCCTGTCGAGCAGCCCGGCCAGCGACCCGTCGGCGAGGAGCAGCTCGCCCGCCGGGTACAGCTCGCCGTCGGCGCCGCGCAGCGCCAGCTCGGACAGCCAGGGGGCGTCGCCCGCGGTCAGCCCCGCGGCGTCGACCAGCGCGAGCACCGCCTGGGCCACCGGTTCCGAGTCGGGGCTGTCGAGCGACTCCGATACGGCGGAGCGGGTCAGCGGGTCCTCCAGGACGGTGCGGGGGGTGGCCTCGCCCGCGCCGAGCCTGAGCAGGAGGGGATGGGCCGCGTCCGGGTGCACCACGCGCAGCCCGAGCGGGGCGAGGACGGCCGGGTCCAGCGCGGAGCCGTCGGTCAGCAGCAGCGTGCCGCGCGGCCCCCTGACCAGGCGGCCGTCGGCCAGCGGCACCGGCAGCGCGCCGAGGGCCTCGGGGTCGTCGGCGGGCAGCACCTCGTACAGCGACCGCCACCAGGCCGGGTCCCTGTCCTTGACGGCGTCGCCGGAGAGCATGTCCACGATCTCGGAGAGCTGCACTCGGCTGACACCGAGCGCGGTGATCGCCGGATGCCGGGACGGCCACCCCGCGGGCAGCAGCCCGGGGATCATGGGGGCGACCCGCTCCAGCAGCTCGGCCGGGGCCGCGACCACGGAGGCCTGCCGCCCGGAGACGACCAGCTCCTCACCCTCGGAGAGCGGGGCCGGGGAGGCGCCGCCTCCGGCGGCCACCTCGGAGGGGTCGGGAAGCAGGAGCGAGGTGCCGGAACCGCCCGGCCTGCCCGTCGAGGCCGGGTCCGCGGGCGGGGAGAGCGCGGGGAGCAGCGGGGTGTCGGGGAGCCTGCGCAGGATCGCCCGGCGGATGCGGGCGTCGAGCTCGCCCTTGCCCATCATGCCGGGGACGAGGTCGAGGAGCCGCGGCGTGCGGGGCAGGCCGGCGAGCAGCTCCAGATAGGTGTCGGCGGCCCGCTCGACCAGGAAGTCGGCCAGCGGACCCGGCGCGACGTGCCGCCGGTCGGTGGCCATCGGGAACGAGGCGATCAGCAGCGCGGGCAGGTCCAGCGGCTCGTCGCTCGGCGTGGGCGCGTGCACCACGGGCGGCACCAGGGCGGGCAGCGGCCGGGGCTCCCCGACCGGCGTCTCCTTCCCCGAACCGGCCGCGGTCCCGCCCGGGGCACCGCCCGAGAACCCGGCGGACGCGGAACCGGCGGCGGGCGCGAACCCGGCGGATCCAGAACCGGACCCGGACCCGGTGACGGACCCGGGACCGGCGGATCCGGGACCGGTGACGGGTACGGCCCAGCGGACCAGCCAATGCGGCCGGGAGCGCTCCTCGGTCGGGCGGTCGGCGAAGAGCTCGGCCACCTGCTCGGGGGTGAACCGCCCGGAGGCCGAGACGACCTTCCAGCCCTCGGAGGTGACGGTCCGCGTCTCGCCGTCCACGTCGACCTCGATCGACTCCAGGGCGGGCAGGCCGAGCAGCAGGGCGGGGCTGGTCTCCCTCAGCATCGCCCGTACGGCCTCCTCGGCCGCCTCGTCACGGAGCGGCAGCCGCACGAGCGTGTCGAACCCGGCGGGGATCTCGACCGGGCCCGCGGGGAAGGGCAGGCGCAGCAGCGGGACGTGCCCGCCGCGCTCGGCCAGCTCCTTGGCCAGCTCGGGCTCGGCGGCCACCAGGGCGGCGGTCTGGTCGCGGGACCAGCGGACGACCCCGGAACCGAGCGAGCCGATCACCGGCTCGTCGCAGACCGACACCACGGCCGCGAACCCGACGCCGAAACGGCCGGCCGCGTGGGTGTCGTCGCGCTTGGCGGAGACGCGCAGCGTGGACAGCCCCTCGATCCCGGCCCTGTCGACCGGGGCGCCGGTGTTGGCGGCCGACAGCACGCCCTCGCGCAGCGAGAGGCGGAGCCGCCCGGGCACCCCGGCGCGGAGCGCGGCGTCCGCGGCGTTCTGGGCCAGCTCGACGATCAGCCGGTCACGGTAGCCGCCGAGCGCGAAGTCCTCCTCCGCGTTGGCGTCCTCGCGGAAACGGGCCGGCGAGGCGGTCCAGGCGGCCAGGACGGCGGAGCGCAGTCGTTCGGTGCCGAAGATGTCAGTCAAGGCGATGCTTCCAAAGGTCGATGCCCCGCACGGCCGGGCGTCCCGGCCGGAACGGCCCGAACGGCCCAGGCGGCCGGGACGCCACGGGAGCGGCGCCCGGCCGCGACGGCCGGGTGTGCCGCCGGGACGGCGGCGGGGCGGGATGGACCCGGTGCCCCGGGTTGGGAACGGCCCTGCGGCGCCGGGTCAGGAGTGGCCGAGCGGCTCGGAGGCGGTGTCGTCCACCGATCCGGCCAGATCCGGTTCCGTGCCGTTCTCCGCGGTGTCGTAGGAGAGGTCGTCGAGGATCGGCGAGGTCGGCTCGACCTGGTGCGGCAGCACGGCCGCCTCGGAGTGCGCACCACAGCCGTGGTCGGCGGCGACCACCCGTCCGTCGTCGGGGGCGTACTCGTTGGCGCAGACCCCGAAGCCGGTGCGCAGCGCGCCCGCGAGCGGCCAGTAGAAGCCGCAGGTGGAGCACTGGGCGGGCGCGGCGTGCGCGAGCGGGGTGTGCGGCCCCGACTCGCCGGAGTGCCAGCGCCGCACGGCGCGGTCGCGGCCGATCGGGGAGAGCACCCGGGCCCGACCGAGGCCGTACTCGAAGATCATCTGATGGTCGGAGTCGTCGTCGGTCTCGGTGAAACCGGGCGCGAGCCTGTCGTCGTCGTCGGAGGTGGGCAGCAGATCGCCCACGCCGAGGTCACCGGGCAGGAGCCGCTCGCTCCACGGCACCCACTGCGGCGGCATCAGGGCCCCCGCGCCGGGCAGGAGCACGACCTCGCTGACCGTCACGTTGCGCGCCCGCGAGGCCCGGGCGACCGTGACGGCCCAGCGCCAACCCCGGTAGGCACGGTCGAGACAGGCGAAGTAATGGGTGACGACGCGGTCTCCCTCGCCCTCGACCCCGAGGTGGTCGCCCACCTCTCCGGGCCTGACGTTCTCCTCGACCGCGGCTCTGGCCAGGTCGACGGCCGCGACGCACGCCTGGTCAAGGACCACGGCGCGGGATCGAGTCCGGCTCACGAGTCGTCTCCCGTCAGCCTCGCAGCACGACGGCTGCTGTCCCTACTGGCTCGCTCGCTCACTGCGCTCACAGTTCATTCTCGCCCATGACCGGAGCGAACGGCACCGTGGACATCCCATCGTCCACGGAGTGACCTAGCGCACCGGACAACTCACCCGCCCTTCGGGTATGACTGGATACGTGGCAGCTGGGTGGGAACGGGCGCGGAAGACGGTGGGCGAGGCCTCTCGGCGGGTCGGCGGGGCCGCCGCCGCCGCGGGCCGGGCCGCCGCGCGCGCGGGCCGCGGCACGAGCCGGGTGACGGCGCGAGCCGGCAAGGGAGCGGGCCGGGCGACGGCGCGGGCGGGCCGGGGGGCGGTCAGCGGCACCCAGCGGGCGGGCCGGGCCGCGCGGCGGCTGACCCACGCGCAGGGCGCGGGCCGCACCGGGCTGGGCCAGCTGATCGAGTTGACCGCCGCGCACAGCGCGGGCGACGCCCTGGTCACCGCCGCCCTGGCCGGCACCCTCTTCAAGCTCCCGGTGAACGAGGCACGCGGCCAGGTCGCGCTCTACCTGCTGATCACGATGATCCCGTTCGTGGTGGTCGCGCCGTTCGTCGGCCCGGTCCTCGACCGGTTCCGCTCCGGGCGGCGTTTCGTGATGGCCGGAACCCTCTTCGGCCGCGGGCTCCTCTGCTTCGCGATGGCGGCGGCGATCGTCCCCGGCGACGTGTTCACGATCTTCCCGGCGGCGCTGGCCGTGCTGGTGCTGTCGAAGGCCTACAACGTCTCCCGCGCGGCGATCATGCCGAGCGTGCTGCCCGCCGACATCGCGCTGGTCACGGCCAACGCGCGGGTCGCCCTGTTCGCGTTGGTCACGGCGGGCGTCGCGGTGCCGATCGGAGCGGGCGCCAGCGCCTGGCTGGGCGCCGAGTGGGTGCTGCGCGGGGCGACGGTGCTCTTCCTGCTCCAGGGCGTGCTGGCCGTACGGCTCCCGCGCCACATCGACTCCCCCGACCTGGAGGGACTGGACGACGAGGGAGAGGAACGGCCGCCCCGCTGGCGCACGATGCTGAACGTGGGCCCGGTGGTGGCCGAGGCGATGCACGCCAACGTGGCCATCCGCCTCTACTCCGGGTTCCTGCTCTTCTATCTGCTCTTCCTCGTCCAGGACAAGAACCTGCCCGGCCTGCCGCCGATGGTCGCCATCGGCGTGCTGGCGGTGGCCGCCGGGGTCGGAGGGCTGGCGGGCACCGCCGTGGCCTCGTGGGTGCGCAACCACTCCCCGCAGGTCATCGTGCTGGGCACGCTCGCCATGACGACCGCGATCACGATACTGGCGGCCGTCGTCTTCCAGCTGTGGAGCGCGGTGGCGGTCGCGCTGGTGGCCGCGTTCGCCCAGGGGCTGGGCAAGCTCGCGCTGGACGCGATCGTGCAGCGGGAGATCGGCGAGGAGGTGCGCTCGTCCACGTTCGGGGTGGTGGAGGCCTTCCTGCAGATCGCCTGGGTGCTGGGCGGCCTGGTCGGGCTCTGGCTCTCGCTGTTCGCGGGCGGGTCGGCGGGGCTGGCCGTGATGGCCGCGGTGCTGGCCGGCTCGCTCGGCTGGCTGCTGGTACGCCGCCGCAGGCGGGTCCGCGAGGTGGACGCCAGGGTCGAGGCCGCCAGGGACGCGCGCCCCGCCCCGTCCGGGCCGCACCCCGCGACGGACGGAGAGCGGCCCTCGCGGGGCGCGACGCCGGAGGAGCGGGCCAGGCCGCGCCCCGCCGGGACGACCACCACGGTCGTGCACCACGGGGACCCCCCGACGGAGAAGCGGACCAGACCGCTCACCAACCCCCACGGCTGAGCCGCGAGGGTCTCCGGGCGTTCGGCGTTCGGGGAGGGCCTGGACCCGCACGGCTGAGCCGCGGAGCGGGCACGGGAGATCGGGTCGACCGGCGGGCGGCCGGCGGGTGTCAGTCGTCCAGGTCGTCGGCGACGGCCCGGAGCACGGCGGCGATCTTCTTCGCGTGCGCGGCCTCGGGCTGCTTGCCCCTCTGGTACGACGTGGAGACCGTGTCCAGAAGCTTGATCAGGTCCTCCACGATGACGACCATCTCGTCGGGCTTCTTGCGCTTGCCCTTGGGCTTGGCGGTCTTGGCGAGGGTGGGGGGCTGGTCGATCACTCGGACCGAGAGCGCCTGCTGGCCACGGCGCCCCTCCGCCACGCCGAATTCGACCTTCTGGCCCGGCTTGAGGGAGTCCACGCCGGAGGGTAGCGCGGAAGAATGCACGAAGACCTCGCCGCCGTCGTCGCGGGTGAGGAAGCCGAATCCCTTGTCGGCGTCGTACCACTTGACCTTGCCACTCGGCACAGGGGTGACCTCGTTCAGACTGTCGTGAAAAGGAATGGATGTAGGTTATGCCCCGCGGGCGCTGAGAGCGACCGTGTATTGGGACCCGAATTACACGAGAGCGGCGGGGGTTCGCCAGCCGTCGAACCATTCGACGAACTCGGTCAGATCACCCAGGATCACATCGGCTCCGTGATCACGTAGTTCTCCCACCGGATAGACACCCGTCGCCACCGCCACGCTGACGACTCCCCCCGCTCGTGCCGCGTCGATGTCCGCGACATGATCTCCAACATATGCGGCGGCGCCGAAAGCCGCGAGGGCCGGACCCTTGGCCGCCCCGAAAACCGACCCGGCGACCTCGTCCACCTCCAGGCCGAGGAACTCGACCGTGCTCGCCGCGTCGCGGGCGTTCTTCCCCGTCACGACGGCGATCCGGCCCCCCGCCCGCCGTACGGCCTCGACGGCCTCGCGCGCGCCGGGCATGAGGGTGGTGACCGGGATGGCGATCGACGGGTACAGCTCCCGGTAGACGTCGGCGGCCGCGGGGACCTCCTCGGCGGGCATCCAGTTGGCCAGCTCCCACTCCAGCGGCGGCCCCAGCCTGGCCACCACGGCGACGCTGTCGATGAAGACGCCGGTACGCAGCGCCACCTCGTCGTAAACGGCGGCGATGCCCGCGCGCGTGTCGGCGAGCGTCAGATCGAGGTCGAATCCCACGGAGTTCATCAGGTCACTCACCGCTCCTTGTCGGCTTCGCGAAGAGGATTCTCCGAGAAGCCCTCAAAGAATGCCAAATCACCCTAAACATGGCTAATCCTAAGCGTTGTACATGAGACCCCTCGCTGTGGAACCCTTCGCGAAAAGATTTCCTTATCCGGAAGGTTGGGTGCGCGTCCCTCTCCCGCGCTTCTCCGGGCGGCCGGCCTCCGGGACAGGTTTTCGCGGACCGGTCTCCATGGGCCTGTCCGTGGGTCTGTCCACGAAGACAGGCCCGGGGACCGGTTCCCCCCTCGGGACCACCCATCGTGCCGGTCCGTGTACGGGTCCGCGAGCGCCCGGTGGACCGGCCGGTGAGGCCGGGCAGCCGAACCGGGTGGTGAGGCCGGTCGGTGGGCCGCCTCGCGGGTGGACCCGCGGTCCTTCGGCACGGGCGGGAAGCGGCGCGCCGCGGTGCGGTGCGACCCGGTCCGGGTGGCACTGGATAAGGTCACGGAGGAGGTATCGGCAGAGAATGACCAGATCGACGCGCGAACGGATCATCGACGAGGCGCTGCGCCTGTTCGCCGAACGGGGCTACGCGGCGACCTCGGTGGCCGAGATCGAGGCCGCCTCCGGGCTGTCTCCCGGCGCCGGTGGCCTCTACCGGCACTTCAAGTCCAAGTACGAGGTGCTGGCCGCGGCGATGAACGAGCACGCCGCCAGGACGCGGGCACAGATCACCGAGACCCTGGCCGAGCTCAGCGTCGTCGACACCTCGACCGGCGTCGAGGAACGGCTGGCCCACCTGTGCGGGTTGGGGCTGGCCAAGGTCCGTGAGGAGAGGCAGCTGACGCGCGTCTTCTTCCGCGACCTGAGCCAGTTCCCCGAGCTGGTCGCGACCGTGCGCGAAGGTCTGCTGCAGCCCATGTTCGACGCGATCACCATGTGGTTCCGCGCCCAGCCCGAGTACGCCGGAGCCGCCGCCGACTGGCCCGCCATCGGTGCCGTACTCGGCGGGGCGGTGATCAATTACCAGCTGTTCGAGGAGACCGTGGGTGAGCCTCCCGGTCGCGTGGAGCGCGACCGCTTCGTCGCCTCCTGGGTGCGCCTCGCCCTCGGCCTGCTGCCCCGGCCGGCGGTCCAGGCCATCGGCTGACAGGCCCGGCGGCCCTTCGGGGACCGGGAGGACTCCACCGGTGTTATCCGGGCCGGCGGACCCCCCTTCCCACGGGGACCGGGGGATTGAGAAGGCGGTAGGCCAGCCAGAAGACGGCCCACGCCGTACCGAGCATGAACATGAGCCCGCTGATGGTGAAGAACTCGTCCACCACCGTGCCGAGGTCGTTCCTGGCCCTTACGAGAGCGACCAGTCCGCCACCAAGGGAGTAGCTCACGATCGGAGCGGCCAGCCCGAGCGCCTTGTCGGAGGTGTGCCAGTTCTCGCAGGCGATCACGACGAGCGCCGCGACGGCCCAGACCAGCACCGGGATCCTGAAGATCGCGATCGGGGCGAACGGGAAGGGGATCAGCAGACCGGCCAGGGCGAGCAGGGCCAGACCGACCATCTCGCGCCGGTGGCCCAGCAGGATCGTCCGGGCGTCCTGGGTACCGGGGACGACGTCCTCCCTCGACCGGGCCGGGCGTCGCCGGCGCAGCCAGCCGGGCCGGTTTCGCGCCTGCTTCCTGGCCAGCCGCTCCTCGGCCTCCCGCATTCCCCTGGCCACGCCGGGCGGAAGCCCCGGGCGGTCCTCCGCGCCTCCCGGCTTCCCGCGCGGCGCCTCCACTCGATCTCCCTTCGGATCCTCCACCCGCTCCCCCTGAAGTTCCCGCGGCTTCCTCGGCTCCTGAGACTCCGGAGGCGGCTCCGGTGTCTCCCGCCGTGCCACCGGCGGCGGGAGAGGGTCCTGTACGGACGGGATCTCCTCGGTCGGCGGGTCGCTCTCCACCGCGTCCTCCCACTCGTCCGCGGCGTCTCCCCCGCTTCCCGGGCGGCTACCGGGGGGGATGTCGGGCTCGTCCTCTTCCGGGACGGCCGATGATCCGGGGACGGCCGATGATTCCGGGACGGCCGATGATTCCGGGACGGCCGATGATTCCGGGACGGCCGATGACGACCGCGCGCGGGCCGGGAAGATCCGCTCCACCCACCTGGACCCGCGCGAGGCCGAGGACCCGGGAGCATCCGGCTCCGGGCGCTCCGGCTCGGGACGATCCGGGGTGCGATGACCCCGCGCGGGTTCGCCGGCGTCCGGGCCGGCGCCGGTCGAGGCGTACGGATGCCCCCGAACGGGGCGGCGGGAGGGCGGGAGACCGGGATCCCCCGGCGTGCTCTCGCGGGCGGCCGACGAGGCACGTCCGGCCGTCTCCGCCTCACCCGGCGCGGGTGAAGACGAGGGCGAGGGCGTGGGTGAAGGCGTGGGCGAGGGCGCCGCTGGATCGGGGGTGGCCGGAGACGGTGAACCCTCCGGCGTGCGACCGGGACCGCCCGGGCCGGAGACCGCATCCTGCGGCGTGGGAGCGGGATCCTCGGGACCGGGCCTCTCGGAGGTGGGGTCGCGGTCCTCGGGGACGTGCCCTCCCCGAGGGGGGTCGTGGTCCTCGGGGACCGAACCTTCCGGGGTGGGGGCGGAGAGAGGCATGGCGGCCACCGGATCGACGGCTGAGGTGACGGTGAGATCCGTGGCGCGGATGGAGCGGCCGGCGCCGCCGGCGGTCCCCGCGGGATCCTCCCGGGGCCTGGGAACCGTGCCGGAGTCCTCACGCGAGCCCCCGGAACCCCCGGAACCCCCGGATCTCCGGGAACCCCGGGAACCCTTCTCGGAAACCCGCGGCTCGGGGCGCCCCGGTGGATTCTCCGAAGCCCGGGAGGGCGCCTCCCTCCCCAGGCGGCGCAACTCGCGACTGACCAGCGCGGCCGGGTCGCCGAACCGGGCCAGGACCCTCGCCACGGCGGCGGGGTCGTCCACTCCGGCCCGCTCGGCGTCGATCCGCCTGCGCAGCACCGCGACGAAGTCGATCCGCTGTCTCGGCGGCAGCACGCCGTGGGCCGCGTCGGCCGCCTTGCTGACGTAGTCCAGGACGAGCTGGTCCGCACGCTCGATCACACTGGCCATCCTCTCTCGACATCGTCTCGCTCGTGAGCTTCTTCCCCCATTCACCGTCCATCACGTGATCGGCCGGCCCTCTTCACGGGATCCCGAAATTCCCCCAGGCCGCGCGATGTCGGTCAAGCCTCCTACCATTGGCGGAATGAGCACGGAGTTCACCGAGTGGCTGCGCGGCCGGAGCGACGACCGGTTGCGGGCTCTCGTCTCCGTGCGGCCCGAGCTCATCACCCCCGTGCCCGCCCACCTGGAAGGACTTGCCGGACGGGCGAGCAGCCCGTCGGCGGTGGGCAGGGCACTCGACCGGCTCGACCGGTTCACGCTCGCGGTCGTGGAGACGCTGGCCGTGCTGCCCGGCCCGGTCGCCTACAGGTCACTGCGTGCCCAGATGGCCCGCGCCCTTCCTGGAGCGGCCGATCCGGAGTTCCAGAGCGCCCTCAAGGAGACGGTCGAGCGGCTGCGCACCATGGCCCTGATCTACGGGCCCGACCGCGCCCTGGCTCCGGCGCCCGGGGTGCGGGAGGTGCTCGACGCTCCCGCGGGGCTCGGTCCGCCCGCCGTGGAGGCGTTCAGGCACCACCCCGCCGAGCGGCTGGCCGAGCTTGTCCAGGACGTCACGGGCGACGGCGGCGCCACCGGCGACACCGGGAACGCCACCAAGGAGACGCTCGCCGCGCTGCTCCGCGACGGGGAAATCGTCGGACGGCTGGTCGAGGAGGTCTCGCCGCAGGCGCGGTCCGCGCTGAACGAGCTGGTCTGGGGACCGGCCAGCGGCCGGGTGCCCAACGCCCGCCGTGAGGTGCGGGCCGCCACCGCGCAGTCGCCGATCGAGCAGCTCCTCTCCCGTGCCCTGCTCGCCGCCACCGGCGAGGAGACCGTGGTGCTGCCCCGCGAGGTCGCCCTGTTCCTGCGCGGCGGCCGCATCCACCGGGACCTGTCCCCCTTCCCGCCCGCGACCGAGGGCACCGAGCGCGACCGGAGGCTCGCCGACCGCACGGCCGCCGGGCAGGCGTTCACGTTCACCCGCGCGGTGGAGGAGCTGTGCGAGCGCTGGAGCGCCGACCCGCCCGGCGTGCTCCGCAGCGGCGGCCTGGCCGTGCGTGACCTCAAGCGGACCGCGGGCCTGCTCGACCTGCCCGAGTGGGTGGCGGGGCTGGTTGTCGAGGTGTCGTACGCGGCGGGGCTGATCGCGGCCAGCGGCACCGTCGACGGCGACTGGCTGCCCACCCCCGTCTACGACGGCTGGCGGGTGAAGTCCACGGAGGACCGCTGGGTGGTGCTGGCCACGGCCTGGCTCACCATGGACCGGGTGCCGGGGGTCATCGGCGAGCGCGACGAGCGCGACCGGCTGCTCAACGCCCTCCACCCCGACCTGCGGCGCCCGGCCGCCGCCGAGGTCCGCGCCACGACCCTGGGCGTGCTCGCCTCGACGCCGGGGGTGGCGCCGACCCTCGACGCGGTACGCGAGCGCCTGGCCTGGGAGCAGCCCCGTCGTCGCGGAGGTCACCGCGACGAGCTGGTGGAGTTCACGTTGCGCGAGGCCGAGCAGATCGGCGTCACCGGGCTCGGGGCGCTCGCGGCCCACGGTCGCGCCCTGCTCCCCGACTCCTCCGGCGGCGCCGGCGGTTCGGCCGTCCCGGCCGGTCCGGGCGGTGGCGGCCGTCCGGTGTCCGCCGCCCACCTGCTGCTCCCGCTGCTGCCCGAGCCGCTCGACCACGTGCTCCTTCAGGCCGACCTGACCGCGGTCGCCCCCGGGCCGCTCACCGGCGACCTGCGGCGGTGGCTGGCGATGGCGGCCGAGGTGGAGTCGACCGGCGGCGCGACGGTCTACCGCTTCGACGAGCGGTCGATCCGGCGGGCACTGGACGCCGGGCAGGGTGCCGACGAGCTGCTGGCCATGCTGGAGCGCCACTCGACCACGCCCGTGCCGCAGCCGCTCAGCTACCTGGTCACCGACGTGGCCAGGCGACACGGCCGGATGCGCGTCGGCACGGCGAGCGCGTACGTGCGGTGCGACGACCCCTCCCTGCTCGACGAGGTGATGGCCGACAAGCGGGCGATCCCGTTGCGGCTGCGGCGGCTCGCTCCCACGGTGATCGCCTCCAAGTCCTCCCGGCCGGCGCTGGTCGACTCGCTGCGCGCGATGGGCTACGCCCCGGCGGCGGAGTCGCTCGACGGTGACGTGATCATCACCCAGCTCGACGTCCGCCGGACCGAGGGCACCTCCGCGGGCCGTTCCCCGGTCACGTTCAGCGGCCACGAGGCCGACGTGGTGGCGGCCGCCGTGCGCGCCGTGCGCGCGGGCGACGCCGCGCACCAGGCTCGCCGCGCCCCGGTGGCCGCCCCCGGCGGCCAGGTGCCACGCTCCCCCGCCACCGCCACGATCACCGCCCTTCGCGAGGCCATCCGGCAGGGATCGCAGGTCTGGATCGGCTACCTCGACTCCCAGGGCAACGCCACCAGCCGGATCCTCGAACCCGCCCGGATGGAGGGCGGCTATCTCACCGCCTACGACGAGACGCGGGCGGCGGTGCACCGCTTCGCCCTGCACCGCATCACCGGCATAGCCGACATCGTGTGAGACGCCCCCTGCCGGTTCCGCCGGGGACCGGAAAGCCCGTGCGGCCCCGGTGTGCCGGACGAGAGCACGGGGTAGTCTCAGGTTCCGGAACGGGGCCGCCACGAGCTCGGCCGACGGTCCGGTGGCGGCGCACCGTCCGCCGCGTCGTTCAGCGGGACGCTCGCCAAGGCGCGAGGGTCCTCCTCCGGGTCTCCTCCGGCCGCCGGGATGCGACCGAGTCCATTCGCCCCTGACACCCGGCTCACGACCCATATCGTGATAACAGTTGACGTTCTGAGCTCCAAAGAAGCGAGAGATCCCCAGTGAGCAGCGGTCACTCCGAAGGCCCCAGCACCAACCCGGACGACTGGAAGAGCCCCTACGCCACGGGGCCGGGCCAGGCCCCGGGCCACGACCGGCAGCCGTACGGCTACGAGCAGACCCAGCAGGGTTACCAGCCGGAGTACGTCCAGCCGGAGTACGGTCAGCCCGAATACGGCAAGGCCCAGGGCTATGGCCAGACCCCCGGCCATCCCGACCAGCCCTACGGACAGGGGTATGGACAGGGCTACGGCGAGCAGCCCTACGGGCAGGGGTACGGGCAGGGCTACGGGGCGCCGCCGTCCCGCGAGGTCGAGAGCGTCAGGACGCACGCTATCGTCGCCCTGGTCATCAGCCTCGTGCTCGCGCTGAGCTGCTTCGCGAGCCCCGGCGGCCTCATCGGCACCATCCTGTCGGGCCTCGCGCTGGGCAGGGTCGACACCGACCCGCGAGGCGCGAGGAACCTGCTCAAGTGGACCTGGATCAGCGTCGGCGCCAACGTCGTGCTGCTCGTCCTGGGCGTGGCCTTCTTCATCGTCGCCGGCCTCAACGGCGCCTTCGGCCCGAGCTGACCATGCCGAGGACCGCCCGCCGGAGCCGTACGCGCGGCACCGGACACGCGAGGACCGGGCGTCCGGACGGGCGGACACCCGGCGGGCGGGCGTGCGCGAACCGGGTACACGACGTACGGACACCCGACGGGCGGACACGCGACAGGCGGGCGCGCGCGGACCGGGCACACGACGGACGGGCAGGTGACGGACGGGCGCGGGAGACCGGATGGGCCGGTCGGGACTGCCCGGACGTTCCCGTCTGTTGCATACAGGGAGCGCGGGACGACCCTTCGGGCGTCCACGGGTGCGACCATGAGCTGATCCGCCGTAACCTGCGGTGACCAAGGGAGAAGTCTGTGACTGACGGACCATTGATCGTCCAATCGGACAAAACCCTGCTCCTTGAAGTCGATCACGAGAGGGCCGGGGAGTGCCGCAAGGCGATCGCCCCGTTCGCGGAGCTGGAGCGTGCCCCCGAGCACGTGCACACCTACCGGATCACCCCTCTGGCGCTGTGGAACGCGCGGGCCGCCGGGCACGACGCCGAGCAGGTGATCGACGCGCTGATCGCGCACAGCCGCTACCCCGTGCCGCACGCGCTGCTGGTCGACGTCGCCGAGACGATGTCGCGCTACGGCAGGCTCCGCCTGGAGAAGCACCCGGTTCACGGGCTCGCCCTGACCAGCACCGACAAGGCCGTGCTGGAAGAGGTCCTGCGCGCCAAGAAGATCCAGCCGCTGCTGGGCGAGCGCCTGGGCGACGACGGCGTGGTGGTGCACCCGAGCGAGCGCGGAAACATCAAGCAGCACCTGCTCAAGCTGGGCTGGCCCGCCGAGGACCTGGCCGGATACGTCGACGGCGAGCACCACCCGATCGCGCTCACCGAGGACGGCTGGGAGCTGCGCACCTACCAGCGGGAGGCCGCCGAGGCGTTCTGGCACGGCGGCTCCGGCGTGGTCGTGCTCCCCTGCGGGGCGGGCAAGACGATCGTGGGCGCGGCGGCGATGGCGCAGGCCAAGGCGACGACGCTGATCCTGGTGACCAACACGGTCTCCGCGCACCAGTGGAAGCAGGAGCTGCTCAAGCGGACCTCGCTGACCGAGGACGAGATCGGCGAGTACACCGGCACGAAGAAGGAGATCCGGCCCGTCACCATCGCCACGTACCAGGTGATGACGACCCGCAGGCAGGGCGTCTACCGGCACCTGGAGCTGTTCGACGCCCGCGACTGGGGCCTGGTCGTCTACGACGAGGTGCACCTGCTGCCCGCGCCGATCTTCCGGATGACCGCCGACCTGCAGGCCAGGCGGCGGGTGGGCCTGACCGCGACGCTCGTGCGCGAGGACGGCAGGGAGGGCGACGTGTTCTCCCTGATCGGTCCCAAGCGGTACGACGCGCCGTGGAAGGAGATGGAGAACCAGGGCTGGATCGCCCCGGCCGACTGCGTCGAGGTGCGGGTGACGCTGACCGACGAGGAGCGGCTGGCCTACGCGATGGCCGAGTCCGAGGAGCGCTACCGGTTCTGCGCGACCACGCCGTCCAAGACGCGGGTGACCGAGGCGCTGGTCCGCCGGCACCTGGACGAGCAGGTGCTGGTCATCGGGCAGTACATCGACCAGCTCGACGAGCTCGGCGAGCACCTGAACGCGCCGGTGATCAAGGGGGAGACGAAGGTCAAGGAGCGGGAGCGGCTCTTCCAGGCGTTCCGCGACAAGGAGATCCAGGTCCTGGTCGTCTCCAAGGTCGCCAACTTCTCCATCGACCTGCCGGAGGCGGCGGTGGCCATCCAGGTGTCGGGCACCTTCGGGTCCCGGCAGGAGGAGGCTCAGCGGCTGGGCCGGGTGCTGAGGCCGAAGGCCGACGGGGGCGGGGCCCGGTTCTACTCGGTGGTCAGCCGTGACACGGTGGACCAGGACTTCGCCGCCCACCGGCAGCGGTTCCTGGCCGAGCAGGGGTACGCGTACCAGATCATCGACGCGGACGACGTGCTCGCCGGAGAATGACCCCACCTGGCGAACACGTCGTCAATTTGTGTCAGGTCCACGAAATCCCGCGGGCTTTCGACAAACAAACCACCCCCTCGCTAGGCCTCGGCGGCCACTGGCGACATACCCCCATGATCTGAGGGAGTCACCATGTTTGCCGCGCTTTTTCGCTATTTCGACAGAGAATGACGGAGGGTGGCAGATCGACTACCGAACGATCGGGGTGGCGACCCTGCGATCAGGGTGACGCCCGGGCGATCACAATGACGACCGGACGATCAGGCCGCCCGCGAAGAGAACGCCCTCCGCGACCACCCAGGCGGCCACCGCGGCGGTCATCAGCGCGGTGAAACGACTTCCGGCGCCGCGCCTCCCCGGCGCCAGCAGGGCGGCCGCCGTGCAACAGACCGCGACCGCCGCGAACAGGGACGACAGCCTGACCACCCCGGCCAGCCCGTCCACGCAGCCGGGGTCGGAGCAGAAGGCCTCGACCCCCCAGCCCGCGAACACCGAGAATCCCCAGAGCGCGGCCAGGAGAAGACTGGCGACGGCCGGTATGACAGGGGAGATCCGCACGACCGTTGGGATACCCGCGACCGCCGCTTCCCAGTCCGGCATTAATCCTTTTGAGACGCGGGTGAGTCGCCGCTAAGCTGGTCGATTCGCTGCCCGATGACCACCACCTCCGTTTATCGAATGGGAGGCGCTTCAGCGTGCCCGCACATCAATTGGCCCCTGACATAACCGACGATCCCGCCCGGATTCTCGCCGCCGAGCGCGAACACCTGGCCACCTCCAGGGCGGCGCTCCGCGCGATGCGCGAGCACGCCCGCTCCCTCTCCTCCGACGCCGCCGGAGACTGGGTCTCCCAGCAGATCCTGCAGGCGCTGCTGGACCAGCGCGTCGAGGCGCTCGCCGACCACTCCGGCACGCCGCTGTTCTTCGGCCGCCTCGACCGCCAGGCGGGAGACGACCTTCCCGGTACGGTCTACGTCGGGCGCAGGCACGTCCACGACGACAGCAGCCGCCCCCTGGTCATCGACTGGCGGGCCCCGGTCTCGCGGGCCTTCTACCAGGCCAGCCCGTCCGACCCGATGCGCGTCGCGCTGCGCCGCAGGTTCGGTTACCGGGGCGGCGACCTGACCGCCTACGAGGACGAGCGCCTCGACCTGGGCGGCCCCGCCCTCGCCCAGAGCAGGATCCTCACCGAGGAGATCGAGCGTCCGCGCTCGGGGCCGATGCGCGACATCGTCGCGACGATCCAGCCCGACCAGGACGAGATCGTCCGCTCGGACCTGGGGCGGACGGTGTGCGTCCAGGGCGCCCCCGGCACCGGGAAGACCGCCGTCGGCCTGCACCGGGCGGCCTACCTGCTCTTCACCCACCGCGAGCGGCTCGCCAGGTCGGGCGTGATGATCGTCGGCCCGAACCGGGCGTTCCTCTCCTACATCTCCTCCGTGCTCCCCGCCCTGGGTGAGGTCAAGGTCGACCAGACCACGGCCGCCGGGATCCTCGGCGACCACTCCGCCCCGGAGGACCCCGCCACCAGCACGATCAAGGGTGACGCGAGGATCGTCCCCGTGCTCGGGCGCGCCCTGTGGATGCACGTCGTCAAGCCCACCGAGGGCGTGCTGTTCACCAAGGGGATCAACCGCTACCGGGTGGCCGACCACGAGGTCCGCGAGATCGTCGCCGCGCTGCGCGGCACCACCCGCTACGGCCCGGGGCGTGCCACGCTCGCCCAGCGTCTCGCCCACCTGGTGCTCGTCCGGATGGAGCAGCGCGGCGAGTCGCCCGACGACCGGGTGCAGGACGCGGTGGCCAGGTCCAAGCCGGTCAGGCAGCTCGTGGACCTGGTCTGGCCCAAGCTGACCCCGCAGCAGGTGCTCCACCGGTTGTTCAGCGACCCCGCCTTCCTCGCCGCCGCGGCCAAGGACGACCTCACGGCCGAGGAGCAGTCGCTGCTGCTGTGGGCGAAGCCCGCCAAGTCCTTCCGCTCGGCCAAGTGGTCGGCGGCCGACGGCGCGCTGATGGACGAGCTGGCCGACATGATCGAGCGGACCACCCCGCTGGGCCACCTGGTCGTGGACGAGGCCCAGGACCTGTCGGCCATGCAGCTGCGGGCCCTGGGGCGGCGCTGCCGCACCGGCTCTGCCACCGTGCTGGGCGACCTCGCGCAGGGCACCACTCCCTGGTCCGCCCGCTCCTGGACGGAGGTCCTCACCCATCTCGGCTTCGAGGACGGCGCGGTCACCGAGCTCACCCTCGGCTTCCGGGTGCCCCGGGAGGTCCTCGACTACGCGGCCAGGCTGCTGCCCTCCGTCGCCCCCGACCTGGCCGCTCCCCGGTCGCTACGGCCCGGCGCGGGCTCCCTGTCGGTGCGCCCGGCGCCCGACCTGGCGGTGTCGCTGGCCCGCGCCGCCGAGGAGGCGCTCGCCCGCGAGGGGTCGATCGGCGTCATCGTCCCCGACGCCTCGGTGGGCGCCGTGTCCAAGGCCCTGGCCCACCTGGAGCATCGGGTGCTGAGCCCCGACACGGTCGAGGACCACCGCCTCCTGGTCGTCCCGGCGTCCCTGGCCAAGGGCCTGGAGTACGACCACGTGATCGTGTCCGAGCCCGCCGACATCGTCGACGCCGAGCCCCGCGGCCTGGCCCGCCTCTATGTGGTGCTGACCCGCGCGGTCACCTCCCTGACCGTCCTGCACTCCAGGCCGCTGCCCACGCAGCTCGGCTAGCCTCGGGGCCGCGTACGGGCCACCGCGCCGGGCGACGGGGTACGACGCCGAGGAGCACGGGGACGAAGCGGAGCACGGAAACAAAAAGAGGCGGCCCCGGCACTTCGGGGTCGCCTCTTTTTCGAAAGCGCGTGGACTCAGAAGTCCATGTCGCCGCCGCCGGGCATGGCGGGGGCGGCTCCGGCCTTCTCGGGCTTCTCGGCGATGACGGCCTCG